>JBKDBK010000130.1:0-2010 GCA_046315175.1 Opitutia bacterium | reverse complement strand
ATCTTGTTTCCCGAGGCCACCGATCCGCGCACGGCATCGGCGGTGAATCGCCTCAACAAAATGGTATCGGTGCATCCGGTCCTCGTGCGGCGCGGGGATGCGCCCACCGGTGTGGTGCCGTCGAATGTCGCGATCGTTGATCCGCTGAACGATCCTCGTGGGGCGCGGGTGGTGGAGCACTTGCTTGCCCGCCGTGGCAGTCGCGGGCTCACCAGAGAAGATGCGGAACGCCTCGCGCGCGATCCGCTCTATTTCGCTGACAGTCTGGTCGCCTTGGGCGAAGCCGACGGCTGTGTGGCCGGCGCCGTTCACACGACGGCCGACGTGCTGCGTGCCGCCTTGTGGACCATCGGGGCGGCCCCGGGGGTGAAGACCGTGTCGTCATCCTTCTACCTCATCGTGCCCCCGTTCCGCGGCGACGTCGGTGAAGTGCTGACCTACACCGATTGCGCCGTGGTGCCCGACCCCTCGGCCCGGCAGCTGGCGGACATTGCCCTCGCGGCGGCCGCTGATCGGCGGCGCATCGTAGGCGACGAGCCGCGGGTCGCGTTCCTGTCATTCAGTTCCATGGGCAGCGCGGATGGTCCGTCGGTGAGCAAGGTGCGCGAAGCGGTGGCGATGGTGCGCGCGGAAGCCCCGCAGTTGATCGTGTCCGGCGAACTGCAGGTCGATGCGGCGCTGATCCCCGAGATTGCGCGGCGCAAGGCGCTGGGCGAGCCCGCGGCTGGGGTGGCGAATGTGCTCGTGTTTCCCTCGCTCGACGCCGGCACTATCGCGTACAAGCTCACGCAGCGGCTCGGCCATGGCATGGCCATCGGTCCCATCCTTCAGGGATTGGCCAAACCGTGCAGTGACTTGTCCCGCGGGGCCACGGCCGACGACATTGTGCATGTCGCCGCGATCACGGCTCTCCAGGCCGGTCGCGCCGAGTGACTCGTTTCTTTCCCCGGTGCTGAGCAACGCATGAGCTTTTCCCTGGAACGCACGGACGACGTGTTGATCGTCACAGTCGACGGTCAGCTGGTGGTGACCAACCGTCAGGAGTTCAAGCAGGCGATTCTCGACGCGGTGGAGGATGGGGTCAGGGTCGTGGTGGCCGACTTCAGCACGGCCGGCTATATCGACAGCTCAGGGCTTGGTGCACTGGTATCCTTGAGCCGGCGTCTCCGCGAAACGGGTGGGGACCTGCGACTGGTCGGTCTCAACGATGATCTGCGGTCCCTGTTCGAACTCACGCGGCTCGACGCACTTTTTCCCCTCTTCGCGACACGCGCGGACGCGCTCGGAGCCCGCTGACGTTCGTGGCCACCCGAACCCGCCTCCGGGTGCCCTCGGTGAACTCGACCTCCCACTCGTGGGCGCTCGCGTCGGACACGCAGCTCATCACGCCGGTGGTCGAGCACATCGTGGGCATGTGCCAGGCCGCCGGGTTCTCGCCGCGACACTGTCGGTTGAATGTGCCGGTGGCGGTCACCGAGGCCCTCGCGAACGCGATGCAGCAGGGGAACGGCGGCGACATGACGCGACAGGTGACGGTGTCGGTTCAGGTCTCCCCCGAACGCCTCGTGGTGGAGGTGACCGACGAGGGCGCCGGTTTCGAGCTCGCCGAGTGCGAGCGTACGCCCGACCATTCGGACTGGCTCGAGCGTGAAGAGGGCCGTGGGATCTTCCTCATGCGGCAGCTGATGGATCGCGTCGAGAACTGCTGTTTCGACGCGGGGCATCTTCTCCGCCTGATCCTCCATCGGGTATGACCGAGGTCGCCGCCCTTCTGGCCGCGTTTCTCGAGGCCACCGGGCGTGAGGCCGCCATCTGGGAACGTCGGGAAGGAACGGTCGCCCCATCGTTGCTGGGGGCGTCTTCCACCGCGTTCGCCGCGCGAACGGAGGCCGGCGCGACGGCGTGGGACGTGGCCACTTGGGCACGAACGCTCGCGCTGCACGTGCAGCTCGTGACCACGGGCGACAGCGTCGGCTGGCTCGTCGTGCAACCAGGGCACGCCGCAGACGC
>JBKDBK010000129.1:0-15709 GCA_046315175.1 Opitutia bacterium | reverse complement strand
TGCCGCTCCTCGCGGCCTGCGACCGGCAGGCCGCAACCTCCGTCTCTCCCATGCCCGCCCACAATCCCGCCGCCACCCATGTCACCGTGCGCCTGAGCGACGGCAAGGGGGGTGTCACCGCGCCTCAGAAGGTCGCCAAGGTGGTCAAGACCGACGCCGAGTGGCGCGCCCAGCTTCCCGCCGAGACCTTCCGCATCACCCGCGGCAAGGGCACCGAGCGGCCCTTCTGCGGCACCTTGCTGGATAACAAGAAGAGCGGCGTCTACCACTGCGTCTGCTGCGACCTCCCCCTGTTCTCCTCCGACGCCAAGTTCAACTCCGGCACCGGCTGGCCCAGCTTCTTCCAGCCCATCGCGGCGGAGAATGTCGCGACCCTCGAGGACCGTAGCCACGGCATGATCCGGGTCGAGATCCTGTGCGCCCTCTGCGACGCCCACCTTGGCCACGTCTTCCCCGACGGCCCCCCGCCCACCGGCGACCGCCACTGCCTCAATTCGGAGTCGCTGACGTTCAAGGAGAGGAAGTAAGCCTGCGAGGAAGCGGAGTCCGCGTTGCCTGCGGGTCAGCGGAGGGCCTGCGGCCCGGACGTCGGGTGGGTAGGGGCATGGCTACGCCCATGCCCTAGGCCGCGGCCGTTGCGGCGCAACGGCCCTACCCAAGGCATCAATCCCGCAGCTTCCTCTCCCTCCCGTGCCCCTGAGCCCCTGTGCCCCCGTGCCCCTCTCTTACCCGTGCCCCTGTGCCGCCGTGCCCTTTCCCCTCAGAGCCCACACCCCTCCCTCGTCTCGCGGGTGGGGCGGGCGACGCGGCCGGGGTGGGGGTCGGGGGCGAAGGGTTCGGCCGCGCGCTCGCCGAGCAGGTGGCGGTCGCAGCAGGCCATGAGCTCGGCCATGCCCTCGGTGCGGCGCATCTCGTGGAGGAAGCGTCCGTCGGGGTCGACCCCCAGGCCGACGAAGTTGAGGAACTTCTTCAGGCGCGAGGCGCGCCGGTCGTCCGGCGCGTCCGCGTCGCAGCACTCCGCGGCGAGGTCGTCGAGGTAGGCGCGGACGTCCGCGAGGGTGGGGCGGTGCACCGGCTGGCCGAGCTGGTGCTCGCGCCACTGGCGGAAGATCCAGGGATTGCGGATGGCGTGGCGGCCCATCATCGACCCCCAGGCGCCGGTCTCGGCCACGATGCGCGAGGCCTTCTCGGCGCTCCAGACGTCGCCATTGGCGATGACGGGGCAGGGGACGCGGCGGACGGCCTCGGCGATGGCGGCGTAGTCGACCTCCGACCAGTAGAGGCCCTTGACGGTCCGGCCGTGGACGGTGAGGAGGTCGACCCCGTGCCGGGCGACGGACTCGGTGACGGGCGCGAGGGCCGCCTGGCTGTCGAAGCCCAGGCGCATCTTGACCG
Organism: Opitutia bacterium; assembly: GCA_046315175.1. Classification (GTDB taxonomy): domain Bacteria; phylum Verrucomicrobiota; class Verrucomicrobiia; order Opitutales; family UBA953; genus UBA8828. The sequence goes on along the minus strand of JBKDBK010000129.1, from coordinate 14,314 downwards.
TGAACAGGCCTGGGATCTCGGCGCGCATCGCCCGCAGAATCTCGTCGACCTTCGCCGGGTCGCGCAGCAGGCCGCCGCCGACGTTCTTGCGGTACACCTTGGGCGCGGGGCAGCCGAGGTTGAGGTCGATGCCCGCCACGGGCAGCTTGGCCACCAGCCAACGGAGGGTCCGGACCAGGTGGGGGATGTCCTCGCCGATCAGCTGGGCGAAGACGGGGCGGCCCGTGCCGTGGGCCTCGATCGACTCCACGATGTGGCGCTCGGGCGTGGACGACTCGTGGACGCGGAGGTACTCGGTCACGAACCAGTCGGGCGCGCCGCGGCGGGCGACGACGCGGAAGAAGCCGGTTGTCGTCACGTCCTGCATCGGCGCGAGCACGGACGGCCGGGTGCCGGCCGCGAGCGGCTGGGGCAGGGCGGGGCTCACCCCTCCTTGCGGCGCAGCTTGGCCAGCGCCTCCGACATGTCGTCGCACGCGGCCTCCACCGCCGGCAGCACCAGCACCGGCGCCTTGGCCTTGACCGCCAGCACGAGCGAGTCCGACGGGCGCGCGTCCACCTCCGCCAGCTTGCTCGCCACCGGGCCGTCGAGCCGCGCCACGACCTTGGCGAAGAAAACGCCCTCCCGGACGTCGCTGATGACGACGCGCTCGACCCGGGCGTCGACCCCCTTGAGGAGGTTGAGCATCAGGTCGTGGCTGAGCGGGCGCTCGGCCGCCTTGCCCGCGAGCGCCGCCTGCAGGGCCTCGCCGACCGCGGGGTCGACCTGGATCACGATCGTCTTCGACTTGAGCACGAGGAAGACCGCCGTGCCCGACTGGGTCGGGACAACGTGGATCTGCTGCACGGGATGGGCGCTCGCCTCGGCCATGGGGTGAGCATCCCGCGAGGCGGCCCGGGAGCAAGCGCGATGCGGCGGCTCGTCCTTGCCGACCGCGGATTTTCCGCCCTAATTGTCCCATGTCCTTCCTCGCCCCCGGCTTCCTGCCCGACTGGCCCAACCTGACCCCCGACCGGGTCGAGCCCGACATCCGGCGAGCCCTCGAGACGGCCCGCGCGCGCATCGAGGCCTTCCGCCGGCTGGAGGGCGCCGACCTCACCTACGGCCAGGTCCTGCTCGGGCTCGAGGACGCCACGCGCGAGCTCGACCACGCCTGGGGTCTCGTCTCCCACCTCGACTCGGTCCTCAACTCGCCCGAGCTGCGCAAGGCCTACAACGCCCTGCTGCCCGACATCACCGCCTTCTTCACCTCCATCACGCTCGATCCCGGGGTCTGGGCCGTGGTCAAGGCCTACGCCGCCACGCCCGAGGCCAAGGCCCTGACGGGTGTCCGTCGCCGCTTCCTCGAGGAGACGGTCAACGGCTTCGTCGACCACGGCGCCGACCTGCCCGCCGAGGCCAAGGTGCGCCTCGCCGCGATCAACGAGCGCCTCGCCGAGATCACCCAGCGCTACTCCGAGAACGTCCTCGACTCCACCAACGCCTGGGAGCTCTGGGTCGACGACGCCAAGCGCCTCGCCGGCCTGCCCGAGTCCGCCCTCGCCGCCGCGCGCCAGTCGGCCGTCGCCAAGGGCCGTCCGGACTCCTGGCGCTTCACCCTCCACGCCCCCTCGCTCATCCCCCTCCTCACCTACGCTCAGGACGAGTCCCTGCGCCGCCAGGCCTGGGAGGCCAGCACCTCCGTCGGGCGCGGCGACAAGTGGGACAACACCGCGCTCGTCCACGAGATCCTCGCCCTCCGCCAGGAGAAGGCCCGGCTCCTCGGGCGCGACCACTTCGCCGACTTCACCACCCGGCGCCGCATGGCCCGGACCGGGGCCCGCGCCCTCGGCTTTGTCGAGGACCTCCATCGCCGCATTCGCGACCGCTTCCGCGCCGAGACCGAGGAGCTCCAGGCCTTCCGCGCCGCCAAGGCCGGCGACGCGCCCCGCCCCCTCCATCCCTGGGAGTTCGCCTTCTGGGGCGAGCGGCTCCGCCGCGACCGCATCGGCTTCGACGACGAGGCCCTGCGACCCTGGTTCCCCGTCGACGGTGTCGTCGGCGGCATGTTCCGGCTCTTCGGCGACGTCTTCGGCTTCCGCGTCCTCGGCCGCGACGCCTACCATGTCGACCCCGCCGGCGGCGTGCGCACCGACATCCCCGCGGTCGGTCCCAGGTCCGACGGCCCCGCCGTCGCCGTCTGGCATCCGGAGGTGCGCTTCTACGAGCTGTGGGACGGCGACCGTCACCTCGGCTCCTTCTACACCGACTGGTTCCCCCGCGAGTCCAAGCGCGGCGGCGCGTGGATGAACTGCCTCCGCACCGGCGGCCCCCGCCCCGACGGCGCCTTCGCCCCCCACCTCGGCCTGATGTGCGGCAACTTCACGCCGCCCACGCCCGGCCGCCAGGCCCTCCTCACCCACGACGAGGTCACCACGGTCTTCCACGAGTTCGGACACCTCCTCCACCTCCTGCTCTCGGAGGTCGAGGTCGAGTCGCTCTCGGGCACGCGCGTGGCCTGGGACTTCGTCGAGCTGCCCTCGCAGATCCTCGAGAACTGGTGCTGGCATCGCGAGCCCCTCGACGCCTTCGCGCGCCACCACGCCACCGGCGAGCCCCTGCCCGAGACCCTGCTCGGCCAGCTCAACCAGGCCGCCACCTTCCGCGCCGCCTCCGCCGCCATGCGCCAGCTCGCCTTCGGCAAGCTCGACCTCGACCTCCACCTCCGGACCGCCGCCGGCGAGAAGGTCGACCTCGACGCGCACTGGAACCGTGAGCTCTCCGACTGGCTCCCCCCGAGCACCCAGCCCATCCCGGCCATGGCTCGGCGCTTCACCCACATCTTCGGCGACGCCACCGGCTACGCCGCCGGCTACTACTCCTACAAGTGGGCCGAGGTCCTCGACGCCGACGCCTTTGGCCGCTTCCAGCGCGAGGGCCTGGTCAATCCCGCCGTGGGACGCCAGTTCCGCTCCCAGGTGCTTGCCCGCGGCAACGCCGCACCCGCCGACCAGGTCTACCGCGACTTCATGGGCCGCGATCCCGACCCCGAGGCCCTCCTCGTCCGCGACGGGTTGGCGTGAGGCCCTAGGGCCTCACGAAAGGTGCACAGGGGCACAGGGGCACGGGAAAAGCAGGAAGGCAGGGATTCGAATGAGGCGTAGGATACGTAGGATTCGAAGAACGGGCCCCCTTGTTGCATTTTGAGCAAATCAATGGGCCTATAGGCCGTTTAAGGAGAGGGGCTTGTCTACCTCCCGTGCCCCTGTGCCCCTGAGCCCCCGTGCCCCCGACTACCCGTGCCCCTGTGCTTCCGGCCTGTGCCCCCGTGCCCCTGATTACCTTGCCGGGGCGCCTTCGGCGCCCCGGCATTTTACCCTTCCCCCTGTCCAGCCGACCCTCTACTCCCCCAGGCTGAAGACAAATTCATGGAACTCCGCAACCTCGCCATCATCGCTCACGTCGACCACGGAAAGACGACGCTGACCGACCGCCTCCTCTACCAGTCCGGCATGTTCCGGACCGAGGACCTCGACAAGCTGGCCGGCGGCCAGCACGGCCTGATCATGGACTCGGGCGACCTCGAGCGCGAGCGCGGCATCACCATCACCGCCAAGAACTGCGCCGTCCGCTGGACCGACGCCCGGACCGGCAAGGACTACAAGCTGAACCTCATCGACACCCCGGGCCACGCCGACTTCGGCGGCGAGGTCGAGCGCGTGCTCAACATGGCCGACGGCTGCCTGCTCGTGGTCGACTCCTTCGAGGGGCCCATGCCCCAGACCCGCTTCGTCCTCTCCAAGGCCCTCGCCCTCGGCCTAAAGCCCATCGTCATCATCAACAAGATCGACAAGCCGTCCGCCCGCCCCGACGCCGTGGTCAACGAGGTCTTCGACCTCCTCGTCGCCCTCGAGGCCCCGGAGTACGCCCTCGACTTCCCCATCGTCTACGCCTCCGGCCGCGAGGGCTGGGGCACGCTCGACCGGGCCAAGACGGAGGAGGGCAAGCGCCCCAAGGACCTGCTCGAGCTCTTCCAGGCCATCGTCGACCACATCCCCGCCCCCTACGCCCCGGGCTCGCCCCGCGGCTCGGCCGCCGGCTTCAAGTCGCGCGAGGAGGCCCTCGCCCACTCGCTGCAGATCATGGTCACCTCCATCCTCTACAGCGACTACGTCGGTCGCATCGCGGTCGGCCGCGTGACCGCCGGCACCATCCGCCCCTCCATGCCCGTCAGCCTGGTCACCCGCTCCGGCGAGGTCTCCCGCCAGCGCGTGCTCAAGGTCGAGGTCTTCGAGGCCCTCGGCCGCGCCGAGGCCAAGGAAGTCACCGCCGGCGACATCGTGGCGGTGATCGGCGTCGAGGGCGTCGAGATCGGCGCGACCATCGCCGACGCCGACAACCCCGTGGCCCTTCCCCCGGTGAGCGTCGACGAGCCCACCGTGACCATGGCCTTCCGGGTCAACGACTCGCCCTTCGCCGGGCGCGACGGCAAGTTCGTCACCGGCCGCCAGGTCGGCGACCGCCTGACCCGCGAGCTCGAGCGCAACGTGGCCCTGCGCGTCGAGCGCGAGCCGGGCGCCGACGCCTTCCAGGTCTCGGGCCGCGGCCTGATGCACCTAGGCGTCCTCATCGAGACCATGCGACGCGAGGGCTACGAGCTCCAGGTCGGCAAGCCCAGGGTCATCCTCAAGGAGGTCGACGGCGTCACCTGCGAGCCGGTCGAGACCCTCGCGGTCGACTGCCCCGAGTCCTGCCAGAGCGACGTCATGTCGCTCGTCCTCGGCCGCAAGGGCGAGCTCCGCCACATGGACGCCAAGGCCGGCACCAGCGGCTGGATCCACATGGAGTTCAAGATCCCCTCCCGCTCCCTCTTCGGCCTGCGCACGATGATGCTCACCACCACCCGCGGGGAGGCCGTGATGTACCACACCCTGCTCGGCTACGAGCCCGTCCGCGGCGAGCCGCCCCGCCGCCCGGCCGGCGTGCTCATCGCGGGGGAGCCCGGCCAGGTCTTCGCCTACTCGCTCGACCGCCTCTACGACCGCGGCGACTTCTTCGTCAGCCCCGGCGACGAGGTCTACGAGGGCATGGTGGTCGGCGAGCATTGCAAGGACAACGACCTGGTCATCAACCTCAGCCACAACAAGAAGCTGACCAACGTCCGCGCCGCCGGCTCCGACGACGCCGCGCGCATCAAGCCCCCGCGCAAGATGTCGCTCGAGGCCTGCCTCGAGTACATCGAGATCGACGAGCTGGTCGAGGTCACCCCCAACTTCATCCGCATGCGCAAGCGCCACCTGACCGAGAACGATCGCAAGCGGTTCGACAAGCAGGCCGCCCCGGCCTGAGTCCCCGGCCGCTCAGCCCAGGTTGGCCCGGGGCGGGCGGTTGGCGAACCCGAAGGCGACCAGCACGAGCCCGGCGATCAGCAGCGGGTAGTGCCGGTCCTCCGCCATGCCCAGGGGGTTGCGGGCGGACTGGTGCGTGGCCATGATGGACTGGGCCGACATCGCCAGGCCGATGCCCGCCATGACAAGGCTGGCCGGCCGGCAAACCGACCGGGGCAGGGTGCCCCATCGGGTGAGCGCGCCGAGCGCCAGCCCGAGCACCGCCATGCCCGCGCCTCCGACGGCGGAGATGAGGCCCGCGATGAGGAGGTCGCCCGGCTGCATCGACTCCCCCGCCACGACGACCTCCATGGCCATGACCAGGACCGCGACGCTGAGCGCCGCGACCGTCACGCGCACGCGCAGGTGACGGTTGCTTTCCTCAAAGGCCTCGCGGTGCGGCTTTCTGGGCATGCGCTGAAGTTGGGAGACTCGGGTCTAGGCACAAGCCTCGGGAAGGCGATTCAGTTATGCAATGTCATTGCACAAGGGCGAGGCGGCGCTCGTCCCCCGGCCCCGGCGTGATCCTCAGTCTCCAGGCGCCGGGCGGCTCGCGGCCCGCGATGCGCTCCGGCCACTCGATGACGGTGTTGCAGGGCGGCCGGGCCACCTCGTCGAGCAGGAGCCCGTCGAGGTCGCCGGGCTTGGCCAGGCGGTAGGCGTCGACGTGCAGCAGCTGGCGCCGGGAGCCGCGGTGGACGGCGAGCAGGGCGAAGGTCGGGCTGGTGATGTCGCCCTCCACGCCGAGGCCCCGGGCGAGCCCGCGCACCAGCGTGGTCTTGCCCGCGCCGAGGTCGCCCTCGAGCAGGAGGGTGGCGCCCTCCGGCAGGAGCCCGGCCAGCTCCCCGCCCGCGCGCTCGGTCTCGTCGGCGGAGCGGGTCGTGAATCCCCGCCGCCAGCGGCTGAGTCGGTCGTCCTCCATGGCGCCATCGTCTTCCGCGGCCACCCCTGCGGCAAACGCAAAGAAAGGGGCCCGGCCGAGCCGGGCCCCTTGGCCGGAGCGGGAGCGCTCAGCTGACGACGCCGAGGGGAGCCTGGGTCTTCCAGCCGCCGCGGGTGAAGTCGGGGCACTGGACGGGCATGCTGCCGTTCTTCACCGAGCAGGCGGAGATCTCGAGGATGGCCGACCAGTCGGCGGCGTCGTAGACGGTCATGTCAGGGGTGATGCCCTGGCGCACGCAGTCGAGCAGGCGGTAGTTCATGATGTAGTCCATGCCGCCGTGGCCGCCGACCTTGCGGGCGAGCTCGCCGACCTTCTTCCACAGGGGGTGGGCGTTCTCCTGCTTGAACTTGTTCATCGTGGGGCCCTCGTACGTCCAGCGGTGGCTGTCGCCGTCGACCGCCATGCGGTCGGGGTAGCCGAAGAAGGTGGCCCGGCTGCCGCAGAGCGCGTTGATGCGGGAGTAGGGACGGGGGCTGACCACGTCGTGCTGGATCATGATCGAGCGCCCCTTCTCGGTCTTGATCAGGGAGGTGTTCATGTCGCCGCAGACGTACTTCTCGTCCTTGTGGCGCCCGCCGTTGGGGTTGTGCTTGTCGCGCCACTGGGTGAGGTTGACCTCGGGCGAGGACATCGAGACGACGTACTTGAAGGCGTCGCCGCGGTTGATGCCCATGTACTGGGCGACGGGGCCCAGGCCGTGGGTCGGGTAGAGGTTGCCGTCGATGAAGGTGTGGTAGTTGCGGCGCCAGGCTCCCTCGGCCCCGAGGCTGAAGAGCTGCTCCTTGCGGAGGTCGTGGATGTAGGCGCACTCGGCGTGCTTGAGCTCGCCGAAGAAGCCCTGCCGGGCGAGGTTGAGGACAAACAGCTCGCTGTCGCCGTAGCAGCAGTTCTCCAGGATGACGCAATGCTTCTGGGTGAGCTCGGAGGTGTCGACCAGCTGCCAGCACTCGTCGACCGTGACCGCGGGCGAGACCTCGACGAAGGCGTGCTTGCCCTCGCGCATGGCCTTGACGCACATCGGCACGTGCCATTCCCAGGGGGTGCTCACGTAGACGACGTCGATGTCGGTCCGCTCGACCATCTTTTCCCAGGCGTTCTCGCTGCCGGCGTAGACCGCGGGCTCCTTGCCCGTCTTGGCCTTGACCCGGTCGGCGGCCCGCTTGGCGCGGTCCTCGAGGAGGTCGCACACCGCCACGACCTCGACGAAGGGCAGGTTGAGGCTGTCGTTGACGTGGGTCATGCCCCGGGCGAGGCCGATGTGGGCGACGCGCACCTTCTCGAGCGGCTTGGTCGTGAGGCTCCAGACCGGCTTGGCGCCGGCAGGCCGGGGCCGGGGCTTGGCCATGTCCTGCAGGGCGGTGTAGGTCAGGGCGCGGGGGTCGGGCGCCGCGGCCGCGTCGGCCGTCAGGCCGTTGGCAAGCCCGAGGCCGAGGCCGGCGAGGGCGGTGTTGCGGAGGAAGTCGCGGCGGGAGTTCTCTTGGTTGCTCATGGGGAGGTGCGGGTGTGACAGCCTAGGAGGGAGGTGGTTTCGGATGAAATCAACCTCAACCGACAAACCCCTGCGCATCCTTGATGCCGAAGACCGCCAGGTTGCGGACCGCGTGGGCCACCATGGCGGGCGCGAGCGACCGTCCGGGATTCAGGGGGTTGAACCGGCAGGCGTAGAACCAGAGCGAAAGGGCGAAGGCCGAGCCCGTGGAGACCAGCCCCTTGGTGTCCGAGACCCCGTGCCCGTGGATCCAGGCGAAGACGGCCGACCCGACCACCGCGACCCCGAGGAGCTTGGCGCCCCGCAGGTCGGCCGGGCTGGCGAAGCCCCGGAAGGCCACCTCCTCGATCACCGCGGCCCCGAGCATGGCCATGAGGAAGTGGGAGGGGATGGTGGTTTGCTCCGAACTGACGCCAAAGTGGATCTCCAGCCCGGTCTCCAGGAGGGTCAGGACCAGGGCCCCGGCCGAGGCCCAGGCCAGGGCGGGCCACCCGCAGGCGCGCGCGCCCGGCCAAAAGGCCTCGCTCTCGGGCTCCGCGCGGCGGAGCTGGCGGATCCAGAGGACGAGCACGGCGCCGCCAAGGACCAGGTAGGCGAGGGATTCAAACGGGTTGGAGGGCATGGTTCAGGGGGAGCTGGGGCGCGCCCAGGCGAGGTAAGCCTCGGAGGCCGTGGCCCCGAGCACAAGCCATTGCGGCACGCGGTGGGGGTGCAGGGCGTGGACGCGGTCGCGGAGGGCGTTCTCGCGGGCCGGGTCGGTCTTGAGCGCCAGCCGCCACTCCTGCTCCCGGCAGACCCGTCCCTCCCAGCGGTAGTGGGAGGTGATCGGGCCCTCCACCTGGGCGCAGGCGGCGAGACCCTCGCTGACGACGGCGGCGGCGAGGCGTTCCGCGGCCTCGCGGTCGGGGAGCGTGGTCAGGGCGACGCGGAGCGTCTCACTCACGGGGCCGTCCGTCCGGGGAGAGGTAGAGGCGCTTCATCTCCTCGATGAGGAAGTCCCGGGCCTCCTCGACACTGTCGACATGTCGGTACAGCTGGTCGTCCTCGGGCGAGATCATGCCCCACTCATGCATGACGTCGAGGTTGAGCAGGCTCTTCCAGAAGTCCGAGCCGAAGAGCAGGATGGGGATCTTCTTCCGGGTCTTCTTGGTCTGAACCAGGGTGAGCATCTCGAAGAGCTCGTCGAAGGTGCCGAAGCCCCCGGGGAAGACGACCATGGCCTTGGCCAGGTAGAGGAACCAGAACTTGCGGATGAAGAAGTAGTGGAACTCGAGGTCGAGCTCCTGGGGGATGTAGACGTTGTGCGACTGCTCGAAGGGCAGGGCGATGCCGAGGCCGACGGACTTGCCCCCCGCCTCGGTGGCGCCCCGGTTGGCCGCCTCCATGATGCCGGGGCCCCCGCCCGAGCAGATGTAGAAGCGCTGCCACTCGGGCAGGGTCAGCGACCAGCGGGTCAGCTCGGCCGAGAGCCGCCGGCAGGCCTCGTAGTATTTGGAGCTGCGCAGGGCGTGCTCGGCCTTGAGGAGGGCCGCGGCGTCGGCCCCGGCGGCCCGGAGCTCGGCGAGGCGGCCCTCGGCGACGTCCCTGGGCAGGGTGCGGGCCGAGCCGAACATGACGAAGGTGTTGCGGACGCCATGGCGCTTGAAGCGCATGTAGGGCTCCTGCATCTCGCACTGCACGCGGATGCTCCGCGCGAAGGTCGAGTGCATGAACTCGGGGTTGTCGAATGCCTTGAGCGGGGTCACCCGCTTGGGGGCCGGGTCGGGTGTGGACATGGCTCCATCCTGCCGGGAATCCGGGGGATGCCAAGCAGGACCGATGGCTAGGCGGCTTGACAGGGGGGCCGGGCGGGGCTTGTCTCGTCCCATCCAAGTCCATGCAACCCACTTACCGCCCCTCCAAGATCGCCCGCGCCCGCAAGGTGGGTTTCCGCGCCCGCAAGAAGACCCGGGGCGGCCGCAAGGTGCTCCGCAACCGCCGCCGCAACGGCCGCAAGCGGCTGTCGGTCGTCTGAGGCGCCCATGCGCCTTCCCCGGGAGCGACGTCTCCGTCTCCAGGGGGATTTCAACCGGCTGAGAGGCTCCGGCGTCCGGCTGGAGTGCGGCTCCTTCTTCCTGAACACCGGCCCCGCGCCCGCGGCTGCCGGGCCCTCGCGCCTCGGGATTGTCGCCGCCAAGGCCCAGCTGCCGCTTGCCGTTGACCGCAACCGGGCCAAGCGGCTCGTCCGGGAGGCCTTTCGGGCATGCCCGGGCCTGTTCCCGGACGGCTGGGATGTCGTCGTGGTGGTTCGCAAGTCGCTCATTCGGCAGCCCTTGCCGCGCCTCGTCGCCGCCCTGCGCGACGGCGCGGCCAAGGCCAAGGCGGCCCTCGGTCATGGGTGAGCCGCGGGCATCATGGGCCGTGCGGCCCCTGCTCGGCGCCATCTGGCTCTACCGGAGACTCCTCTCGCCGGCCCTCCACGCCTTGGCGCCTGGCTCGGGTTGCCGCTTTCATCCCACCTGCTCCGCCTATGCCGCCGAGGCGCTTCGGCGGCACGGCCTCCTGCGCGGCCTTCCCCTGGCGGTCAGGCGGATCGGCCGCTGCCATCCCTGGGGCGGCTCCGGGGAGGACCCGGTGCCCTGAGGCTCAGCGCCCGGACCAGTTGGTGATGTTGTCGGACCGGGTGAAGCCGGTGCCGTCCTCGAAGTAAGCCGGCGAGACCGTCCCGCGCGTCGTCATCGAGAAGGTGGGGGGCGACGGCGAGGAGGGAAGGGAGGCGTGCCAGTACTCGTTCATCAGGGGCACGTGAGGGGTGGCGGCGACGGCGCTGGGCACGAAGCTCGCGCCGCAGCTGACGATGAAGAAGTCGGGCGCGAGCCAGGTGGTGAAGGGCGTGGCGTCGGTCGCGCCGGTGGCGTTCGGCAGCACGCGGTAACGGTAGTCGTAGGCGTTGCCCCAGGGGTCGAGGAACTGGGTCATCTGCTCCGGGGTCACGCGGTCGTCGCCCGTGTCGCTGCAGCCCTGGATGAGCTCGGCGCTGAGCAGGGGGCGGGCGACCCTTCGTGAGGCGTTGGGCAGGGAGGGGTCGTTGAAGGCGACCAGGGCGAGGTTGGTCCTGCCGGCGGCGAGCGCGGTGGCGTTGAGGATCTTGCGCCCGACCAGTTGGTCGTAGAGGTCCTGGCGGTAGGCCGGGTAGTCGGTGGTCATGGTCGAGTAGGTGCCGTTGCGGACGCAGGGGAACTCGCCGTAGAGCTTGCGGAAGGCGTCGCAGGCGCCCGCGAGGGCCTTGATCTCGCCGGTGGCGCGGGCCTTGCGCTGGCTGTTGATGGCGCCGCCCACCAGCGGGATCATCACGGCGGCGAGGATGCCGATGACGCCCATGACGAGCAACAGCTCGATGAGGGTGAAGGCCGGGCGGTTGGCGGGGCGGGGCATGTCAGATGTGGCGGGAATCGTCGGCGTCCTTCTTGGCGTAGCCGCTGTCCTGGCGCTGGTGGTTGACGGCGTTCTTCTTGAGGTAAGCCTGGTGCAGGTCCTCCGCCGACATGCCGAGGACCTGGGCGGTGGAGATGAGGAAGTGGAAGAGGTCGATGACCTCGACCTTGGCGTTCTGCTCGTCGAACTTCTGGTACTTCGCCCACCATTTCCAGGGCACGGAGTCGACCAGCTCGGCCATCTCCTGCTGCATCGCGCGGACGTAGTTGAGGGTCCAGCGGACCTTCTCCTCCTCGGTCATCGCGCGGGTGTCGACGCCGATGCGGCGGTTCAGCTCCTCCTGCATGCGGAAGATCTCGTCGAGCTTGTCTGCGGCCATGCCACCATTCAAAGCGAAGGGCGGGGTCGAGGAAAGGGGAAACCTCGCCGGGCAAGGGCGCTTGCCTTCCCCCCGCCGCCCCCTAGCCCTTGGCGCGTGCCCGTTGTCGCGTCCCATCTGCGCAAGCCCGAGGTGCTCGCGCCGGCGGGCGACTGGGACTGCGTGCGCGCCGCGGTCGAGAACGGCGCCGACGCCGTCTTCTTCGGGGTGGGCCGGTTCAACGCCCGCGTCCGGGCGCGCAACTTCACGCCGGAGGACCTGCCCGAGCTCATGGCCTACCTCCATCGGAGGGGCGCCCGGGGCTACCTGACCTTCAACACCCTCATCTTCGCCGACGAGCTGGCCGAGGCCGCCCTGACCCTCCGGGCCGCCATCGCCGCCGGGGTCGACGCCGCCATCGTCCAGGACGCCGGGATCTGCCGGCTCATCCGCCGGATCTCGCCCGACTTCCCCATCCACGCCTCGACCCAGATGACCGTGACCAGCGCGGCCGGCGCCGGCTTCGCCCGCGAGCTCGGCGCCTCGCTCGCCGTCCTCGGCCGCGAGGTCTCCCTCCCCGAGATGCGCGCCCTCCAGGAGCAGCAGGCGTCGGTTGGCCAGCCGATCGACCTCGAGGTGTTCGTCCACGGCGCCCTCTGCGTCGCCTACTCCGGCCAGTGCCTCACCAGCGAGTCGCTCGGCGGCCGCTCGGCCAACCGCGGGGAGTGCGCCCAGGCCTGCCGCCTGCCCTACGAGCTGGTGGTCGACGGCGCCAAGCGCGACCTCGGCGACCGCGCCTACCTCCTCTCCCCCCAGGACCTCGCGGGCATCGAGGTCGTGCCCGACCTCATCCGCGCCGGCATCCGCTCGCTCAAGATCGAGGGCCGCCTCAAGTCGCCCGGCTACGTCGCCGCCATCACCCGCGCCTACCGGCGGGCGGTCGACGCCGCCTGGGTCGCCCTCGCCGCCGGCCGGGACGCCGACGCCGCCGCCGCCCAGGTCCGCCGGGACGAGGACTACGCGCTGCAGATGACCTTCTCGCGCGGGCTGCACACCGGCTGGCTGCGCGGCATCGACAACCAGACGCTCGTCCACGCCCGCTTCGGCAAGAAGCGCGGCGTGCGCCTCGGCACGGTCGCCGCCCTCGAGCCGCCCCGCCTCCGCCTCCGTCTCGAGGCCCCGCTCAAGGCGGGCGACGGCGTGGTCTTCGACGACGGCCGCCCCGCCGAGCGCGAGGAGGGCGGCTACGTCCATTCCGTCGACCCCGCCCCCGGGGGCCTCTCCACCGTGCGCTTCGGCAAGGAGAGCGTCGACTGGTCGCGCGTCGCGCCCGGCCAGATCCTCTGGAAGACGAGCGACCCCGAGCTCGACCGCCAGCTCGAGCAGACCTGGAACCGGCCCAAGCCCAACCATCGCCGTCTCATCCGCGCCGAGGTCGACGGCGCCCCGGGCCGCCCCCTCCGCGTCACCTTCGCCGACGAGGAGGGCCGGTCCGTCGCCGCCGAGTCCGAGATTCCCTGCGCGCCCGCCGAGAACCGGGCGCTCGACGCCGATATCCTCCGCGACCAGCTCGGCCGCCTCGGCGACACGCCCTTCGCCCTCGGCGACCTCGCGTGCAACCTGGAGGGCCGGCTCCTCGTCCCCGCTTCCGAGCTCAACCGCCTGCGCCGCGACCTTGCCGCCCGCCTCGAGGCGCTCTGGGCCGCGCCCCGCCGCTGGACCCTCCTGCCGCCCTCGCCCGCCTCCCTGCGCGTCGGCGAGAAGGTCGAGAACCGTCCGGCCGCGCGCCCCGTGCTCATCCCGGTGGTGCGCGAGCTGGCCCAGCTCGCCCCGGCCCTGGCCTTCGGCCCGCCCGCGGTCTACGTCGAGCTCGAGGATCCCAAGCGCCTGAAGGACGCCGTCGCCCAGGCCCGCGCGGCCGAGGCGGCCGGAGGCCCGCGGGTCGAGGTCTGGGCGGTCGGGCCGCGCGTCTTCAAGCAGGGCGAGGACTGGATTGTCCGCCACCTCCTTGAGTCGGGCGCCGACGGCTTCCTCGTCCGCAACCACGAGCACCTGAGGGCCTTCGCGGGCCGCCGCCGCCGGGGCGACTTCTCCCTCAACGTCGCCAACCCCCTCGCCGCCGAGTGGCTCGTGCGCCAGCACGGCCTCGAGGGCGTGACCGCCTCCTACGACCTCAACGCCGACCAGCTGGCCGGGCTCCTGCGCGGCGCGCCCGCCGAATGGTTCGAGGTCACCCTGCACCAGCACATGCCCATGTTCCACATGGAGCACTGCGTCTTCTGCGCCTTCCTCTCCAAGGGGAAGGACTATCGCGACTGCGGCCGCCCCTGCGAGAAGCACCGCGTCGCGCTCCGCGACCGCGTCGGCGCCGCCCACATCCTCAAGGCCGACGCCGGCTGCCGCAACACCCTCTACAACTCCCGCGCCCAGACGGGCGCCGAGTTCGCGCACGACCTCCTCGCGCTCGGCGTCGGCCGCTTCCGCGTCGAGTTCGTCGACGAGGATGCCGCGACCGTCGCCCGCACCCTCGACCGCTACCGCGCCCTTCTCTCCGGCCATCTCAGCGGCTCCGAGCTCTGGCGCGAGCTGAAGGTCCTCAACCAGCTCGGGGTGACCCGCGGCACGCTGGCCTCGCGCGGCGCCGCCGGGCCGGCCTGAGCGGAACCCCGCGGGTCGAGGGCTGTCCCTTGCTCAACCCCATGGCCCTCAACCGTCGCGACTTCCTGCGCCGTTCGGCCCTCGCC
>JBKDBK010000128.1:0-4724 GCA_046315175.1 Opitutia bacterium | reverse complement strand
CCTGTGGGCACCAAGTCGGCGCCGGTGCGCGTCGGTGTGGCCGCGCCGCTGGGTGTCGGTGGCACGTCGGCGGCGGCGATCTTTCCCTCGTTCAACCGCGCCCGCAGGTTCGGCAGGGTGCGCAGCCCCGCGCGTCCTTGCCGGCGTCCGATGGCACCCAGCGGGCGGGCGATGCGCTGGAAGGCGCCGTCAAACACGCCCAGCGGCACCGGGCTATCGGCAAGCACCTGACGCACCGTGACAGGACTGGCCGTGAGTCGGGTGTGCAACGGCGCCGTCAGGAAAAGCACCGATTCCGGATGCGGACGCATGACGTGACGGGTCGCGAACGACTGTGCGATCTCGCGCGCGAGCTGCGCCTGGCGGAGTTCTTCGTTCAATTGGCGCACGCGGTCGACTTGCTGCCACGCGCTCGCCATCAGCGATTCCTGCTTCTTCTGCACCACCTGCGTGCCCAGCCCGGCCCCGACCCGAAGTCGCGGATCGACGCTCAGCGACTGAAACCATGGCGGGCGGGCGTTCGGGTCGTCGGCGGCGGTCCGGATCGTTGCTGCCGGCCACTGCCCGTAAAGCGGCGGGGTCACCACGCGGGCGAGTCCCGGTGTCGCCTGACGGTCGGCCGCCAGGTTCAGCAGTGGTTTGAGCGCCGCGCTCCAGCCCGCCCGATCCGGCGCATTCCACGGCGTGTCCTGCGTACCGAGTGCCGTCAGCATGCCCTTTAGACCGAGCGGATTGGCCGCCGCCGGCGGCATGCCGGGCGAGGCCGCTGACACATCCATGTCTCGGATGCCAATCGACGCCGGCGCCTCATAGGCCTTGATCAGACGCGCGAGCGACTCGAAGTCACCGGTGCGACCAGTTCCAATGCGCCACTCGAAGTACACCGGCAGCGACAACGCGCCCGAGGCGTCGTCGGCCCATCCGGGGGTGTGGGCATCCATGGCGTCCGGCACCGGCTGCCTCAGCCCGGCCAGCACGCCACGCTGGTAGGTCGGAACGATGAGCGCGCGGTATCCCGTGCGCGGCTTCATGCGTCGGCCACACAGCAGCCGTGAGATCAATGCGGGCGATCGTTGCGCGAACAACTGCTCGGCTTGCGTGGCGGTAATGCTGATGCCGCCGCTGTACTGCACATGCGCCCAGGCCCAAAGCTGCGACCATTTCGGCAGCGCAGAGGCATCCTTGATGTCGACGATGCCAAGGTGATCGCCGTCGGGTGGAACGAGGCGTTCGACTTCATCATCGGCCAGCACGATCAGGCCGATCCAGGGCGTCAGCCGGTCGCCGGCCGTCGCGCGGGCCGGCGTGTAGCGCCACGGCAGATCGGCCTGATCAAACTCGACCAGCGGGAAGTAGTTGGGCTCGGCGTCCATCACGCCGGGTCGCGGCCACACGCGGGTGATCGCCCGCACGTCGAGCGACTTGACCTCGCCGGGGCCGAACAGCGAAAGATCGACGCTCACGCTGCGGGCGTCGTCGGCGTTAAAGCGCACGCCGACCTCGACACTCACCCGCGGCGTCGCGCCGGCGGTGCCATCGACGCGTGTGATGTCGCTACCGATGCCGCGCCTGAGCCACGGCAGAAAGGCGTAACTCGCCAGCGGCTCGCTCATGCCTCCTCCAACTCGTGTGCAGGCACGACCTGCCAACGGCCCTTCTCTTCTGGATGGGAGCTCAGGTAGGCGGTCAACGCCTCGGCGGCCGCGCCCTTGGTCTTGGCAGCCGACAGCGATGGATGTAGCGACAGGTCGGACGTGGACACCGCCACGAAGCGGTCGTCGGCCTGCCCCAACTTCGCTACGCCGTCGAACTCGCGCATGCCGGTGCGCACGAGTCCGTGCTTCGCCCCCGCCGAGCCCCAGAGAACGCCATCCTGGAACCGTTGCGTCACCTTGTAGCGCAGACCGCGGCGCGATTCGAGCTCGCTGTCGATGAGTCGGGTCTCGTACTCGATGTCGGCGGCGATCGCGGGGCCGATGCGCGCGGTCGTGCTGCCGAAGGAGAACCCGGCCGGCATCTTCTCGAACGACGGCTTTGACAACTTCTCCGCATCGCTGAGGGCCGCGAACTGCTCCGGCGCGAAGAAGTCATCGACGTCGGCATGCGTTGTCGCGCTGCCGGCCACCGTCACCCGATCCACCTCGAAGCGCAGCGGCGCCGGTGTGGCGACGTTGCCGTAGCGCGTGATGCTGCGCTCCAGCGGCACCACCTTCTGCCGCCAGGTCGCCTGCCCGCACGGGTCGAGTAGCAGCAGATTGGCGCCCTCTGGTCCGGCCACGGTGACCGCCGACGCGGCGCCGGCCGGCATGGCGGCAGCCCAGTTGCGGATGTCCGCGACTGCCAGTCGCAGCGGCTCCCACGGGTCCTTGAATTCGAGTTCAGCAGCACGGTCATCGCCAAATTTCTCATCGACGCGCGCGGTCACTTCGAAGAACAGCACCGAAATCGTGGCTTCGCCACGCACGCGGAACGGCGTCGGTCCTGACAACTGGCCGTCGAAGCTCACGCTCGCCAGCCGCACGCCGGAGACCCCCACTTCGAGCCCGGCGGTGAAGTCGACTAGGAAGGAGAATGGCGAGTAGATGATCAGTGCATCGAAACCGATCCAGCCGCGCACATACACGCCGACGTCGACCAGCAACTCGGCGCGCGCGCCAAATTGCAGCGAGTTGGGCGTCAGCGCGGTGTAGGCTTGGCACGAGATGCGGATCCAGTCGCCGGCGCCGATCGCGATCGACAGCCGCCGCAGCGCAGGAAAGCCCGCCGGCACCGGAAAGTGCGGATGGAAACCGCCCAGGGCGATGGCAAAGTTTGGCGGATCACCCCAATGCAGCCGCATCGCCATGTCGCCGGTCAGCGTGAACAGCACGATGCGCGAGTCGCGCAGCGTGGCGTCCAGCGACAACAGCTTGGCGCCAAAGTCGATCATCGCCACGAAGTCGACGTGGATCTCGACGATGGCCAGCCGCCGCTCCGGCAGGAAGGCGCCGAGCTGGCCGAGCAGCGCGATGCGCACCGGGTTCGGCAGCTCGATGATGATGCCGAGCGAAATCTCGATCAGCGTGGGTGTGCCCCACCCGAGCTTTGCCATCGGCCCGAACACATGCTGACCCTCGGCCGGCGGGAAGATGCGACTCAGGTCGCTGATGAGTTGCGGTGCGTTACGCACCGGATCGCGCGGGAACAGGATGTGATCGAGGCTGCCGGCATAGACGCCGAGCCGCAAGGCCTCGGCGTTGATCGTGCGGTTGATCCCAGCCAATCCGCCGACGCCAAGCAGCGTGAAGCCGTAGCCGAGTTGGATCGGCATGAACTCGGTGGTGATGATGATGAGGAACGAGTAGCCCGGCGTGCCGTCCGGCATCTTGGTGTCGAGCAGACCGATCGCCCCGACCTTGACCCCGAAGACTTCGAGCTGCAAGACGCCGGAGTAGCGGCCGATCGCGTAGTCGAGCGCGATATAGCCGCCGCCGCGCACGGGACCGGCGTCGACCACGAGTCCGAGACCGTTCGGCGGCTTGAAGGCAAGGACCAGGTCAGCCGGGCCGAGGTTGCCGGGCTTGAACCCGAGGAGCCCCTGCAGGCCGACGCGCTCGACGCTCGCGGCGAGCGGGCCGAGCGCAACTCCGCCGGTGGCCGACAGCTCGAGCGTCAAACCGTCGCCCGTCACGCGCAGCGCGATGAAGATTGACTGCAGACGAATCGGTCCGAGATCGAGGTTGAGGACCAGGGTGGTTTCGATCCCACCCGCACCGGTCAATCGCAGTCCGTTCTTCTGCGACCAGTGCACGCCGATGTCGAACTTGAAGCTGATGCCTTCCGGTGGCAGAACCTTCGCAAGGAAGCCATCGGCACCGCTGAGCGTGATAACGAGCTGGCCCCCGACGAGGCCGGCATCGATCCGGATGTCCGGTTGGCCATCGCGAACCTCCACGCCTCCGCCGATGAACACCTCGCGGGCCTCCAGGCGCGAGCCGCCCGGAAATGCGAGCAGCGTGGTCGGCGATGCCGCTTGGCCGAGCGTGAGCCTCAATCCTCCTTTGCCGCCCGTAAGGACAACCGGGGGTCCATTGGTGTTGGCGGCGAGCTTCGGCGGGCCGTCGGGCCGCAGCACGACCCCGATGCCGCTGGCGAGATCGACCTCGCCGTCGACCGTGAGCTTGAGCTGATCCGTGATCGGGATCTCGACCACCCCGCCCAGCGCCCCCATCAGCAGCATGCCGAGCGATTGCGACTCGGCGGCGTTGGCCTTTGGGACCGGCAGCACGCCGACGCTTAGCGCCAGCGGGGGCGCCTCGACCACCGGGATGAGGAGCATCGGCTCCGGCACATCCGCACTCGCCGGCGGCGCCCCGGGCGCCATGAAAGTGCGCACCGCCATTGGCAGATAGCGGCGCTCGGCCGGCGCCAGCACTGCGAGCGAAAGTCGCTCGATCGCCTGGAACAGACGATCGGTATCGATGTCGGGCGTGCCCCACCCGTACAGTTCGCGCAGCAGCTGCAGCGGATCGCTGAGCAACGTACCGAGGCGATCAAAGCGCAGTCGCCGCTCGCGGTACTCTGGCTGAAAGCGCGCTGGGTCCTCGGCGCGCTCGAAATCATCGATGAGGCCGAGCGAGAACAGGACGCTCGCCAACCGTGGCAGCGAGCGGTTGAGCTCGACCACGATGAAATTGTCGAGCAGCAGGGTGACGAGCTTGTCCGGTAGCTGCGTGGCCGCGACG
>JBKDBK010000127.1:0-44510 GCA_046315175.1 Opitutia bacterium | reverse complement strand
GGACGAGGCCCCGCGACAGCGGGGCTTTTCGTTGGCGGCCCGCTCCCGCGCCCCAATTTCCTTGGAAATCTCCCCTAGGCATTGAGGCCTCCGTATCTCCCGTGCCGCTGTGCCAGCTGTGCCGCTGTGCCAGCTGTTACGTAGGGACGCCTCACCGAGGCGTCCGCGGCCGGCTCGGTGAGCCGGCCCTACCCACGACGCACCCCTACCCGTTGCGATTTACCCAACTGCAAATCTCGCAGGGCCGGAGGCCCTCCGCCACCCGCTAACACCGCTATCACCGCTAACCCGCTAACCCGCTCCGGCCGCAACACGGCCGGCCCTACGCCCACATCTTTCTGTTCAAACAGCACAGGTTGACAAACGATGATTCAAATTCATATATGTCAACCAATGAAAACCGCTTACTCCATCCGCAAGGCATTCGGCAGCAGGCTCAGGCGAGCCAGGGCCATGCAGGAGATCTCGCTCCAGAGTCTGGCCGACAAGCTTGGTGGCGACCTCTCCCGCCAGGCGCTACACAAGTACGAGCAAGGCAAGGCCATGCCCGACTCGGCGCGCCTCGTGCGCATCTGCGATGCTCTCGAGGTCGGCCCGGACGACTTGCTGGCCGAGCCTGCGGCCCCCGTCGGCGAGCTGCATTTCCGCAAGCGCGCCGCCTTCGGCAAGCGCAAGGAACTGCGCCTGCGCTTTGAGGTCGAGGACCAGCTGCACCGGCTGCGCGAGCTAGCGGACGTCCTGGGCGAGCCCCTTCGCGCCGACAAGGTGTTCAACAAGCCGATTCCCGCCAAGAGCGCCGACGATGCGGAGGCCGCCGCCAAGGAGATTCGTAAGCAATGGAATCTCGGGGAGGACGCGTTGCCGAGCCTTGTCGCCCTGCTGGAAGACCGCGGCGTCATCCTGCACTCGACCCATGCCGAGAAATCCCTCGACGGCGCGGCTACCTGGCTGGGCGACACGCCTGTCATCGTGCTCGCTCGCTGGCTAGACGATGACCTGCCCCGCAAGCGGTTCACTCTGGCTCATGAGCTCGCCCACCTGGTGCTCGACATCCCTGCCAGCACCCCGGCCCGCACCGCCGAGGCAATCTGCCACCGCTTCGCCGGCGCCCTGCTCGTCCCCGACACGACCCTGCGCCACGAGCTCGGGGGGCGCCGCCGACATGCCCTGTTCGATATCGAGCTGGTGAATCTCAAGGAGCGCTACGGCATCTCCATCGCCGCCCTGGCTCGGCGCATGAGCGACCTCGGCCTCGTCAGCGCGTCCATCCACAAGGATTGGACCATTCGCCGCCGCCGGATCAACAGGCATCTGAACGAGCCGGGAAGCTGGAAGGGCTCCGAACAGCCCTCACGCTTCCCTAGCATGCTATATCGCGCGCTAGCCGAAGAGACTATCTCCCTGTCCAAGGCCGCTGCGCTCGACGGCAAGCCCATCGCCGATTTCCGCCGGTCGCTCCAAGCGAATGCGAATTGAGCCACCACGTCGTCATTCACGACGCCAGCGTGCTCATCGATCTCGCCGCCGGCGGACTGCTGGCGGACTTCGTCCGCCTCGGCTGGCACTCCGAGACAACCCACTTTGTCCTGCAGGAAGTTCAGGGCGACCCTCGCCTCTCGGATTGGGTCACCGAACAGCTGGAGGTCACGGTTCTATCGGGCGAGGAACTCATTGAGCTGAGGCTGTCCGCCAGCAAAGGACTCTCTAACGCGGACCTCTCGGCGCTTTATCTGGCCCGGGAGCGAAATGGCATCTTGCTCACCAACGACAGCAAGCTGCGCAAGATGGCAGCAGCAGCCAACGTGCGCTATCAAGGTATACTCGGCATCATGGTTTGCCTCCACAAAGAACAAATCTGCAGCGGCCAGCGCCTGGACAAAGCCCTCGACGCGATGCTGGCGGCAGGCGCTCGCCTGCCGCCAAGGGACTGCGAACTCCACCGCGAGATTTGGCGACTAGGATAAACACCTTAGGCCGGGGGAAACCCAAGGGGTCATCTGCCTTGGGTAGGGGCGCCTCCCCGCGGCGTCCGCGGCCGGCTCGGTGAGCCGGCCCCACCTAGCTACCCGCTAACACCGCTGACACCGCTAAACAATCGTCCGCGGCCTTTACCCTATTGACCAGAAAATGAGATGGCTATTGATAACCTCATCCATGCGCCACGCTGCCCTTCTCCCCGCCCTCTTCATCGCCGCCTCGGCATCGGCGCAATCCACCTCGGCCCTCAACATCACGCTGTCCTCGGCGAACGGCGGAGCGGGAACCTTGGTGAGCTATTCCTTCACCGGAGATTGGGTCAGCGAAGCCGGGCAGACCGTGCCCCTCTCTCTCGAGCAATTTTCCTGGTTCAGCAACATGGGCATCACTTATACCCGCGCAAATGCCTCCGAAAGCCTGGATAACCCGCAGACCAACGCCTACGATTTAGCTGGCGCCAGTTTCTACAGCCAGGGCCTGCCCACGATCACGGCGACGAACCTGACCACAAGCACCTCCGCCACTGTCAACGCATTCGCCATATTCGGAGACACCAACAGGTACCTGGCCTTCGCCTTCCCGGATTACGTCTTCCGCGTGAGCAACCAATGGCAGAACGGGCGCACGACCGGGGACACCTTCAAGTTGACCGGCGACCTCACCGGCTCATTCGTCATCGACCAGGACTTCTCAGCGTTCAACGCCGGCGACTGGTCGACGACCGCGCTGGGGCAGAACCAATGGGTCTTGTACACGAGTTACCTCACCATAACCGGCACCCCCGTCCCCGAACCCTCGACCTACGGCCTGGTCCTCGGCGGCCTGGCCTTGGCCGGCGCGGCGGTGCGCCGCAGGCGCGCGAAGCGCGCCTGAGAGTTCAGAGTAAAGATCTCAAAGTAAAGAGGCCCCGCGAAAGCGGGGCTTTTTTGTTGCCACTATGTGAAAGGGGTCAGGCCTGCCAGCAGAGTCGAGGGCTGCTAGCAGGGCTGACCGCTTCCACAGCCGTCGCAGCGCCCCTGCCCTTCCTTGCCTTAGTCCCCTTTCCCTCCAACCCTCCAGCCGGTGCCCGTCCGACTCTACGACTGCGAGGTGATGCATGCCCGGCTCGCGCCGAAGGGGCATCGGTTCACCCATTCGGTCTTCGCCCTGGCCGCCGAGGTCGGGGGCCAGGCCGAGATTGGCCAGGGCCTTCGCCTGC
The DNA here is from genome assembly GCA_046315175.1 of Opitutia bacterium. Classification (GTDB taxonomy): domain Bacteria; phylum Verrucomicrobiota; class Verrucomicrobiia; order Opitutales; family UBA953; genus UBA8828. Next base: position 41,335 of record JBKDBK010000127.1, on the reverse strand, counting down.
TCGGCCCCGAGGGCAGCCGCGCGCCCTACCAGCTGCGCGACGGCGACTTCCTCCCCCGCCGCCCGATCTTCCACCCCGCCACCCAGCGCGAGGCCGACTTCGGCCAGCCCGGCGACGACCTCCCGGCCCGCGTCCGCGCCTTCGCTGCGGCCCACGGCTGCGTGATCCCGTCCGAGGCCCGCATCACCTTGGTCGCCCTGCCCCGCGCCTTCGGCCGGTCGTATAACCCAGCATCCTTCCACTTGATTGAGTGGGACGGCGAGCTGCGAGCGGCGGTGGCCGAGGTCCACAACACCTTCGGCGAGCGCAAGGCCTGGTTCCTCGGGCCGGAATGCCGGCAGGCCGACGGCGGACTGCGACTGCGCACGCCGAAGCGCTTCTATGTGTCGCCCTTCTCCGGGCTGGAGACGGAATTTGAGTTCATCTTGAAGGCACCCGGCGACCGCCTGCTCCTGAAGGTCGACCACTGGGAGGGGGGTGTCCGGACGCTGATCAGCGCATGGTCGGGGCGGCAGGTGCCGCTGACGGACGGGCGCCTGGCCTGGCTGACCCTGCGGATGCCCTTCCTGGTCCTGAAGGTCATCGCCCTGATCCACCTCCACGCCGGCTGGCTTTGGCTTGTCAAACGGCTTCCCTTCCGCCGGAAGAAGGACGACCCTGTGTCGCAGGTCGACCTCCGCGACCCCCATCCCGACACTCCCGATGCCTGAGTCCTCCGCCCCTGCCCTCTCGCTCGAGCAAGCCACGCGCGGCGGCGGCCTGATGCGCCGCCTGGTGTTGCGCGAGCTGGCGCCGCTCGACCAGGGCCGACTACGCCTCTTCCTGCCCGAGGGCGGGCACGTGGCGTTTGGCAACCCGGCCGCCGAAGGTCCGGGAGCGATGATCCAGGTGAAGGACGAGAACACCTTCCGGCGCATCGTGATGTCGGCCGACATCGGCCTTACCGAGGGCTACATCGAGGGCGAGTGGGGCTCGCCCGACCTGGCAGCCGTGATCGGCTTCTTCCTCGAGAACATCGCGCGCACCCCGAACGTCTCGGGCAGCGGCCGCAAGGCCCTCGCCCTCGGCGCGTTGCGCATCGCCGACCGGATCGGCCACCTGATGCGCTCGAACGACCGCGCGACCGCGCGGCGCAACATCGCGGAGCACTACGACCTCTCGAACGACTTCTTCCGGCTCTTCCTCGACCCGTCGATGATGTACTCCTCGGCGCGCTGGAACGGCCACACGGCGACCCTCGAGGAGGCCCAGCGCGAGAAGAACGAAGCACTGTGCCGTCACCTCCGCCTCGGGCCCGCAGACCACCTCCTGGAGATCGGCACGGGCTGGGGCGGCTTCGCCCTGCACGCGGTGTCGACCCGCGGCTGCCGCGTGACCTCGCTGACCATCTCACCCGCGCAGCGCGACCTCGCGGTGGAGCGGATCCGCGCCGCCGGCCTCTCCGACCGCATCGAAGTGCGGCTGGAGGACTTCCGCGACCACCAGGGCAGCTACGACAAATGCGTGTCCATCGAAATGATGGAGGCGCTCGGCCACCGCTACCTGCCGGCGTTCTGTGCCGCGGTGGGCCGGCTGCTCAAGCCCGGCGGCTTGGCCGCCTTCCAGTACATCACCTGCCCGGACGCGCGCTACGAGCAGTTCCGCAAGGGCGTGGACTTCATCCAGAAACACATCTTCCCGGGCTCGCTCCTGCTCTCGGTCAACCGGGTCAACTCCCTGATGACGGAGAAGGGCGGCTTCCAGCTGCACGCGCTGGACGACTTCGGCCCGGACTACGCCCGGACGCTCGACGCCTGGGCGCGGGCCTTCGAGGCGAACCTCGCCGGGGTGCGGGCCCTCGGCTTCGACGAGCGGTTCATCCGCAAGTGGCGCTTGTACCTCCGCTACTGCGAGGCGGCCTTCGCCCACCGTAACATCGGCGTCGTCCAAGCCCTTTACACCCGACCCAACAATCCCGCCCTCAACACGCCATGAGCCCCCGCCGCCTCCTCGTCGCCTACGCCCTGGTCGTCCTCGTCGCGATGACCTGGGTGACCACCTACGCCACCCTGACCCAGGGCAACGTGATCATCGGCTTCCGCGAGGTGGCCGCCATGCCCTGGGGGTTGGCCACGCTCTTCGACGCCTACTTCGGCTTCCTCGCCTTCTTCCTCTACGTGCTCTGGCGCGAGGAGTCGCTGGTTTCCAAGCTTGTCTGGTTCGTCCTGCTGATGGCCTTGGGCAACTTCGCCATGGTCTTCTACGGACTGGGCTGCCTCTGGACGTCCAAGGACTCCGACGACATGGGCAAGGTCTTCTTCACCCGCAAGGGCGGCTGACATGGGGCGCGTTGGCGACTGGATGAAGCGGCGGCTGCGGGACCCCCTCGTGGCCGAGCTCAAGCAGGGGGCCAGCCCCGAGGGGCTCGCCTCATCCGTGGCGGTGGGCGCCTCAGTGGGCATCCTGCCTTTCCTCGGCACGACCACCCTGCTTTGCGCCCTGGCGGGCAAGCTGCTCCGCCTCAACCATGTGGCCATCCAGCTGGCGAACCTCGTGCTGTACCCGTTGCAGGTGGGCCTCATCGTTCCGTTTGTCCGGATTGGCGAGGGCCTGCTGGGCGCCGAGCCGATGCCAATCGACCCCATGGTGATCGTGGCCGAGTTTGGCTCATCTCCCATCGCGTTTCTATCCAAGTTCGGCTGGGCGGGGGTCCACGCCTTTCTCGGATGGGCGCTGGTCGTGCCCTTGGCAGCCCTGCTGCTCCGGCAACTGCTATTGCCCGGGTTGAGGAAGATGGGCAGACTGTTGCCACCCTCATGAACTCGCCCCTGCTCAACCTGCTTTGGGAAACCCTGCAATGGGGGATGGCGCCCGCCTTGCTCCTGTTCGCGCTGACCTGGCTGGCGGCGTGGAAGATCGACAACTGGTCGATCGTGGACGTGGTCTGGTCGTACGGCTTCGCGATCCTCATCGCCCTGCCCTTCGCGGTCGGCGCAGCCGCCGCAGGCTGGTCCTCGCTGCCGAGCCGCTGGTTGGACGACCCCCTGCTTTGGCTCTCGGCCGCCATGGTCCTCTGGAGCCTCCGCCTCGGCACCCATCTCGGCATCCGCGTGCTCGGCCACCTGGACAAGGAGGATGGTCGCTACCTCAGGATGCGCGAGGTGCATGGCAAGCGCATGGCGTGGAAGATGGCCATCTTCTACCTCCAGCAGGCCGTCGCCTTGGTGGTGCTGATGCTTCCTTTCTATGCGGCGAGCACCGACGCCGAGGGCCAGCGCGCGGGAGCGGTCCATGTGGCGGGACTCGCCCTCTTCCTCGCCGGCCTGGCCTTCGAGGCGACCGGAGACTCGCAGCTGGCCCGCTTCAAGGCCGACCCGGCGAACCGCGGCAAGGTCTGCGATGTCGGCCTCTGGGCCTGGACCCGCCACCCGAACTACTTCGGCGAGTTCCTGATCTGGCTGGGCTTCGCCCTGCTCAGCTTCACGCCTAACCTGCTGGGAATTCCCGGCCTGCTCTGCGCCGGCGTGATCCTTTACCTGGTCACGAACGTGACCGGCATCCCCCTGACCGAGCAGCAGCTATTGACCTCCAAGGGCGACGCCTACCGCGACTACCAGAGGCGCGTCTCGGCCTTCTGGCCCCGCCCGCCGCGCGGTTGAGGCGATACGCGGAGGCCTGGTTAGCGGTGTTAGCGGTGTCAGCGGTGTCAGCGGTGTTAGCGGTGTTAGCGGGTAGCTGAGGGCCTCCGGCCCTGCGAGATTTGCAGACGGGTAAATCGCAACGGAAAGGGGCGCGTTGGGTAGGGCCCGTTCACCGAGCGGGCCGCGGGCGCCTCGGAGAGGCCTCCCTACCCGATGCAGGGTCGGGAACTCAGGGGCACAGGGGCTCGGGAGGAACGCGGCTGTGGAGGTCGGACGCGCTTGCCAAGGGCGGCCAGCCGCAAAACATCGGCCATCATGCGCCTGAAACTGACGCTTGCCCTCGCGTTCCTGGTCGCGGCCACCCTCGGCTTCCTGAACCTGCGCGACCCCTACGGGGCGCGCATCGATGCCGGTGACGTGGCCGGGCTGCGCGCGCTCGCCCTCGGGCAAACCGCGGCCGGCGAGTCCGCGCGCGGCTTGGCTGGCGCGCTCGGCGAGTCGGGCTACCGCCGGGCGCTGGCGGCGCACGAGGTGTTGCGCGCCACGGGCGACGAGGCAGTGAAGGCGACGCTGGCGCAGGAGGGCGGAGCCAACTTCCTGAAGGCCTTTATGGCCGACACCGAGTGGATGGAGGCCTACCTGGGCACGGGCTTTGAGCCCAAGCCGGCGGGCCTGGACGTGCTGCGTCGGCTGCACGCGCTTGAGCCGGGAGCCAAGCCTCACGCCCGGGAATTGATGGCGGCAATGGCCATCACCTACACGGCTTCCAACTACGCCGAGAACCTGACCCGGATGGCCGCAGCGCCCCGCCTTGGCTCGACGCCCGAGGGCCGCTACCGTTTCTACCGCGAAGCTCAGGACGCGGGTCGGCTGCACCGGATGTTCGGCTCGCTCCGCGCCTGGGAGCTTTGTCACGTGGTCTCGTCCAACTGCGACGATGCCTCCCTCGCCTGGATGCTGGACAACATCAATGTGCCGATTGGACGTCTAACCGACGCCTGCTGGGCGGTGCGCTACCAGGGCGCGAGCGCCTTCGGCGAGACCATCCAGGGGCCGCTCTTCTACGTGCCGGGCCGAGATCACCTCAACTGGGCGGAGGGTATCCTCGCGCAGGGCGGCGTCTGCGGCTCGCTCTCACACTTCGGGGCGGTCGCCGCCCGCGCCCGCGGCATCCCGGCCTACACCTGCGGCCAACCCGGCCACTGCGCCTACGCGGTGCGCCACGCGCGGGGCAAGTGGGTGGGCGGCTTTGGCGGGCCCGACGGCTCGCCCCACTTCTCGCCCTGGGGTTGGAACTACGCGCACATCTTGGCGCTGGAGGCGGCGTTCGCGGACGACGCCAAGGCGACGACGGCTAAGCGCCACCTCTGGCAGTCGCGTATCCCCGGAGATCCCAAGCGACAACTCGAGGCGCTGGCGCTAGCGACCAGCACCGTGCCCGCCTTCATCCCGGCCTGGAACGAGCGCGTGGATGTCCTGCTCGCCGCCCAGGCAAGCGGCGAGACCTGGCTGAGGACCTACCGTGAGCTGCTTGGCTCGTTTGGGGAACTTGCCTTCCCTGCCGGACAGGTGCTCGCCAAGTTCGAGGGCAAGCTGGTCGAGGGGGCGGACACCGACCGTCGGATGCGGCTGGCGCTCGAGTTCCAGGAGGCAGCCGGCAAAGGCCTCCGCAGCTGGTCCTGGGACATGCCGGGGGACATCGTCGCGCGGCACTCCAAGTGGTTCGAGCCGCGCGACCGCGCGCGCTACTTCAACCGGACGCTGGCCCTGCACGCGGACAACCGGCATTTCTTCGGCCAGCTGTCCGCCTGGGGCACCCAGAACCTCGGCAAGGCGCCGGACGGCACCCCGCTGTTCACCCTGGCCCTCGCCGAGGTGGTGAAGCTCAAGGCGTCGACGCTCGGGGACGAGGCGCTTAAGGAGGTGACCAAGACCGCCATCCTCGCGGCGTCCTCGGCGCGCTCGGCCGAGGCCTTCCAGGTGGCGGCCCAAGCGGGCGCGAAGTTCGCCACCCGCGGCGGCGAGCCGCGCGGCGACCTCTCGGCGCCGGGCCGTCTCGTCTCGGACAAGGCCGTGCCTTGGCTGAGCACGACGAGCGGCTGGGACCAACCCTGGTCGCACCTTGGCGTGATCGACGGCCAGGGCGGCCAGTTCCACACCGAGCGCGAGAAGGAGCCGAGCCTCACCCTGCAACTGCCCGACGGCGTGCTGCTCGCCTCGGTGGTGGTCGAGAAGACGCGGGGCAACGAGCACCGGCTGCGCCGGGCGAAGATCCAGGTGTCGACCGACGGCGCCACGTGGTTCGACGCGGCGGAGACGCCGTCGTGCCCCGACCTCTGGAAGGTCACCTTCGCCGACCGCGAGGTCCGCGCCCGCTGGATCCGCCTCGTCGCCCTGAACGAGGGCGACGGCGATTACCTCCACCTCCGCAGCTTCCTCGTCCGCGCCCGATGAAAACCCTTCTCACCCTTCTCCTCGCCGCCACCTCGCTGGCCGCGCAACCCGCCCATTGGCAGGAGGCGGCCGCCGCCGCTAAGACTCAGAGCAAGGATGTTGCCGTGTACCTCGACGGGAGCGACTGGTCGCACTTCGCGAAAAGCTTCCGCAGCGATGTCCTCGGCGCCTCCTCGGTACGTGCGACCCTGGCCAAGGGGCACATCCTCGTAACCATCGACTCACCTGAGAACCCCTCCGACGCTGCCAAGGCGCTGGACGAGCCGAACAAGCCCTTCGGGTTCCGCCCCTGGAACCTGCCCGGGCTCGCCCTCGCCGACGAGCGCGGGCGCGTCTATGGCTATGTCGCAGCGGCGGAGGCAAAGGATGCCGCGAGCTTCCTCGCGCGGCTCAACCCGCTCCTCGCGGCGCGCGAGCGCATGCGCTCGCACCTAGTGGCGGCCGAGACGCTCCAAGGCGAGCCGCGCGCGGACGCGCTGGGCAAGGCCTTGGCGGAGATCGAACCCGGCCTGGCGCGCGGGCAGTTCGGCGACATCGTGAAGGAGCTCGCCAAGCTGGACCCGAAGGATGCCACGGGCTGGAGGCTGCGCTACGAATTCGACGACCTCGGCTTCCTCGAGGGGACGGTGCTGAGGCTGGTCAGGGACAAGAAGGTCGACGAGGCCCTGCGCGAGATTGACCAGCGCCTGGCCAACGCGCGCATCACCGCGGACCAGCGCCAGCGCCTCCTCGCCGCGCGCTTCGCCGCGCTGCGCCAAGGCGGGCGAATGCCGGAGGCCCTGCAGGTGCTGCCGCAGCTCGCGGCGGTCGACGCGCGCAGCCTGCTCGGCCGTGGCGCGCTCACCTTGCGCGATTTCCACACCAAGCCGGTGGAGCTGCGCGGCTGGTCGTGGGACGGCTGGGACATGCGCCCGGAGCCCACGCCGATGGAGATCGACGCGTCGGCCAAGGTGCCCTCAGCCGGCGACTATCTGGTCGAGACCAAGGGCGGCGGGTTGCACATCCGCTCGGTGGCCCTGGTCTCCGGCGACAAGGTGCTCGCGGAGACGGACCGCCAGCAGGGCGGCGCCTGGCGACTGAAGCTCGGGGAACGTCCATCCGGCCCGATTCGCCTACGCCTCGTCGCCAACGGCCAAGGGTGGTATGGCGGGAGCGGGACGATTGAGATGAGAAAGGAGTAGGCGGCGGACGGCAGGGCCGCCGCCGGAGCGGTGTTAGCGGTGTTAGCGGTGTTGGCGGGGGATACAAGCGGCCGTTGCGGCGCAATGGACTTACCCGAGGCCAAGGTACGCGCATCGTGATCGGCCCGGAGGATGCGTAGCAAAGATAACAGCGGCACAGCGGCACGGGGGCACAGGGGAGACACGGAGGCCTCGGAGAGGCCTCCCTACCCGAGGTAGGAGGCAGGGCTGCGAATTCGGAGGTCCTGGCGGGCCGACATGCTTAAAACGTTTTCTGCAGATTCGTCCCAGAATGGAAAAAGGGACTTGAAATGGCTGGTGGGGGAATTTTGACGTTAACCATGATCTCCCGGCACTCCCTCCCTCTTTCGGCCTTCGCCCTCCTTGGCGCCACCTCCGGCCTTCACGCGACCAACACCTACAACGTGGTCTGGGACGGGACGCTGGGCACCAGCTGGACGGCCGATGATGGTGAATTCAGGAGCAGGATGACTTTAGGGCAGGCCATCCCCAACAGTGGCCAGGTAGGAATGGCCCTCCCCCCGCTCACGGTGGACTTTGGCGCGAGCAAGGCCTTCCAAATGACCCTCAGCGCCCCGACGGGAAGGTCCATCATCATCACCCCGCCGACCGCACCCGAGAACGCCAGCGCCAACCCTGCCATCCTGAGCCTTCGCGTGGCATCGAACGATTCCTCGGACGGTCCTACCTTTAGCGGGACCTTTACTGGATTTTCCTTTACCGGACTCCAAGGCGTTCAGCCGGTTGAAGGTTATTCATTCTTCTCCTACAACACCGGCGCCAACTCCGGGATCACGCCCATGTTTGTCGCCTATATCGAGTTCGAATTGAGTGGACCGATTTCCTTCACTAGCCTGAACTTGAATTTCATGGCCCCTGATGAACTGGCCATTGCGGGCACCTTCGGCGAAGAGCAGTCCTCGAGAATTAGGACGTCTTGGAGCGGGGATTATAGCGGCGGACTGGCCCCGAATGAACCCGCCAACTGGGTTCAGCTTTCCCCCATCCCCGAACCCTCCACCTACGGCCTGATCCTCGGCGGCCTCGCCCTGGTCGGCGCGGCGATTCGCCGGCGCGCGAAGCGCGGATAAGCAATCAAGGCAAGGAAAGAGGCCCCGCGGAAGCGGGGCTTTTTGTTGTCCCACTCGGCAAGGACCCGCATTCGGCAGGGCCCGCTCACCGAGCGAGCCGCGGAGGCCTGGTTAGCGGTGTCAGCGGTGTTAGCGGGTAGCTGAGGGCCTCCGGCCCTGCGAGATTTGCAGACAGGTAAATCGCAACGGATACGGGCGCATAGGGTAGGGCCCGCATTGGGTAGGGCCCGCTCACCGAGCGGGCCGCGGACGCCTGGTTAGCGGTGTTAGCGGTGTCAGCGGGTAGCGGGGTAGGGCCCGTTCACCGAGCGGGCCGCGGGGTCGGAGGCCTCGGTGAGGCGTCCCTACGTAACGGTGGCACAGGGGCACAGCGGCACAGCGGCACGGACTGACGGGAAAGTGCACGGGGGCGCGGCGGCACAGGAGAGACACGGAGGCCTCGGAGAGGCCTCCCTACCAGAGACGTCCCTAGCTTAGGCGAGGGCGACCTCGCAGGACCACTCGGAGGTGGCGCCGGGCTCGACCCAGCGGAGGCCCTTGCCGTGGGTCGGGCTGTTGGGCGCGCCCATCCAGGGTTCGACGCAGAAGAAGGGCGACTCGGGGGCCTCGGTCCAGGTGACAACCATGGCCCATTCGTCGGGGATGGGTTCCTCGCCGACGCGGATGAGGATGTCCTCCTCGCCGGACTTGGGTCCGAAGCGGATCTCGGAGGATCGGAGGCCGGTGAAGAGGCAGTCGAGGAGGCGGGGGTCGTCGAAGGTCGCCTCCGTGACGCCCTTCATCTCGGCGAAGGGCACCAGCTTGCCGTCGGCCGCGTGGCGCCAGGCCTTGCGGGCGGGGATGGCGAGGCGGTAATCGCCGCGGCGGAGGTCCTTGTGCCAAGGCAGGGTGAAGTAGAAGTGATGGCCGGGGCACCAGGGGATGCGGGCGGCCTCGCGGTTGACGAGCTCAAGCGTGACGCGCAGGCGCAGCTCATGGAACTCGTAGCGCACGCGGAAGGCGTGGGCGTAGGGGTAGGCGGCGCGGTCGGGCTCGGTCGGACGGAGCTCGGCGACGAAGCCCGACGCGGTCGCCTCCAGCAGCTCGAAGGCGCCGTCGCGGGCGAAGCCGTGGTGGGGCATCGGACGCCGCACGCCCTCGGGGTCCTTCCAGGCGAACTTCTCGCCGTCGGCGTAGGTGCGCCCCATGAAGGGGAAGAGGATGGGGTTGCCGCCGCGGACGGCGGCCAGGGCGGCGGGATCGAGGTCCGAGGGCCAATGCAGGACCTCGCGGCGACCGGACGGCAGGTCTAGCCGCCAGCGCATGAGGCGGGCGCCGCGGGTCGGGCAGGCCTCGAAGGTCGAGGCGCCCGCGCGCCAGCGCAGGCAGGGCAGCCCGTGTTCCTCGAACCGCTCCATCGTCAGCGCACGAGGCGGTAGTGGCAGACCATCCACTCGCCGGTCCGGTAGTTCCAGAGCTCGGCGCAGGCCATGAAGAAGATGCGCCAGTAGGCGAGCCACTTGCGCTCGTCGCCCGCCGGGTAGGTGCGGCGGAAGATTTCCAAGGCGGCGGCGCGGTTCTTGTCGGTGTTCTCGAGCCAGTGCTCGGAGGTCTGGCCGTAGTGGCGACCCTCGACCTCCCAGCGGGCCTCGAGGCGGAGGTCGTCCTGGAAGCGGCCGAGCAGGCAATTGGAGGGCATGATGCCGCCGGTGAAGAAATGGCGGGACATCCAATCGCTGCCGTCCTTGCTCTCGAAGTGATAAGGGGCGTCGCGATGGGTGAAGACGTGGATGAAACACTTGCCGCCGGGCTTGAGCCAGGTGGAGACGCGGCGGAGGAGCTCGGCCCAGTTCTTCATGTGCTCGAACATCTCGACGGAGACGACGCGGTCGTAGCCCGGCTCGGCGGGGGCGAATCGATTCATGTCGCAGGTGACGACCTCGACGTTGCGGAAGCCCTTCTCGCGACAGACGGACTCGATGTGGGCGCGCTGGGTGGCGGAGTTGGAGACAGCGGTGATGCGGGCAGCGGGGTACTTCTCCGCCATCCAGAGGGTGAGCGACCCCCAGCCGCAGCCGAGCTCGAGGATGCGCTGCCCGTCGGCCAGCTCGGCCCGGCGGCAGCTCAGGGCAAGCATCGCCTCCTCCGCCTCGGCGAGGGTCTCCTTGCCCGTCTCATACCAGGCGCAGGAGTACTTGAGGCGGGGCCCGAGACAGAGTTGGTAGAAGTCGGTGGGCACCTCGTAGTGCTGGGCGTTGGCCGCCTTGGTCTCGATGGCGACGGGGAGGGTGCGAAGCTCGGCCGCGAAGGCCGCGGCGCGGGACTCGCGGGCCTCGGGGGTGGAGGCGCGCTCGTCGCGGATGCGCTGGCGGAGGAGGCGGCGGATGCCCCAGCGAAGAACGGAGTCTGGGAGGATGTCCCAGCCAAGGATTCGGTCCATGAAGGCCATGGGAAGACGGTGGAGGTTGGGGAGGGATTAGGCAACCCGGCGCGGGACAAAAAAAGACCCGCCCGAAGGCGGGTCCGGGGGCGTCGCGCCGCGCGGCTTACTTGCGGCGAACCTCGCCGAGGGGCAGCTTGCCCTTGGCGGGAACGGCGGACGGGGTCGCCGCCGGGGTGGCGGGAGCGGGGGCGGCGGGAGCGACCGAGGGGGTGGTCAGATCCTCGATGCCGCTCGAGCTGGGGGGCTCGGTGGGGGAGGTGCAGCCGGCGACGAGGGCGAGGGCGGCGAGGAGGAACAGGTTGCGTGCCATGGGGTGCGGGTTCAGGTTGGAAACCCCTTTGTAGCCATGGCCGAGCCGCGCACAAGCGCAGATTCAACGCCGCTGGTGCTGTTTATCTGCACGGGCAACTATTACCGGAGCCGCCATGCCGAGGCCGTGCTCAACTGGCGGGCCCGCGGCTTGGGACTGCCTGTCCGGGCCTTCTCCCGGGGGCTGCTGACCTCCCTGGTGGCGGACGAGCCAACCCCCCTCTCGCCCCACACGGCGTCGCGGTTGACCGCGCTGGGCATCCCCATGGATCTCACGGCGCCGGGGCCCCGGCAGCTGGCGGAGGAGGACCTGCGTCGGGCGCATCTCTCGGTGGCCCTCCGGCGGGGCGAGCACCGGGCGCTGATGCTGAGGGAGCACCCGGCGTGGGCGGACCGGATCGCGTACTGGGACGTGGAAGACATCGACGAGGGGCCTCCGGCCCAGGCCCTGGCGCGGATCGAGGACGAGGTGGCGCGGCTGTTGGCCCGCTACGCCTGAGTCTCGGCCACGCGCCCCGGGGGCTCAGCGCGGGTCGTTCTCGATCTCGCGGCGGATGCCCTTGAGGTCGGACTCGATGCGGGCGAGGGCCGCCGCCAGATCCTGGCGGGGAAGGCCGGGCTCGGGCAGGGAGCTCAGCTCCTGCATGGTGGAGACGATGATGCCGATGAAGAGGTTGAGGATGGTGAACGTGGCGAGGATGATGAACGCGATGAAGAAGGCCCAGGAGTGGGGGAATTGCTCCATGACGGGGCGGGCGATGCCCATGGACCAGCTCTCAAGGGTCATGATCTGGAAAAGGGAGAAGAGGCTGCGCCCGATGGTGCCGAACCACTCGGGGAAGGCGGCGCCGTATAGGTTGGTGGCAAGCACGGCGGCGGTGTAGAAGAAGATGCCCATCACGGCGAGCACGCCGCCGAGCCCGGGAATGGCGTGGAGGAACGCGGCGACCACCTTGCGCAGGCTGGGCACCATGGTGAGGAGGCGCAGGACCCGCAGGACGCGGAGGGAGCGGATGACGGCCCACGGCCCGGACCCGGGGACGAGGGCGACGGCGACGACCAGGAAGTCGAAGAGGTTCCACCCGCTGCGCCAGAAGAGCCCGCGGTAGGCGAGGAACTTGCAGACCAGCTCGGCGAGGAACACGGCGAGGCAGGCCCGGTCGAGGGCGATGAGCAGCGGACCCGAGCGCGCCATGAGGTCGGCGTTGGTCTCAAGGCCCAGGATGAGGGCGTTGAGGAGAATGATGCCGATGACGAAGGCCGCGACGCGCGGGGACTCGACCCAACGGGCCAGGCGGAGGCGCCAGGGGGCGGCGCCCTGCGCCGCGAGACGGTCGATGAGTTGCTGTTCGGTTGAGGTCATGGATGCTCGGGTTGGGAAGTTGGCGGGCCGAGGCGGGGAGGCGAGGATTTTGGAAAGCGACAAGAGGCCGCGCGGGCGCGCCCCGGCGCGGCTCCCGGGGCGTCACGCCTGGGCGGACGACCAACGCGCGACCAGCTCCGCCTGCTCGGCCTCCGCCAGGGGCCAGCCGGGATGGGAGCGCATGCGGGAGGCGAGGGTGTGGAGGGCGATGCCGGCGAAGACGGCGAGGTTGAGGCTCTGGGCGAAGCCGCGCATGGGGACGCCGAACCGCAGGTCGGCCATCTCGAGGGCGGCGGGCGAGGCGCCGGTGAACTCGTTGCCGATGACGACGGCGAGGGGTTGGTCGACGGGCACGTCCTCGAGCGGCAGGGCGCCGGGACCGAGGTCGGCCACGGCCAGGCGGTAGCCTCGGGCGCGCAGGGAGGCGAGCGCGCGGCGGGAGTTGTCGAGGGCGGCGGGCTCGCGGGCGACGGCGGGCGGGTGGAGCCGGGCGGGGTCGGGGAAGCCGGCGCGGCGATGGCGAACGACGTCGAGCCAGCGGCCGGCGCCCATGGAGGTCTCGCCGTCCTCCTCGGCGGGGGAGCGGTTCTCGATGGCGTGGACCTCCTGGAGGCCGAGGGCGTCGCAGGTCCTCAGCAGGGCGCCGAGGTTGCGCGCCTTGTGCACATCCTCGAGGGCGAGGACGAGGCGGCGCGTCCGGCCGGCCGCCGCGGCGCGCATGCGCTCGAGGCGGGCCGGGGTCGGGCCGGGCATGGCCCGCCGATCAGGCGACGGCGGGGTTCTCCGCGCCGCGCAGGTGGTCGAGATGGGCGGCGGCCTCGCGGAAGAGGGCGCGGACCTCGTCGAGGGTCTCGCGGCCGACCTCGGCCTTCTGGGCCGCGGCCTCCTTGAGGGCCTCGGAGCGGCGAACCAGGTCGTCGGTGATGGCGCGGACGGCCTCGATGGAGCGGGCCTTGAGCTCGCGCGTGCGCTCGTCGAGGCCGGCGACCAGGCGGTCGGTGTCGCTCGCGAGGACCTTGCTGCGCTCCTTGACCTCGGCGGCGAGGATGCGGGTGTCGGGGACGGTGCGGAGGTCCTCGGCGAGGCCGAGCTTCCCGAGGGTCCAGATGATCCACTTGGTGGGGTCGTACTGCCAAGGCTTCACGCCGTTGCGGTAGTCGTGCTGGAACTCGTGGTGATAGTTGTGGTAGCCCTCGCCGAAGGTGAGGAGGGCGACGGCGCCGCTGTCGCGCGCGCTGTGGCGCGTCGAGTAGGGCTGGCGGCCGACCATGTGGCAGAGGGAGTTGATGCAGAAGGTGCCCTGCTGGACGACCACGGTGCGGAGGAGGCCGACGATGAGGAAGCAGGCGAGGGCGGTCTCGCCCGGCGTGCCGGTGACGAAGTGGCCGTAGGCCCAGCCGAGGAGGGTGGGGACGACGAAGCCGACGATGACGGCGATGGTCTGCACGTGGCGGTGCTGCCACATGACGAGGGGGTCGGCCTCGAGGTCCTTGACGTTGGTGACCGGGGGCTTGGGCTTGAGGCGGAAGAGGAGCCAGCCGATGTGGGCGTAGAAGAAGCCCTTGGAGATGTCGTAGGGGTCCTCGTCCTCGTCGACGTGCTTGTGGTGGATGCGGTGGTCGGCCGACCAGTCGAGGGCGGAGTTCTCGAAGGAGGCGGCGCCGAAGAGGAGGGTGAAGAGCTTCACCGGCCAGCCCGCCTTGAAGGACAGGTGGGAGAAGAGGCGGTGGTAGCCGAGGGTGATCCCGAAGCCGGTGGCGAAGTAGTAGAAGGTGAAGAGGGCCCAGACAAAGCCCCAGCCCAGGGAGACGTCCCAGTGGGTCCAGAGGAACCACGGCACGACGGTGAGGGAGGCCAGGGCGGTCCCGATGAGGAACGCCGAGGTGATCCACTCGATCCGGTAGATGGGGAAGTTGCGGAAGTACAGCGACATGACAGCGGCCAACCTACCGAGCGCGCGGCGCGTTTTCCAGCGTATAGTTGGGCTTCGCTGGCTGTAATCAGCCGTTTTTCCTGCGCCAGGCGTTGCGCACCGCGAGGACGCGCACCGGCTCGCGCGTCTTCACCCAGACATTGCGCTCCTTAAGCTGCTTGGAGGGAAGGCCTTGGCAGGCGTCGCCGAAGGACGATAAGGGCAGCTTCTTGCCCCGCGGAGAGGAATTGAATCTCTCGGCGGTCTCGCGGATGCGGTCCTCGGCGACGGTGGGGTTGTCGTCGGCCGGAACCTGCACGACCCAGCCCACGAGGTCCCTGGGCAGCCCGCCCTCGGGCTCGCTGACGAGGACGACGTGGTGCTTCTTGACCGGCTTCTCGCGCTCGACGGCATCGGCCTCGGCCTCCTGCTTGATCTCGTTGAGGAGCTCGGCGAGCTTGCGCGCGTCGATGCCGTTGCGCTGGAGGACGTCCTTGACGAGATCGAGGGAGACTTTGGCCATGGGGCGGAGCCAAGGGGCGGTCGGGGCGGGAGGGAAGCGGGAATTGTTCCCAACCTTGCCCCCGGGCCGGCCGGCGGCCATGTTGGCGGAATGGCGACCAAGGGACAGGCCTGGGCGGAGGACCAGCGCGCGGCGCGCGTGGCGGAGCTGCGCGGCCGGGTGGCCGAGGCCGTCGGCGAGGCGGGCCCCCTGACCCTCGAGATCGGCTGCGGGCACGGCCACTGGCTGGTCGCCTACGCCGAGGCGCATCCGGGCGAGCGCTGCGTGGGGATCGACCTCCTCGGCGAGCGGCTGCGGAAGTGCGAGGCGAAGCGGGCGCGCCGCGGGCTTGGCAACGTCGTCTTCCTCAAGGCCGAGGCCTCCGAGCTGCTCGACGCGCTGCCGGGCGCGCCGCGGCTGGACAAGGTCTTCATCCTCTACCCCGACCCCTGGCCTAAGCGCCGGCAGACCCGCAAGCGCTTCCTCCAGGCGGCCAACCTCGACCGACTGGCCAGGACCGCGAGGCCGGGCTGCCGCCTGGCCTTCCGGACCGACCACGCGGACTATCACGAGGCCGCGGGCCAGGCGCTGGCCGCCCATCCGGAGTGGGAGCCGCTCGGCGGCGAGCCCTGGCCGTTCGAGTCGCCGACCTTCTTCCAGGATCTCCTGCGGGACCGGCGCGACCTGCAGGCGCGGCGGCGCTGAGCCGGGGCTTGCCCCCCGCGGGCCGCCCGCCGATGGTTCGCCATGGCCAAGGCCCTACCCCGCCAGACGAAGATCATCGCCACGCTCGGGCCGGCGTCCGAGTCGGCGGCGACGCTCGAGGCGCTGCTCAAGGCGGGCGTGGACGTGGTCCGCCTGAACATGGCGCACGCCGACGAGGCCTGGGTGAGGATGGTCACGGCCCGGGTGCGCGAGGTCGGCGAGAAGGTCGGCCGCCCGGTGGCGGTGATGATGGACGTCAAGGGCCCCGAGATCCGGACGGGCGCGCGCGCCACCCCCCTGCCCCTCGCCGTGGGCCAGGTGGTGGACGTGTCGGGCCCCGACGCGGCGCCGGCCGAGGGCGTGGAGCTGATCCCGACCAACTACCCGCCGCTCGTCGAGGCGCTGGACGCGGGCGGGCTCGTGCTCGTGGACAACGGCCTGATCCAGCTGCGCGTCACCACGCGCCGCAAGGACCGGCTCCGCTGCGCGGTCGAGCAGCCGGGGACGCTGGGTAGCCGGCGCCACATCAACCTGCCCGGCGTCAAGGTGGAGCTGCCGGCGCTGACCGACAAGGACCGCCGCGACGTGGCCCTGGGCTGCTCGGTGGGCGTCGACCTCTTCGCCCTCTCCTTCGTGCGCGAGGCGGCCGACGTGGCCGCGCTGCGCGCCCTCCTGCAGGAGCACGGCTCGCGGGCGGGCATCGTGGCGAAGATTGAGGACCAGTCGGCGGTCGACCAGCTCGGGTCGATCATCACGGAGTCGGACGGCCTGATGGTCGCCCGCGGGGACCTCGGGATCGAGATCCCCTACGAGACCCTGCCGCTGGTGCAGCGGCGGGCCGTCGCCCTCTGCCAGGCGGCGCGCAAGCCGGTCATCGTGGCCACGCACATGCTCGAGTCGATGATCAGCAACCCGGTCCCGACCCGGGCCGAGGTGTCGGACATCGCCAACGCGGTGGCGGAGTCGACCGACGCGCTGATGCTCTCGGGTGAGACCACCACGGGCAAACACCCCTTGAATTGCGTCGAGGTGATGTCCCGCATCGCCGCCGCGGTCGAGCGCGACCGCCCGCCGGCGATGACGCCCGAGCCCGTGGCCGACACGCCCAAGGCCAAGCTGCTCCGGGCCGCGGCGACGCTGGCCGGGGATCTCGGGAACGCGGGCATCGTCGTCTTCACCCGCAACGGCGACCTGCCGCGCGTCCTCGCCTCGATGCGCGCCGCAGGCTGCCCGATCCACGCCTTCGCGGAGGAGGCGGTCATCGCGCGGCGCATGCGCCTGCTCTGGGGCGTCGAGCCGCACGTGCTCACCTTCCGCGAGGGCGCCGAGGCGACCATCGAGGCCGCCCTGGCGCGGCTGCGCGACCGCGGCCTCTGCCTGCCGGGCGAGCTGATGGTGATCGTGACCAACGTCATCCTCGGCGAGGGCATCATCGACAGCATCCAGCTGCGCAGCGTGCCGCCGCTGCCCGCCGCGGGCTGAGCCCTCAGGCGCCGAGGCGCGAGAAGTAGAGCCGGGCCAGGGCCTGGGTGCCGAGGTCGGCGTCGCCCGCCTGCTCGACCTCGGCGTAGAGGCGCGCGGCCAGCTCAAGCCCGGGCAGCCGCGCCCCGGAGGCGCGGGCCGCGGCGAGCGCGAGGCCGAGGTCCTTGGTGAAGTGGCGGACGTAGAAGCCCGGGGCGAAGTCGCCCTTGAGCACGCGCGGGGCGAGGTTGGAGAGGCCCCAGCTGCCGGCGGCGCCGCCGGAGATGGATTCCAGGACGGTGGCGGCGTCGAGCCCGGTCGCCCGGGCGAAGGCGAGCGCCTCGCTGACCGCGACCATGCCCGAGGCGATGGCCACCTGGTTGGCGAGCTTGCAGAGCTGGCCGGCGCCGGGCCCTCCCTGGAGCACGAGGGTCTTGCCGAGGACGGCGAGCAGCGGCCTGGCCTGGGCGAAGCCGGCCGGGGAGCCGCCGACCATGATGGAGAGGGTGGCCTCCCGGGCGCCGCGGTCGCCGCCGGAGACCGGGGCGTCGAGCGCCTCGGCGCCGGCGGCGCGCGCCTCGGCGGCGAGGGCGCGGGCGAGCGCGGGGTCGGAGGTGGTCAGGTCGACGAGCAGCTGGCCGGGGCGGGCGACGCGGAGGAATCCGCGCGGGCCGCGCCAGACCTCGTCGACATCGGAGGGGTAGCCGACCATGGACAGGGCGGCGTCGGCGCCCTCGGCGGCGGCGGCGGGCGACTCGGCCCAGAGGGCGCCGGCGGCGAGGAGCGGCTCGGCCTTGGCGCGGGTGCGGGTGTGGACGCGGACCTCGTGCCCGGCGGCGAGCAGGTGGCCCGCCATGGAACGTCCCATCACCCCGGTGCCGACAAACGCGATGCGCATGGGGACAGCGAAGGGACGGCGGGCGGCAAGGCGAGCCTCGGCTTGCGTGCGGGGGCGAAGGCGGGGAGAATGGGCGCATGCCCGAGTCCGCCCCCCTGAGCGTGAGCGACCTCGCCGAGGTGCTGAAGGCCCAGGTGGGGAGCCTGGGGGCGCTGGAGGTCGCGGGCGAGGTGACCGGCTACAAGCTCTACGCGTCGTCGGGCCACCATTACTTCTCGATCAAGGACGCGGAGGCGACGGTCGCCTGCGTGCTCTACGCCTACCAGGCCAAGCGGGTGACCGCGACGCTGCGGGACGGGATGAAGGTGGTGCTGCGGGCCCGGGCGGACTTCTACGGGCGGATGGGCAAGCTCTCGCTCATCGTCGAGTCGGCCCGGCCCGAGGGCCAGGGCGACCTCTTCCGCAGGTTCAAGGAACTGGAGGCGCGGCTGATGGCCGAGGGGCTCTTCGACGAGGCGCGCAAGCGGCCCCTGCCCGAGTTCCCCCGCTCGGTGGCGTTCGTCACCTCGCCCTCGGGCGCGGTCTGGCACGACTTCACCGAGATCCTGCGCACGCGCGGCTGGACCGGGTCGGCCTGGCTCGTGCCGGCGAAGGTCCAGGGCGAGGGCTCGCCCGCCTCCGTCATCCGCGGCCTGGCCAGGGCCGCCCGCATTCCCGGCATCGACCTCGTCGTGGTGGGCCGCGGGGGCGGCTCGATGGAGGACCTCTGGGGGTTCAACGACGAGGCGCTCGTGCGCGCGGTGGCCGCCTGCCCCGTGCCGGTCGTCTCCGCGGTCGGCCACCAGACCGACTTCACCCTGTGCGACTTCGCCGCGGACCGGCGCGCCGAGACGCCGACCGCGGCCGCCGAGCTGATCGCCTCGGGTCGCACCCGGCTTCGCGAGCAGCTGCGCCTGCTCGCCTCGCGCCTCGCGGGCTGCTCGCCCGCGGCGCGCGTGCGGGAGCTCCACCAGGACCTCGACCTGCTGCGCGAGCGCCTCGGCGGCGCCGCCGCCGACCGCCTCGCCGGGCTGCGCGCCGAGCTGGCGCGGCTCGCCGCGGACCTCCAGCGCCGGTCGCCGGCGACGCGGCTGGGCGTGACGCGCGAGCGCCTCACCCAGCTGCGCAAGCGGCTCGCGGCGGCCGGCTTCGACTCGGTGCTGGCGCGCGGCTTCGCCCTCGTGCGCGACGCGGAGGGCAAGGTGATCGACTCGCGCGCCGGCGTGACGCGCGGCCGGCGCCTGCGCCTGCGCTTCCGCGACGGCGAGGCCGAGGCCACGGGCGGCGGAGCCTAGGCGCGCCGGCGGACGGCCAGGAGGAACTCGCGGTTGCCCTCGCCGCCGAGCAGGGGCGACTCCATCGAGCCGAGGACGTCGGCGCCCGGCAGCGAGGCGGCGGCCTGGGTGACGGCGGCGAGGACGCGGGCGTGGATGGCGGGATCCTTGATCACGCCGCGGGCCTTGTCGGCCTCCTGGCGGGTGGCCTCGAACTGCGGCTTGACCAGGGCGACCAGCCAGCCGCCGGGGGCGAGGCGGGGCCAGACGGAGGGAAGGACGGTGGTGAGCGAGATGAAGGAGAGGTCCATGACGAGGGCGCCATAGGCCGGGCGGGGGAGCCGGGCGAGGGGGAGCTCGCGCGCGTTGAGCTTCTCGAGGTTGGTGACGCGGGGATCGCCGCGGAGCTTGGCGTGGAGCTGGGCCTGGCCGACGTCGACGCAGGTGACCTCGGCGGCGCCGCGCTGCAGGAGGCAGTCGGTGAAGCCGCCGGTGGAGGCCCCGACGTCGAGCGCGGCGAGGCCGGAGGGGTCGAGGCCGAAGCGCTCGAGCGCCCCCTCGAGCTTCTCGCCGCCGCGGGAGACGAAGCGGGGCGGCTGCTCGACGAGCAGGGGGGTGTCGGCCGCCAGCTTCTGCGAGGACTTGGCGACGACGCTGTCGGGCCCCGTCCGGACCTTGCCCGCGAGGATGAGGGCTTGGGCGAGGGTGCGCGAGGCGGCCAGGCCCCGCTGCACGAGGAGCTCGTCGGCGCGCACCTTGGGAACGGGCTCAGCCATCGACCGGGAGGCTGAAGGCCCCCGGGCCGGAAGGCGAGCGCGTCGTCACTCGCGGCGCGAGAACAGCCAGAGCAGGTTGCCGAGGGCGGCGACGAAGCCGGCGATGTAGGTCCAGGCGGCGGCGTCGAGGACCTCCTTGGCGCCCTTGGACTCCTCGCGGTCGAGGAGGCCGGCGGCGACGAGGGCGCGGTTGGCGCGGGCGGAGGCGTCGAACTCAACGGGCAGCGTGATCAGGGTGAAGACGGTGATGACCGCGTAGGCGCCGATGGCGATGTTGAGCATCGTGCCGTTGCCCCCCTGGGTGAAGAGAAAGGCGCCGAGAAGGATGGCGAAGAAGGCGACCTTGTTGGCGACGATGGTGACGGGCACGAGGAGGGAGCGGAGCTGGAGGGGGGCGTAGGCGCGGGCGTGCTGGATGGCGTGGCCGGCCTCGTGGGCGGCGACGCCGAGGGCGGCGACGCTCGTGCCGTCGTAGTTCTGGCTGGAAAGGCGCAGCTTGCGGTTGGAAGGGTCGTAGTGGTCGGACAGGTAGCCGTCGACGCGCTCGATGGTGACGCCGGTGATGCCCTCCGCGCGGAGGACCTCCTCGGCGGCCTCCTTGCCGGTGGCGCCGGAGCGGGAGCCGACCTCGCTCCAGCGGTCGAAGGTACCCTTGACCTTCCACTGGGCCCAGAGGCCGAGGAGGAGGGGGACGATGATGTAGGCGAGGAAGTCCATGGCTTGTGAGACTCAAGATAGGAAAGTCCGGCCGCTGGCAAGCGGAGGCGGCCTATAACCGGAGGTGGAAATTGGAGGGGGCGGGATGGCGGCTGGACATCCGGGGCCGCCCCGCGAGAGTGGGCGGGCAATGGCCGACCTCCGCATCGCCGACCGCACCTTCCGCAGCCGACTCCTGACCGGCACGGGCAAGTACGCCTCGGCGGCCCAGCTGAGGGCGGTGCTCGACGCGTCGGGCGCCGAGGTCGTCACGGTGGCCGTCAAGCGGGTGCAGTTCGGGCGGCGCGAGGAGGACATCCTCTCGGCCCTCGACCCGGCGCGCCACCTGGTGCTGCCCAACACCTCGGGGGTGCGGACCGCGGCCGAGGCGGTGTTCGCCGCGGAGCTCGCCCGCGAGGCGCTCGGCACATCCTGGCTGAAGCTGGAGATCCACCCCGACCCGAAGTACCTGATGCCGGACCCGGTGGAGACGCTCGCCGCGTGCGCGACGCTGGTCGCGAAGGGCTTCACGGTGCTGCCCTACATCCACGCCGACCCCGTGCTGGCGAAGCGCCTCGAGGAGGCGGGCGCGGCGGCGGTCATGCCGCTGGGCGCGCCGATCGGGTCGAACCAGGGCCTGCGCACGCGCGACTTCCTGCGCATCATCGTCGAGCAGGCGCGGGTGCCGGTCATCGTCGACGCCGGCATCGGCGCGCCGTCGCAGGCGGCCGAGGCGCTGGAGCTGGGCGCCGACGCCGTGCTGGTCAACACCGGCATCGCGGCGGCGGGCGACCCCGTGGCGATGGCGGGCGCCTTCCGGAAGGCGGTCGAGGCCGGCCGCGCGGCGCGCGAGGCGGGGCTCGGCGCCAGCTCGTCCGAGGCGCAGCCGACCTCGCCCCTGACCGGCTTCCTCAGCTGAGGTCGCCCCAGGCGGCCGCGGCGGCCGACACCAACCCGCGCGCGGCCTCGGCGGGATCTGGCGCGAGGGCGATGGCGGCGCTGACCGCGGCCCCGCGCGCGCCCAGGGCCCGGATGGCGGGAAGGTCGGCGGCGGAGACGCCGCCGATGACATAGGCGGGCAGGGCCGCCGCGCGGATGAGCGCGCCAAGGGACTGCGGGCTGTGCACGGGGGCGTGGCCGGGCTTGGACGCGGTCGCGCGGAAGGGGCCGACGCCGACATAGTCGGGGCGGCCGTCGGCGAGCCGGTCGAGGTCGGCGGGCTCGTTGAGCGTGACGCCGAGCAAGGCGTCCGGGGCGAGGAGGGGGCGGGCGCGGGCGGGAAGGGGGTCGGCCCGGCCGAGGTGGACGCCGCGCGCGCCGGCGGCTGCGGCCACCTCCGGGCTGTCATTGACCGTCAACCACGCGCCGTGCTCGCGGCAGACGGCGGCGACCTCGCGGGCGAGGCTGATCCAGTCGGGAACGGCGAGCCCCTTGGCCCGGAGCTGGACCCAGCGCACGCCGCCCTGGCAGGCCAGCCGCGCCTGGACGGCGTGGGGAAGGGGGGAGGCGCCGAGGGTGAGGAACTGGAGCCGGGGGAGCGGGGTCATCGCGCGCCGCGGCGGCGCGAGGCCTGGCCGAGCCAGGCGCGCTCCAGGTCGAGGAAGACCGACGAGGGGTCCTGGGCATCCCAGACGCAGCCGACGAAGGCCAGGCCGTCGAAGCCGTGGTCCCGGGCGCGGGCGGCGTTCTCCGGGGTGATGCCGCCGAGGGCGTAGACAGGGCAGCCGCCCTCGGAGCGCCAGCGCTGGAGGATGACCTCGAGCTCACGCGGGGTCCGGCGCGGGGCGTGGTCGCGCTTGGACACGGAGGAGAAGAGGGGGCCGAGGACGGAGTAGGCGCGGCGACGGGGCCCGTCGCGCAGCTCCTCGTAGGAATGGCAGGAGGTGCTGATGGGGCGACCCTCGGGCCAGCTGCGGGGGAGACGTTCGCCGGCCTTGAGGTGGAGGCCGCCGAGGCCGCGGCTCAGGACGATGTCGGCGTGCGTGTAGAGGACGA
This sequence comes from Opitutia bacterium, assembly GCA_046315175.1. GTDB lineage: Bacteria > Verrucomicrobiota > Verrucomicrobiia > Opitutales > UBA953 > UBA8828. The sequence goes on along the minus strand of JBKDBK010000127.1, from coordinate 18,676 downwards.
TGCGGGGCCAGTAAGCCTGGGGGATGTCGTCGAGGAATCGCTGGTGGTCCTCGGCGGACCAATCGGGCTTGCGGAGGTGCAGGCGGCCGAGGCCGGCGTGAAAGAGCCGCTTGATCGCGCGGCGCTCACCGGCGATGTCGGGCTCGGGGCGGGTGATGAGGACCAGGTTGGGCTCGGCGGGCTCGGCGGCCCGGGGGAGCAGGTTGCGGAGGAACTTGAACACGGTAAGTCAGCCGCCTTGGGCGGCTCGGATGACGAGGACGCTCATCCCGGGGGCGAGGGCGGTGGAGGTCCAGGCGGAGCGGGGGACGACGGCGCCGTCGACGGCGGCGGCCACCCCGGCCTCGGCGGACAGGCCGAGGGAGGCTAGGAGCTGGCCGAGGGTGGAGGCCTCGGTGTCGCGGGGCTCGTCGTTGAGCAGGATGCGCACGGGAGGACGGTGGGCGGGGTCGGGCGACGAGGCAAGCGGGGACGGAGGTTGCGCCGGGGCCGGAAAGGCTTTGGCTGGTGGCATGCGCACCTGGCTAGCCCTCCCCCTTCTCGCCCTCGCCGCCGCCGTCCTCGCCCAGGACAAGCCGGCCGCGCCCAAGCCCGCCTCTCCCATGCCCAACGAAACCGCTCCCCGCGTCGTCATCCGCACCACCGCCGGCGACCTCACCCTCGAGCTCTGGCCCGATGTCGCCCCGCGCACGGTCGAGAACTTCACCAAGCTGGCCAAGGAGGGCTTCTACAACGGCACCGCCTTCCACCGCATCATCAAGGGCTTCATGATCCAGGGCGGCTGTCCCAACACCAAGGCCGGCGCGAAGGGCGCGCCCGGCACCGGCGGGCCCGGCTACCAGATCAAGGCCGAGTTCAACGACCGGCCGCACGTGCGCGGCGTGATCTCGATGGCGCGCTCGGCCCACCCCGACAGCGCCGGCTGCCAGTTCTTCGTCTGCCACGGCGACGCGCGCTTCCTCGACCGCCAGTACACCGCCTTCGGCAAGCTGGTCGCAGGCGACGATGTCCTGGAGAAGATCGCCACCATCCCCTGCTCGGGGCCGGAGCGCTCGAGCCCCTCGGAGCGCGTCGAGATCAAGTCCGTCGAGGTCCTGCCCGCGGGCAAGTGACCCTTCGCCCTTTACAGCCCCTCGCGACCGCCTTACCAAGACCCGACCTCACCCCACCATGCTCCGCCCGATCGCCCTCCTCGCCCTGACGGCCGCCGCCGCCCAGGCCCACACGCTCGAGTTCCAGCTCGGAACGTCCCGCCCCAGCACGACGACCGAGCAGCCCGGCTACCGCAACAATGTCCTGACCGGCCTGGCCTACTCCAACCGCGTGAGCGACCAGATCGCGATCGGCGCCACCCTCAGCCAGCGCGACCTGGAGGCCCGCAACGGCGCCTTCGGCGAGGCAGCCCTCTCCCTGACGGTCGACCTGACCTGGGAGCTCGGCTCGCGGGATGGCGGCCTGAAGCCGTTCCTCGCCGTGGGCGCCGGCACGACCTGGCTCGACGACGTCAACGGCTCGACCAACGCGATGACCGCGACGGCCCAGGGCGGGCTGCGCTTCGAGGTATCCGAGGACGTGGACCTGGTCGTGGCCATGCGCCACTTCCGGATGTTCGACGTCGACCTTCCCGTCGCCGGCGAGCAGGACATCCGCGGCTGGGAAACCTACCTCGGCCTGCGCCTGAAGTTCTGAGGCGAGCAAAGCCTCCCTGCGAAGGGCCGCCGCGAGGCGGCCTTTTTCATTGGCGCGGAGCCGTCAGCGCGCCGGAGGCAGGCCGGAGGATTCGAGCCAGGCAGCGGCCAGCTCGGGCCACTGGCGCGAGGCGCGGGTGGCTCCGCGCACGCCCCAACCGTGGCCGCCGTCGGCGAAGACATGGGTCTCGGCCTTGCCGCCGGCGAGGCGAAGGGCGGCGGCGAGGTCGACCGAGCCCTGGGCGGGATAAGGGTCGTCGGCGCTGTGGAAGAAGCAGGCGGGGGCGGGCCGGGAGCCGCGGGCGGGCACGACGCCCTCGGGTCCGTCGCGCAGGGGGCCGGACTTTTCCTGCGCGCCGAGGTACGCGGGGTAGACGAGGATGACGGCGTCGGGCCGCGGGACGGGCGAGTCCGAGGGCTGGTAGGCGAGGCGGGCGACGAGGTTGCCGCCGGCCGAGAAGCCGACGGCGGCGATGCGCGACGGGTCGGCGTTCCACTCGGCGGCGCGGGCGCGGGCGACCTCGAGGGCGCGGCGCGCGTCGTGCAGCGGCGCGACCCAGGGGCGTTCAGGGTCGCGGCGGGGGACGCGATAGCGGACGACGGCGGCGGCGTAGCCGAGCGCGTTGAGGCGGCGGGCGACGCCCACGCCCTCGTGGTCGTGCGCGAGCACGTTGTAGCCGCCGCCGGGGAAGACAAGGACGAGCGAGGCGCCCGGCTTCGCCGCGGGGAAGGGCTCGAGGTCCGGCGCGTGGACGTGGGTGAGGTGGCCCGACTTGTCGGGGATGCCGGCGGGATCGGCGCCCGGGCGGACGGTGAGCGTCTCGGCGGGCGGGGCGCCGTCCCAGAGCGGCATGCGGGCGGCGGGGGCGGCGGCGGCGAGGGCGTGGAGCTGGAGCCCGGGCCTACTCATGGCGGAGGGCTTCGATGGGGTCGAGGCGGGCGGCGCGGACGGCGGGGTAGACGCCGGCGAGGATGCCGATGGCGACGGAGGAGCCGAGGCCCATGGCCATGACCCCGAGGTCGAGGGCGGCGGCGACGCCGCCGGGCACGGCGGCGGAGAGGATGGCGTTCATCACCGCGACGAGCAGGCCGGAGACGGCGAGGCCGATGCAGCCGCCGACGCCGGAGACGACGGCGGCCTCGGCGAGGAACTGCAGGAAGATGTCGGACCCGCGCGCGCCGACCGCCTTGCGCACGCCGATCTCGCGGATGCGCTCGTTGATGGAGGCGAGCATGACGTTCATGATGCCGATGCCTCCGACGAAGAGGGAGATGAAGGCGACGCCGCCGAGGGCGAGGGTGAAGGCGCCCTCGGTCTTGCGGAACTCGGCGAGGGTCTCCTCGTTGGTGTCGACGCGGAAGTCGCGCACGCCGTTGTGGGCCTGGAGCACGGCCCGGTCGATCTGGGGCACGGCGTCGGGGAGCGCCTCGGCCGAGCCGACGCGCACGCCGATGGAGGTGAGCCGGTCGTTGCCGGTGAACTTCATCGTCGCGGTCTCGACCGGGATGTAGACGCCGCCGTTGCGCCAGCGCCACATGCCGCCGCCCCCGCCCCGCCGTCCGGAGGAGGGGCGGACGCTGAAGCCGGAGGCCTCGATGGTGTTGAGGACGCCGACGACCTCGAAGCGGCGGCCGCGGACGTTGATGGCTTGGCCGACCGGGTCGACGCCCTCGCCGAAGAGCTCGTCGGCCACGGAGGAGCCGATGACGCAGACGTCGGCGCGGGTGAGCTGGTCGAGGTCGGAGAGGAACCGGCCGCGCTCGACCCACCGCCGGGCGACGGGGAGGAAGTCGGAGGTCACGCCCGTGACCAGGGTGCGGATCTCGCGGTTCTCGCGGAGGACGCGCTCCCAGCCGACCTGCAGCTCCGGGGAGACGTGCTCGGCGAGGGGGATGGTGGCGCGCAGGAGGCGGGCGTCGCGCAGGGTGATGCCCTCGGACTGCTCGGCGAGGTGCTCCTGGTCGCGGGGCAGCTGCTCCTTGACCACGGTGACCTTCTCGATGCCGCCCATGGCGTCGACGAACTGGCGGAAGTTGCCCACCATGCCCTGGACGACGGTGACCATCGCGACGAGCGAGGCGACGCCGAGGATGATGCCCGACATGGACAGCAGCGAGCGGACCTTGCTCGCGCGGAGCTCGCGGAAGCCGTTGGCCGCGGCGGGCCGGATGCGCTCAAGCCACCTCATCGGCGGCGGTCCTCCTGGATGCGCCCGGCGCGCATGGTGATGACCCGGGAGGCGTGCTCGGCCACGGCGAGGTCGTGGGTGACGAGGAGGACGGCGATGCCCTCGCGGCGGAGCTCGGCGAGGAGGGCGAGGACGCGGTCGACGTTGCGGGTGTCGAGGTTGCCGGTGGGCTCGTCGGCGAGGATGAGCGAGGGTCGTCCGACGATGGCGCGGGCGATGGCGACGCGCTGGCGCTCGCCGCCGGAGAGCTCGGTCGGGCGGTGGCCCAGCCGATGGCCCATGCCGACGCGGTCGAGGGCCTCGCGGGCGCGGGCCTCGCGGGCGGCCTCGTCGCCGGCGTCCTCCCGGTAGAGGAGCGGCAGGGCGACGTTCTCGACCACCGTCAGGCGGGGCAGGAGGTTGAAGGACTGGAAGATGAAGCCGACGCGGTGGGACCGGTACCAGGCGCGCCGGTCGGGCGGGAGGTGGCTGACATCCTCGCCCTCGAAGAGGATGCGGCCGGCGGTCGGCTGGTCCATGAAGCCGAGGATGTGCATCAGCGTGGACTTGCCGGAGCCGGAGGGGCCGAGGATGGCGGCCAGCTCGTCGCGCTCGAGGGTGAGGTCGACGCCGTCGAGGGCGTGGACGTCCTCGTCGCCCATGCGGTAGGTCTTGCGGACACCCTGGAGGACGGCGAGGGACATCGGGTCAGCGCTGGCCGGCGGGGCGGACAAGGCTGACGACGTCGCCCTCGGCCAGCCCCTGGGCGACCTCGGTCCAGCCGGCGTCGCTCAGCCCGGCCTCGATGGGCCGGCGCTGCCATTCCCCGCGGGGGCCGCGGACGTAGACGAAGCGCCCGGAGTCCTCGATGAAGACCGCGGAGACGGGGACGGCGACGACGGCCTTGGCGGTGGCGATGAGGATGCGGGCGTTGGCGCTGATGCCGGGGCGGACGCCGCCGCCGGAGCCGAAGCCGATCTGGCAGGGGAAGACGCGGACCTCCTTGTCCTTGGCGTCGGCGGTGCCGAAGGGGGCGAGGAAGGTGACCTTGCCCTCGCGGCGGACGCCGGGCATGGAGTCGAAGGTGACGGTGGCGTCGCGGCCGAGCTCGATGCGGGTGGCGTCGAACTCGTTCAGGTTGATGTCGACCCGCAGCGGGTCGATCGCCGAGACCTTCATCAGGAGGGTGCCGCTGTTGATCGACTGCGCGCCGACCGCGATCTGGCCCTCGAGGACGCCGAGGTCGCTGACCACGCCGTCGTGCGGGGCGCGGATCGAGACCTTGCGGAGGTTCTCCTCCGCCTTCTCCAGGCGGGACTGGGCGACCTCGAGCTGGAGCTTGCCCACCTCGTGGGCGGTCACGGCGTCCTCCATCTCCTTGGCGGAGACGAACTCCTTGGCGCGGAGGGCCTCGGTGCGGGCGCGGTCGCGGGCGAGCTTCTCCACGTTGAGCCGCTGGAGCTGCACGTTGCGGGCGGACTCGTCGCGGTCGGCGCGGGCCAGGGTCGGGTCGAGCTCGACGAGGAGGTCGTCCTTGCGGACCGACTGCCCGATGTCGACGTGGATGCGGGCGATCTTGCCGCTGACCTCGGCCTTGATCTCGCTGGAGACGACGGGGCGGACGAAGCCGGAGGCGACGACGGCGGACTCGATGTCGCGGCGCTCCGCCTTGGCGACGAGGCGGCTGGCGGCGGACTCGGGTCCGGCGGCGGGGCGGGAGGCGGGGGCGAGCCACCACCAGAGGGCGGCGGCCGCGACGACCGCCAGGAGGGAGAGGACAGCGGTGCGTTTCATCGGGGCGGAAGCGGCGGGAGGGTTTCCTGGGGGCCGAGGCCGGCGCCGACGGCGGGCTCGGCGTCGTCCCAGGAGAAGCCGTGGCGGGCGAGGAGGGTGCCGTCGAGCCGCGAGGAGGTGGCGGCGGCGACGCGCGTGTCGAGGACGGCGCCGACCCAGGCGAGCTGGGCGCCGTCGAGCGAGGCCTGGGCCTGGAGGACGCGGGGGATGTCGGACACGCCGGCGGAGTAGCGGGCGCGCTCGCCCTCGTAGACGCGACGCTGGAGCTCAAGGGCGGCGGCCGCGGCGGCGAGCCGGGCGCGGGAGGACTCCAGCTCGCGCCAGGCGGCCCGCGCGTCGAAGGTCAGGGCCTGGCGGATCTCGGCCAGCTGGAGGTCGGCCGCGCGGCGGGCCCGGCGCGCGAGGCGAAGCTGGGCCTCGCTGTCGCGGAAGCCGACCGGGAAGGAGAGGGTGAGGCTGGCGGAGGCGTTCCAGCCGCGCTCGTCGGGCAGGGCGGAGAGGGCGGAGCCGAGCCGGCCGTGGACGCCCGCCTCGCCGGCGAGGGATCCCCGCAGGGTGAGGTCGAGCCGGGGGAGGTCGTTGGCGCGCGCCGCGCCGAGGCGGGTCTCGGCGGACTCGACCTGGAGGCGCTGGGCCTGGGCCTCGAGGTCGAAGTCGAGCACCTGGCCGAGCCAGGCGCGGTAGTCGGGTATGCCGGGCACGGCGTCGGTCGGCAGGGGGTCGACGCCGAGCTCGGCCGCGCCGTTCTCCTCGAGGCCGAGGATGCGGCGGAGGCGGGTGTCGGCCAGCTCGGCCTGCTGGCGGGCGTTGAGGACGGAGACGCGCTGGTTGGCGACGTCGGCCTCGGCCTGCAGCTGCTCCTGGAGGGTGGCGGCGCCGAGGCGACGGCGCTCGGCGACCTCCTGGAGGAGGGACTCGGCGGAGCGGAGGCTTGTCTCGCGCAGGGAGACGAGCGAGCGGGAGGCGGCGAGACCCCAGTAGCCGACCTCGGTGGAGCGCATGAGGTCGAGGACGGCGGCGCGCAGCAGGAGGCGGGAGCGGCCGGCGCCGAGGCGGGCGGTGACGACGGGGGCGAGGTTGACGGCGTTCCAGCCGCCGCGGAGCAGGGGCTGGGTGTAGCTGACGCCGGTCCCGACCTGGACGAGTCGGTCGCCGGCGACGCCGTTGCTGTCTTCCCAGAAGCGGTCGGCCTGGCCGCTGAGGGCGAGGGTGCCGCCCCAAGGCAGGGGTTGCTCGAGGGCGAGCTCGGACGACCAGGCGTCGCGGGCGAAGTCGCCGGCGCGGATCTCGTCGAGGGTGCGGGCCTTGCCGAGGGTGTTGGACCAGCGGAGGCGAAGGTCGAAGGCGGCGTCGGCGAGCTCGAGGTTGTCGACCGAGTCGACGGCCTGCAGCCGCTGGATGCCGAGGCCGAGGTTGTGGGCGAGGGCCTGGCGGAGGGCGTCGCGGATGGGCAGCGGCTTCTCCGCCCCGGGGGCGGAAGCCGCGAGGGAAAGGAGGATGCCGGCGGCGAGACGACGCATGCGGGAACTACAACCCCCAAGCGGGGAATTGGTTCCGCGCAAGCCGCGGCGTCACTTGATGTCGAGCAGCTCGACCTCGAACTCAAGGACCGACCCGCCGGGGATGGGGCCGCTGTCCTGCTCGCCGTAGCCGAGTTCGGCGGGAATCCAGAGTCGGATCACGCCGCCCTTGGCGATGAGCTGCAGGCCTTCGGTCCAGCCGGGGATGACCTGGCCGAGGCCGAAGCTGACGGGCTGGTCGCCGCGGTCGCGGGTGGAGTCGAAGACGCGCCCGTCGGCGAGGGTGCCGTGGTAGCGGCAGCTGACGGTGCTCTTGGCGGTGGGCTTGGCGCCCTCGCCGGGCTTCACGATCTTGTAGCGGAGGCCGGAGGGGGTCTTGGTCACCCCCTTGTCGGCGTCGACCTTGGCGAGGAAGTCGGCGTTGGCCTGCTTGGCCCGGGCGGCGCGGGCGGCGGCGCGGGCCTGGAGCACGGCGTTGAAGCGGGGGTCGAGGGCGGCGCCGGGCGCGTCCTCGCCAAGCATGGCGCGGCGGAGGCCGGCGAGGAAGGCGTCGACCTCGTCGGCGCTCATCTCGTAGTCGGTCCGGATGCCGGGGAGGGGCGACTGGGAGCCGATCTCGAAGCCCATGCGGGCGAAGGCGGCGCGCTGCTCGGCGGGGGTGAGCGCGGGCGCCGGCGCGGCGGGCGCGGGAGCAGGAGCGGGAGCCTGCTGGGCGGGGAGCGCGGCGGCGAGGGCGAGGAGGAGGAGTCGCATGGTTGGAAAGGTTAGCGTCCGCCGGCGGAGCTGGGAAGCGTCTTCAGGCGCTCCTGGAGGGAAAGCGGCTCGACGGCGTGGGCGCGGAGGGATCGGATGGCGCCCGCGGCGGCCTTGGCGGCGTTGAGGGTGGAGGCCATGTAGACGCCGCGGAGAACCGCCTCGGCGCGCATGAGGTTCTCGTCCTGGCGGGGAAGCATGCCGGCGGCGGTGTTGACGATGAGCTGGAGCTTGCCGTTCTTGAGGAGGTCGAGGACGTTGGGGCGGGCGCCCTCCGAGATCTTGCCGACGCGCACGACGGGGAGGCCGGCGGCGGCGAGGGCGTCGGCGGTCCCGGCCGTGGAGTGGATGGCGAAGCCGAGGGCGTGGAGGCTGCGGGCGACCTCGACGGCGCCCGGCTTGTCGGACTCCTTGACCGAGAGGAAGGCGCTGCCCGAGGTGGGCAGGGCGGGCTGGGCGGCCATCTGGGCCTTGGCGTAGGCGAGGCCGAGGTCCTGGTCCACGCCCATGACCTCGCCCGTCGAGCGCATCTCCGGGGAGAGGACGACGGCGGCGCCGCGGAAGCGGCTGAAGGGGAAGACGGACTCCTTGACCGACCAGTAGGGCGGGGTGATCTCGGCGGTGAAGCCGAGGTCGCGGAGCTTGCGGCCGGCCATGCACTTGGCGGCGAGCTTGGCGAGGGGCACGCCGATGGCCTTCGAGACGAAGGGCACGGTGCGCGAGGCGCGCGGGTTGACCTCGAGCATGTAGACCCGGCCGTCCTTGACCGCGAACTGGATGTTCATCAGGCCGACCACGCCGAGGCGGCGGGCGAGGTCGTGGGTGATGCGCCGGAGCTCGGCCTGGATGGCGGGGGTGAGGGTGTGCGGGGGCAGGACCATGCCGGCGTCGCCGGAGTGGACGCCGGCGTGCTCGACGTGCTCGAGCATGCCGCCGATGACCGTGGTCTCGCCGTCGGAGATGGCGTCGACGTCGACCTCCGTGGCGTCCTCGAGGAACTTGTCGAGGAGGACGGGCTTGCCCGGCGCGACCTCGAAGGCCTCGCGGACGACGGAGCGGAGCTCGTCCATCCCGTGGACGATGAACATCCCGCGGCCGCCGAGCACGAAGGAGGGGCGGAGGAGGACGGGGAAGCCGATGGCCTCGGCGGCGGCGTAGGCCTGCTCGGCGGAGAGCGCGGTGCGGTTGTCGGGCTGGCGGATGCCGAGCTCGTCGAGGATCTCCTTGAACAGCTGGCGGTCCTCGGCGAGGGCGATGCTGGCGGGCGAGGTGCCGATGACGCGGACGCCGGCCGCCTCGAGCTCGGCCGCGAGGTTGAGCGGGGTCTGGCCGCCGAACTGGACGATGGCGCCCTCGCAGCCCTCGGCGCGGTAGACCTCGAGGACGTCCTCGAGGGTGAGGGGCTCGAAGTAGAGGCGGTCGGAGGTGTCGTAGTCGGTCGAGACGGTCTCCGGGTTGGAGTTGATCATGACCGACTCGTAGCCGATCTCGCGCAGGGCGTAGGAGGCGTGGACGCAGCAGTAGTCGAACTCGATGCCCTGGCCGATGCGGTTGGGCCCGCCGCCGATGATGAGGATGCGGGGCTTGGCGGAGGGGCGGACCTCGGTCTCGTCGCCGTAGGACGAGTAGTAGTAGGGCGTGGAGGCCTCGAACTCGGCGGCGCAGGTGTCGACCAGGCGGAAGACGGTGGGGAGGCCGGCGGCGAGGCGGCGGCGGTGGACCTCGGCGGGGGCGAGACCGGTGGCGTGGCCGATCTGGCGATCGGCGAAGCCGGCCTCCTTGGCCTCGCGGAGCAGCCCGGCGTCGAGGCCGGCGGCGCCGGCGGCGCGGAGGCGGCGCTCGAGGTCGACGATGCCGCGGAGCTGGGCGAGGAACCACGGGTCGATGGCGGAGGCGGCGTGGATCTCGGCGTCGGTCATGCCGGCGAGCATCGCGTGGCGGAGGTGGAAGACCCGCTCGGGATGGGGGCGGGCGAGGGCGGCGCGGAGGCCCTCGCGGTCGAGTCCGGGCGCGTCGCTGTGCTTGCCGCCGCAGCCGAGGCCCCAGGCGCCGATCTCGAGGGAGCGCAGGGCCTTCTGGAAGGACTCCTTGAAGGTGCGGCCGATGGCCATCGCCTCGCCGACGGACTTCATGGCGGAGGTCAGGGTGGTGTCGGCCCCGGCGAATTTCTCGAAGGCGAAGCGCGGGATCTTGGTGACGACGTAGTCGATGGTCGGCTCGAAGCAGGCGGGCGTCGAGCGGGTGATGTCGTTGCGCAGCTCGTCGAGGCTGTAGCCGACGGCCAGCTTGGCGGCGATCTTCGCGATGGGGAACCCGGTGGCCTTGGAGGCGAGGGCGGACGAGCGCGAGACGCGGGGGTTCATCTCGATGACGATCATCCGGCCGGTGGCGGGGTTGACGGAGAACTGGATGTTGGAGCCGCCGGTCTCCACCCCGATGGCGCGGATGACGGCGAAGGAGGCGTCGCGCATCAGCTGGTACTCCTTGTCGGTCAGCGTCAGGGCCGGGGCCACCGTGATGGAGTCGCCGGTGTGGACGCCCATCGGGTCGAAGTTCTCGATCGAGCAGATGATGACGCACTGGTCCTTGTGGTCGCGCATCACCTCCATCTCGTACTCCTTCCAGCCGAGGAGGCACTCCTCGACGAGGATCTCGTGGACGGGCGAGGCGTCGAGGCCCGCCTGGGCCATCCGGTCGAACTCCTCGCGGTTGTAGGCGATGCCGCCGCCGGTGCCGCCGAGGGTGAAGGAGGGCCGGATGATGACGGGAAACTCGCCGCCGATCTCGCCGAGGCAGGCCCGGGCGGCGTCGAGGTCGCGGACGACCTTGGAGCGGGGCACGTCGAGCCCGATCTCGAGCATGATCTTCTTGAACTTCTCCCGGTCCTCCCCGCGCTCGATGGCCTCCTCCTTGGCGCCGATGAGCTCGACCCCGTGGCGGGCGAGCACGCCGGTCTTGGCCAGCTTGAGCGAGAGGTTGAGGGCGGTCTGGCCGCCGAGGGTGGGGAGGAGCGCGTCGGGTTTCTCCCTGGCGATGATGCGCTCGAGCACCTCCGGGGTGAGCGGCTCGATGTAGGTGACGTCGGCCGTCTCCGGGTCGGTCATGATCGTCGCCGGGTTGGAGTTGACGAGGATGACGCGGTAGCCCTCCTCGCGGAGGGCCTTGCACGCCTGCGTGCCGGAGTAATCGAACTCGCAGGCCTGGCCGATGATGATCGGGCCGGAGCCGATGATGAGGATGGAGCGAAGGTCGGTCCTCTTGGGCATGGTCGCGGTGACTGTCAGCGGCGGCGGAAGGAGGGGTCAAGCAGGGAAAGCCCGGGGCGGGCCGAATGTCGCGAATGCCGCTTGCGCGCCGGCGGCTGGCGGGCAATACCGGGGGGGTGGACCTCATTCGGATCAGCGGCATCCGCTCGTACGGGCACCATGGCGCCCTCCCCGAGGAGACCCGCCTGGGGCAGCGCTTCACCGTCTCGCTCGAGATCGAGCTCGACACCCGTCCCGCCGCGGCCGGCGACGACCTGCGCAAGACCGTCGACTACGCCGCCGTCATCCGCACGGTCGAGGAGCAGCTGAAGGGCAAGCCCGTCTACCTGATCGAGACGCTCGCCCAGGCGATCGCCGCCCGCATCCTCGGCGGCTACCCCGTGGTGCAGGCGGTCACGGTCGAGGTGCACAAGCCCTTCGCCCCCGTGGCGGCCGACTTCGATGGCATCTCCGTGCGCATCCGGCGGGCCCGGGCCTGAGCCCGCGCAGGCCCTGCTCGGGCTCGGCGGCAATCTCGGCGACCGGCCGGAGGTGCTCGGCCGCGCCCTCGGCCGGCTGGGCGACCTGCCGTCGAGCCGGCTCCTCGCGGTGTCGCCCGCCTACGACAGCGACCCGGTCGGCCCCGCCGGCCAACCCACCTACCTGAACCTGTGCGCGGCGCTGGAGACGCGGCTGGGCCCGGCGGATCTGCTCGAGGCCGCGCTCGGCATCGAGCGGGAGCTGGGGCGGGTGCGGACGGTGCCGAACGGGCCGCGGACCTGCGACATCGACCTGCTCTTCCACAGCGCCGCGCCCCGGCTTGAGCAACCCGGGCTCGCGCTGCCGCACCCGCGCTGGCGGGAGCGGGCGTTTGTGGTGATCCCCCTGGGCGAACTCCTCCAGCTGGGCGCGCTCGCCGCCGAGGCGAGGTGGGATGGACTCCGGGCGGAGATCGCGGCGCTGCGCGCGCCGGCCACCGGTCTCCGGCCATGGACCGGACCGACACCCTGGGCGAGACGCCCGACCTAGACCCGCGGCACCGCCGCCCCCGGCACGGCCACGCCCCCGCGCTGTGGCTCGCGCTGCCCCTCGCGGCGGGCAGCCTGGCGGCGTCGGCCGGCCTGGCCCCCGCCCTGCCCTGCCTCGCCCTTGGCGCGGCGGCCGCCTTGGCGGGCCGATGGGCGGCGGGGCGCGCCCGCGCCGCCTCGCTCCTGCTGGCGATCGCCGGCCTCGCGCTGGGCGCGGCCTGGCACGGGGCGCGGGCGGCGCCGCGCGCGCCGTGGGCGGGACCGCGAGCCCATGGCGACGTGTTCCTGGAGGTGGAGCGGGTGGAGGTTCGCGGGGACGGACGCTGGTGGGCGCTGGGCACGGTGGAGCGCGGGCCGGCGGGCGCGGCGCGGCGGCGGATGATCGCGGAGGGCAAGGGCGTGGCGCCGGCGCGCGGGAGCCTGAGCGTCGTGCGCGGCTCGGTGCGACCGGCGGACCTCGAGGGACCGGGCGCGGGCTGGCGGCGCTCGCTGGGCATCACGCTCGCGATGGGCGGGGCGGTGGTCGGGGGCGAAGTCGAGCCCGCCTCGGCGTGGACGCGCTGGACGGACCGGGCGGCGGCGCGCCTGGAATCGGCCCTGCAGGAGTCGTGGCGCGAGGCCGGGCGCGGCGAGCGGCTGCTGGCGGCGACCATGCTGGGGCGGACGCGGCTGCTTCCCGAGGAGGACAAGGCGGCCTTCGCCGCGACGGGCACGCTGCACCTGTTCGCCATCAGCGGCCTGCACATCGCGGGCATGGCGGCGATGCTGGTCCGGCTCGGCGACCTCTTCCGCCTGGACCGCCGACGCGCGGCCGCGGTGGCCCTGGTCGCGCTCGCCGTCTACGTCGAGGTCACCGGCGGGGCGCCGTCGGCCCGCCGGGCTTGGCTGATGGCGGCCGGCATCCTGGCGTGCCGCCTGCTGGAGCGCCGGGCCAACCCGGTCCAGGGATTGGCGGCGGCGGGGGCGTTGACCCTGGTGCTCGACCCGGAGGCGGCGGCGGACGCGGGCTTCCAGCTGAGCTACCTGTCGGTCGCCGGCATCCTGCTGGCGGGTTCGCCCGCGGCGCGGGAGGCGGCGAGACCGTCGCTGGCGGAGCGGCTGACGCCCGAGGGCGCGCGGCCGGCGTCGAACCGGGCGCGCGCCTGGCTGGCGGCGAGGGCGCGGGAGGGGCTCTGTGTGTCCGCGGGAGCCTCCCTCGCGGGCCTGGGCACGGTGGTCTCGCTCTTCGGACAACTGTCGGTCGGGGGCGTCCTGGTGAACGTGGCGATGGTGCCGTTGTCCGCGGTTCCGCTCGCGCTGGGGATGGGATCGGTGGCCCTGGCCCCGCTCGCATGGGCGGACCCCCTGAGGATGGGCCTGAACACGCTCGCGTCGGCGTGGCTCGAGGGGATGGCCGAGCTTGCGGGGGTGGCGGCGGCGATTCCGGGGATGTCGTGGGAGCTCGAGTGGCGACACCCGGTGATCGGCGACGCGGCGACGCTCGCGATGGCGGGCATGCTGCTGGCGAACGCCGAGGCCGAGGGATGGCGGCGGCTGCTGCTCCGACCGCTGGCGCTCGCGATCGCCTGCCTGCTGGCGCTGGCGCGGACCGGAACCTGACCGGCGGGACCTTGTCCGCCCCGGATGGCCCTCGCCTTCCGACTCAGCCTCGCCGCGGCGGCCGCGCTGCTCGCCTCGTGCTCGCGCGAGCCGGAGGGCCCGCGCCAGGTGTCGGGCGTCTACCCGCACCTGACGGTGCACAACGCCGAGGGCGAGTGCGGGACCGGGGCGGTGGTTCCCTGGGCCGGCAAGCTGTGGCTGATCACCTACGGGCCGCACCTGCCCGACGGCTCGAGCGACCGGCTGTGGGAAATCGACCCCTCGCTCGCCATCGCCAGCCGCCCGGAGAGCGTCGGCGGGACGCCGGCCAACCGGATGGTCCACCCCGAGACCAACCAGCTTCTCATCGGGCCCTATGTCATCGACGGCGAGGGCAAGGTGCGCGTCATCCCGCCCTCCGCGATGCGCGGCCGCCTGACGGGCAACGCGCGGCACCTGGACGCTCCGGCGGAGAAGGCCTACTACGCGACGATGGAGGAGGGCCTGTACGAGGTCGACCTCCGCTCGCTCGGCGTGCGCGAGCTTATCGCGGACGGCAACCCCCTGAGGCGCGGCGACGCCGCGAAGGCGGCCGAGCCGCCGGGACGCGTCCGATCCGACCTGCCCGGCTACCACGGCAAGGGTCTCTATTCCGGCCAGGGCCGGGTCATCTACGCGAACAACGGCGAGCACCACGCGCGGGTGGCGGTCGACCCCACCCTGCCCTCCGGCGCGCTCGCCGAGTGGCGGGGCGAGGGCGACTGGTCGATGGTGAGGCGGGCGCAGTTCACCGAGGTGACGGGCCCGGGCGGGCTCGAGGGCAACGCGGATCCGGCGCGCGACCCGGTGTGGAGCGTGGGCTGGGACGCCAAGTCGCTCCTGCTGATGGTCCTCGACGGCGGCAAGTGGACGGCCTTCCGCCTGCCCAAGCCCAGCCACAGCTACGACGGCTCCCACGGCTGGAACACCGAGTGGCCGCGCATCCGGGACATCGGGGAGGGCGATCTCCTGATGACGATGCACGGCGCGTTCTGGAGATTCCCGCGCGGCTTCCGCCCGGGCGCCGCGGGCGGCGTCCAGCCCCGCTCCGCCTACCTGCGGGTGATCGGCGATTTCGCCCGCTGGGGCGACCGCATCGCCATCGGCTGCGACGACCACGCGCAGAAGGAATTCCTGAACACGCGGCCGCTGAAGGCGCGCGACGGCTCGCCGCTGGTCTCGCACTCGAACCTGTGGTTCGTCGAGCCGGCGCGGCTCGACCAGCTGGGGCCCGTGGTGGCGAGGGGCTCGGCCTGGCTGCGCGAGACGGTCGAGGCCGGGGCGGTGAGCGACCCCTTCCTCGTGGGCGGCTTCGAGAGCCGCTCGCTGACCCTCGCCCACGGGGGCGCGGAGCCGGCGCGCTTCGTCGTGGAGCTCGACGCCAAGGGCGACGGCGCGTGGCGCGTCTGGCGGGACACCGAGGTCGCCCCGGGCGAGGCCGCCTTCCTCGAGCTGCCCCGCGACGTGGGCGCGACGTGGGCGCGCGTGCGGGCGCCGGGAGGCGCGACCGCCGCGACCGCGCACTTCCATTGCCGCGAGGTCGACCGGCGGCCGGCGCGCAACGGCAAGGTGTTCGAGGGCCTTTCCAGGCTCCCGCAGCCCGGGGCGGGCGGCACGCTGCGCTCGCTCTCGGAGAACCACCTCGGCTGGCTCGGCGAGGACGGCGTGCTGCGCCTGCTCGGCCGAGACCTCGCGCTGGCGGCGGGAGGAAGCCCCGGGTCCGCGGCCAAGGTGGCCGCGGCCAAGGCGCCGTCGAGCGCGTCCGTCCGCCGCGACGCCGCCTCGCTCATCGTGGAGGAGGATGGCAAGCGCTGGCGCCTGCCGGTGGGCGAGCCCTCGCTCGCGGAGCCGGCTGCGGGGACGAGGATTGTGCGCGAGGTGGCGACGGAGCGCGACCTGATGAACCTCGGCGGGACTTTCTTCGAGCTGCCGGCGCGCAACGCCCAGGGCATGGCCAAGGTGAGGCCCGTCGCGACCCACGGCCTGGCCGTCGGCGACTTCTGCGGGCAGTTCGGCCTGCTGGTGATGACCGGCGTCTCGCCCGGGGCGACGGGCGAGCGGATCGCGCGCGCGCCCGACGGGGCGGCGCTTTGGATGGGCGTGATCGACGACCTCTGGCAGATGGGGCGTCCGCGGGGCGCGGGCGGCCCTTGGAAGGACGCCCCGGCGAGGGCCGGGGAGGCGTCGGACCCCTACCTGCTCAGCGGGTACCAGTCGCGCTCGGTCACGGTGGAGGCCGCCGACGCGGCGGAGATCGCGCTGGAGGTCGACCTCGACGGCACCGGCGTGTGGGCGACCTGGGCGCGGGTGCGGTGCGAGCCGGGCCGGCCGAGGACGCTCGCCATTCCCGACTCCCTGGGGGCCTACTGGATCCGCGCCCGCGCCGACCGCGACACGACGGCCACGGTCCAGCTCGAGTACCGCTGAGCACTCCCCGCTTGCGGCGGGCGGGGTCCGCCCCAAGTTGACGGCCATGGAGCAGGCCTTCGACCGGGTGGAGGACGCGGTGGCGGACATCGCCGCCGGCCGCATGGTCATCGTGACGGACGACGAGAACCGCGAGAACGAGGGCGACCTCGTGATGGCGGCCGACCAGGCGACGCCCGAGGCGGTCAACTTCATGACCCGCCACGGGCGCGGCCTGATCTGCGTGCCGATGGTCGAGGCGCAGCTGCGCCGGCTGGGCATCGACCAGATGGTGCCGGAGAACCGCGAGGCGCAACGGACGGCCTTCACGGTGTCGGTCGACGCCGCCGAGGGCGTCACGACGGGCATCAGCGCGGCGGACCGCGCGCGCACCATCCGCCTGCTCGCCGACGCCGCGACCCGGCCCGAGGAGCTGGTCCGGCCCGGCCACATCTTCCCGCTGCTCGCGCGGCCGGGGGGCGTGCTCCAGCGCGCGGGACACACCGAGGCGGCGGTCGACCTGGCGCTGCTGGCGGGACGCGGGCCGAGCGGGATCATCTGCGAGATCCTCAACGAGGACGGGACGATGGCCCGGGTGCCCGAGCTGGCCGCGATGAAGGCCCGCTTCGGCCTGCGCCTGGTCTCCATCGCCCAGCTCATCGCCCACCGCCGGCGCGACACGCGCCTGGTCGAGCGGGTGGCGGCGAGCGACTTCGACAGCGCCTGGGGGCGCTTCCGGCTGCACGTCTACCGCTCGGTGGCCGACGGCCGCCAGCACCTGGCCTTCGTGCTGGGGGAGCCCTCGCGCGAGCCCACCCTCGTCCGGGTGCAGCGCGAGAACCTGCTCGCGGAGCTCTTCCGCGGCCGGGCGTTCGGACCCGGCGGCTCGCTCGAGGCGAGCTTCCGCGCCATCGCCGCGGAGGGCCGGGGCGTCATCGTGCACATCGGCCTGCCCGACGGCGGGATCCTGGCCGACGCCGAGGGGGTGCGACCGGGGCAGATGGACGACCGCGACTACGGCGTGGGGGCGCAGATCCTCGCGGACCTCGGCCTCGCGCGCATCCGCCTGCTGACCAACAACCCGCGCAAGGTGGTCGGGCTGGCGGGGCACGGCCTGGAAATCGTCGGGCAGGCCGCGCCCTGACCGCCGCCGCTTCGGGCTTGCGGGAAGCGTCCCGACCTGTAGCCCTCACCGACCCGTCCCTTCCCAACCCGATGAGCCAGGACAAGCCGAAGCCGACCGACATCGACGGCCGCGACCTCTGGTTCGGCGTGGCCGCCGCGCGCTACAACGGGTCCCTCGTGGACAGCCTGCTTGAGCGCGTCCGCCGCACGCTGCGCGACGCCAAGGTGCCCGCCGACCACATCAAGGTGGTGCGGGTGCCCGGGTCGGCCGAGGTGCCCTACGCCGCGCACATGCTCGCCATGACGGGGGAGTACGACTGCGTGATCGCGCTCGGCGTGGTCGTGGCGGGCGACACGCCCCACCACGAGGTGATCGCCAACTCGACCGCAACCGCCCTCCAGGAGTCGGCCCTGCGCTCCGAGGTGCCCCTCATCAACGGGATCATCGTCACGCTCGACCAGGCCCAGGCCGAGGCGCGGTGCCGCGGGGCCCTCGACCGCGGCGCCGAGTTCGCCAAGGCCGCGCTGGAGATGGCCCTCCACCGGATCGAGCTGGGCGAGCGCCTCGACCAGATCGCCGCGGAGGAGAAGTCCCAGAAGGACGGGGCGGACCCCTTCGCCCAGAACTGAGATGGCCGACGCGGCCCCCAGGGAACCCCGCCGCAACCGGCGCCACGAGAACCGCGTGGCGGCGATGCAATTCCTCTACCTCTGGGAGGCCCAGCGGCCCGAGGACCCCGTGCTGGCGCTGGCCGACTTCCTGCGGATGCAGGAGAACCCGCGCGACCACTACGCCTTCGCCGAGTCGCTCATCGACGGCGCCCTGCGCGCCCTGCCGGAGGTCGACCGCACCATCGGGCGCCACGCCGAGAACTGGACCATCGAGCGCATCGCCAAGGTCGAGCTCGCCATCCTGCGCCTCGCCGTGCACGAGCTGCTCCACCGCCGCGACATCCCGCCGGTCGTCTCCATCAACGAGGCGGTCGAGCTGGCCAAGGCCTTCGGGGGCGACGACTCCCACCGCTTCGTCAACGGCATCCTCGACCGGGTGAAGGAAGGCCTCGACCGACCCCTGCGGGAGGCCGCGGAGGGCTGACCATGGCGGGCTGGCTGGATCGGCTGCGCGCCGGGCTGAGCCGGACCGCCGACAGCCTGGCCGCGATCCTCGCGCGCCCCCTCGACGCCGAGAGCTCCCGCCTGCTCGAGGAAAGGCTGCTCGCCGCCGACCTCGGGCCCGAGACGGCGCCGGAGATCGTCGCCGCCGTGGCGGAGGCGTGGCGGCGCGAGCCGGCGCTCCGCTCGGGCGGCGCGGCGGAGGTCGCCGCCGCGGTC
>JBKDBK010000126.1:0-16511 GCA_046315175.1 Opitutia bacterium | reverse complement strand
CCCAGAACCCCCCCCCCCCCGCCGCCGCCCCCGCCGCCCCCGCCGCCGCCGCGCCCGCCCCCCAGCCCGCCGAGGCGGCGGGCAACGACCCCGACCCCCAGCGCGCCCCCATCGGCGCCGCGCGCGCCAAGGCCGACGCCGCCCTCAAGGCTCACCCGGCCGAGATCGCCGCCCTGCGCGCCGAGCTCGCCCAGCTTCGCGCCCAGACCGAGGCGCCCCGCCCAAACCCCTCTGAGGCCTCCGCTCCCGCCGCCAGCGTCGCCACCCGCGACGCCGAGCCGGAGGCCTTGATCGAGGCGGAAGCGCTAAAGATGCAGGTGGCGGAGGATTCGGAGGGGGCGGAGGAGGGGGAAGAAGGTGATGAGGAGTCGGATACAGAGGAGGAGGAGGGCGAGGCCATCGAGGAGGAGCCGAAGGACGCCGAGGACGAGCCCAAGGCCGCGCCCCGCACCGTCATGGCCAGCGAGGCCGACGCCACCGGCACCTGCCTCATCGTCAACCTGATGATCGGCATCGGCAACAAGCCCTTTGTCCGCGGCAGCGGCCCCGGGCTCTCCGACGAGGCCGGAGAGCCGATGCAGTTCCTCGCCATCGGGCGTTGGCTGTGGCGCGCGCCCTCGGCCGACGCCGCCGTCACCGTCCAGGTCTGGAAGAACGATCGCTCGCCCCTCGGCGAGCCCGTGCGCATCCCCGCCGGGGAGACGCGCGAGCTCGACGAGGATTTCTTCGCCGGCTGAGGATGTCGCCCGGGGCCCGCCTCGCCGCGCTCGGCTGCCTCGCCGCCCTGTCGGCGCAGGCCGCCCCGCCCGAGCCCGCCGCCCCGGCGCCCTCGGCGGGCTCGCGCGTCACCGTGCGCGAGACCGACCTCGCGACCGTCGTCTCGCCCAGCGTCGCCGAGATGTCGTTCGTCGCCGCGCACGCCGACGCGCTCGAGGTCCACCTGCGCGCGGTCGCCCGCGTCGGCGTGCCTCCCGGGCCCAAGCCGCGCATCGAGGCGGCCGACGTGCCCGGCCTGCCCGACGTCGCCTGTTCGGTGTCCGGAGGCTTCGTGCTCGTCGCCGTGCGCCTCGGGCCGCCGGCCGACGCGCCCCTGCGCGCCGGCGAGGCGGTTGCGCGAGCCTGGCTCGCCGCCGCCTCGGTCGCCTCCGGCCTTCCCTCCACCCAGGCCTCGTCCTGGGCGCCCGCCGCCCTCGCCGCGGAGACCGTCGCCCAGCTCCGTCCGGCCATGACCGACCTTTGGTACCGGCGCGCCGCGGCCGCGCCGCCGCCCTCGCTCGCCGAGATCGTCGCCGGCCGCGTTCCTCCCCACGAGGCCCTCCTCTTCGGCAGGGCCCTGCGCCGGGCCCTCGGCCATGAGCGCTTCGCCGCGGCTCTCGCCGCCGCCGGCCGCGGCGAGTCGCCCGAGGCTCTCCTGCGCGCGATCGACGCCCAGCCCGAGGTCTGGTGGCCGGCCGCGCGCCAGGCCCTGCTCGACGCGCGCCCCGCGCCCTCGCTCGGCATGGCGGAGTCGCTCGCCGAGCTCGACGCCCTCGCGCGCTTTGTCCACGACCCGGTCGGGCAGGGGGACGTCGTCCTGACCGGCCCCCAGGCGGCTCGCCTTCGCCGCCTGCCCGCGGTCAAGGACGCGATGGCCGGTCGTCTCGCCCGGCTCCGGCTCGTCATCCTCCGCCAGAATCCCGTCGCGCACAACGCCTGGCGCTCGCTCGGGGCCTGGCTCGAGGCCTATCCCTCGGCCACCGAGGAGCAGCTCGACAGCCTCTGGGCCGCCTACCTCGCCGACCGCGCCGCCGCGGGCCGCCTCGCCGAGGAGGTCGAGCACGCCTTCGGGAACGCGCGCTGAGCGCGGCTCAGCGGCCGGCTCCCCGCTGCGCGTTGCGCTGGAAGATCTGGTCGACCAGGGTCACGCGGAAGAGCGAGAGGGCCAGCCAGAGCACGCCCGACAGGCAGAGCGAGCAGTAGGCGGCGCCGAGCAGGACGGCCGTCTCGCCGGCTTCCTCCCAGGGCACGTGCTTCTTCAGGATGCCGGTCATCCAGAAGAAGAAGAGCACGGTCACCGCGACGTCGATGATCGCGCCCGCCTTGGTGACCAGCTTGGGCCGGAGGTTGTCCATGCCCCATCCCAAGGCCGCCGGCATCCGCCTGTCAAACCCGCAGGATTCGCGGGGGTTGACACCCCGCCCCCCCTCTCCAACCTCCGCCGCCCCCGGGCCCGCCCGGGCCCAGCCGCCGGGCCGCCCCCGGGCCGCCCCCAACCGCCCTTCCTCGTGGAGCTCAAAGACACCCTCAACCTGCCGGTGACCGACTTCCCCATGAAGGCCGGCCTCGCCGAGCGCGAGCCCAAGCGCCTCGCCCACTGGGAGCGCACCGGCCTCTACGCGCGCATCCAGGCCCGCAACGCCGGCCGCCCCGCCTTCGTCCTCCACGACGGCCCGCCCTTCACCAACGGCGACGTCCACATCGGCACCGCCCTCAACAAGCTGCTCAAGGACGCCATCCTGCGCTACAAGTCGATGCGCGGCTTCCGCACCCCCTATGTGCCCGGCTGGGACTGCCACGGCCTGCCCATCGAGCACAAGGTCATGAAGGAGCTCCAGGCCCAGGGCCGCTCCCTCGACGCCCTCGGCGTGCGCAAGGCCTGCGCCGAGTTCTCCGCCGCCTACATCGAGAAGCAGCGCGGCCAGTTCCGCCGGCTCGGCGTCCTCGCCGATTGGAAATCCGAGTACCGCACCATGGACCCGGCCTACGAGGCCGAGATCCTCCGCGCCTTCGCCGCCTTCGTCGAGCAGGGCCTCGTCTACCGCTCCAAGAAGCCCGTCTACTGGTCCATCCCCTGCCAGACCGCCCTCGCCGAGGCCGAGATCGAGTACAAGGAGAAGCGCTCGCCCTCGGTGTGGGTCGCCTTCCCCGTCCCCGCCGACGCCGCCCGCGCCAAGGGCCTCGCCCCCGCGCACCCGCTCTCGGTCGTCATCTGGACGACGACACCCTGGACCCTGCCGGCCAACCTCGCCATCGCCGTCCATCCCGAGCTCGAGTACGTCGAGGTCCGGCACGCCGGCCGCTCGCTCCTCGTCGCCGCCGCCCTGCGCGACGCGTTTGTCGCCGCCTGCAAGCTCGAGGGCGCGACCGACGGCTTCCGCGCCAAGGGGGCCGCGCTCGAGGGCCTCGCCGCCCGCCATCCCTTCATCGACCGGGCCTCGCCCCTCGTGCTCGCCGACTATGTGACCACCGACGCCGGCACCGGCTGCGTCCACACCGCCCCCGGCCACGGCGTCGAGGACCACCAGACCGGCCTGCGCTACGGCCTCGAGGCCTACTGCCCGGTCCAGGACGACGGCACCTACGCCGCCGACGGCCGCGTCCCCGCCTCGCTCGCCGGCGTCTCCGTGCTCGAGACCGACGGCAAGTGCCCGGCCAACGGCGCCGTCCTCGGCCTGCTCGAGGCCGCCGGCGCCCTCGTCCACCGCGCCCCGCTCGTCCACAGCTACCCGCACTGCTGGCGCTCCAAGGCCCCCGTCATCTTCCGCGCCCTCGACCAGTGGTTCATCGGGCTCGACCGCGGCGGCCTCCGCGCCCGCGCCCTCGAGGCCGTCGGCAAGGTCCGCTGGATCCCCGCCTGGGGCGAGAACCGCATCCGCGCCGCCCTCCAGGGCCGCCCCGACTGGTGCGTCTCCCGCCAGCGCGCCTGGGGCGTGCCCATCCCCGCCTTCGTCTCCGCGGCCACCGGCGAGTCCCTGCTCGACGCCGCCGTCACCCGCCACGTCGCCGACCGCATCGCCGAGAAGGGCGCCGACTGGTGGTGGTCCGCCCCGGTCGCCGAGATCCTCGCCGGCGCCCCCGTCCCCGCGGCCTGGCCGCGCGACCTTCGCAAGGGCGGCGACACGCTCGACGTCTGGATCGACTCCGGCACCAGCCACCTCGCCGTCTGCGCGCGTCATCCTGAGTTGCATTGGCCGGCTGACCTCTACCTCGAGGGCTCCGACCAGCACCGCGGCTGGTTCCAATCCTCGCTCTGGACCGCGATGGCAACCAAGGGTTCAGCGCCCTACCGCGCCGTCCTCACCCACGGCTTCGTCGTTAACGAGAAGCGGCAGAAGATTTCGAAGTCCGACGGCAAGCCCCAGACCGCCGACGGGTATGTCTCCAAGCACGGGGCCGACATCGTCCGCCTCTGGGTCGCCTCCGAGAACTACCAGAACGACATCCCCCTCTCGGACGCCATCTTCGACACCCTCTCCAACCAGTACCGCGCCGTCCGCAACACCCTCCGCTGGCAGCTCGGCTCCCTCGCCGACTTCGACCCCGCGCGCGACGCCCTCCCCCTCGCCTCCCTCCGCCCCCTCGAGCGCTGGCTCCTCGCCGAGACCGCCCGGCTCATCCGCGAGGTGACCGAGGCGTGCGAGGCCAACGAGTTCCACCGCGCCACCGCCGCCCTCGCCACCTTCACCACCGCCACCCTCTCGGCCGCCTACACCAGCATCGTCAAGGACACCCTCTACACGCTGGCCCCGGCCGACCCCGCGCGCCGCTCCGTCCAGACCGCCCTCCACCTCGTCTCGCGCGCCTACCTCCGCCTCCTCGCGCCCTTCCTGCCCTTCACCGCCGACGAGGCCTGGTCGCACGCCGTCGCCGGCGCCGAGTACACCGACGCCGACTCCGTCCACCTCCAGCCCTGGCCCGAGATTCCCGCCGGCTGGGACGACGCCGACGCCCACCGCGCCATCGACGCCCTCCTGCGCCTCGGCGTCGCCCACGCCAACGGCCCCCTCGAGCGCCTCCGCCAGGACAAGCTCATCGGCCAGAACCTCGACGCCGCCCTCGAGGTCACCGGCGATCCCGCCGATCCCGACTTCGCCCTCCTCGCCCGCCACGCCGACCTCCTGCCCGACCTCTGGATCGTCTCCGCCGTCCGGGTCACGCCGCTCGCCGGCGCCGCCCTCGCCGTCACCGCGGCCAAGGCCCCCGGCGTCCGCTGCCCCCGCTCCTGGCGCTGGGTCCCCGACCTCGTCGAGGCCGGCAAGTTCGGCTCGGTCTCCCCTCGCTGCCGCGAGGCGCTCCTCGCCAAGTACGGCTCCCTTTGAGCCTTCCCGCTTCCTTTCCTCCACCTTTCCCACACCCTCTCCTCCATGGCCAAGCCCAAGCCCAAGAAGCCCCTCGCAAAGAAGCCCGCAGCCAAGGCCAAGCCTGCCGCGAAGAAGCCCGCGCCCAAGACCCCCGCGAAGAAGCCCGCGCCCAAGCCGGCCGCGAAGAAGTCCGCCCCGGCCAAGTCCGTCCCCGCCGCCAAGACCAAGGCCAAGCCCGCTCCCGCCGGCAAACCCATCGCCAAGGGCAAGCCCGCTCCCGCCGCCAAGGCGCCCGTTCCCGCCAAGGGCGGAAAGGGTTCCAAGCCGGCCCCTGCTCCCGCCGCCAAGGGCGGCAAGCCCGCCAAGGGGGCCAAGGCCTCGCCCGCGATCTCGCATGACGAGCAGCGCAAGCTCCTCGACTCGCACCGCCAAGGCCACCACCAGGTTTCCCCGGTCGAGGCCCCGCCGGCCAAGCCCAAGCTCCAGGTGTTCACCGTCGACGATGTCCGCGAGCACCTCAAGGGCCGCGGCAAGTCGAAGCTCAACCTCTGGGTGCCCGACGAGGAGCGCAAGGCGCGCGAGCGCGTCTCCGGCTCCGCCAAGGGCGACCGCAGCAAGCCCCACGCCGTCGCCGCCGCCTCCGTCGCCAGCCTGCTCGGCTTCAACCCCTTCAAGAAGAGCGCGGCCGCCGAGGCGGCGCGCCGGATTCCGGAGAAGTGGAGCCGCTATCACAAGCTCCTCCTCGCCAACCGCGCCAAGCTCGAGGACGTCCTCGCGCGCCACACCGACGAGGCCCTGAAGAAGTCCGGCAAGGACGACGCGGGCGACCTATCCGGCTACTCCCAGCACCTGGCCGACGCCGGCACCGACACCGCCGACCGCGACTTCGCCCTCAACCTGATCTCGAGCGAGCAGGCCCAGATCAAGGAGATCGACGACGCCATCGAGCGCATGCGCCAGGGCGCCTACGGCGTCTGCGAGATCACCGGCCGCCCCATCCCCGCCTCCCGCCTCGCCTCCGTCCCCCACACCCGCTACTCCATCGAGGGCCAGAAGGAGCTCGAGCGCCAGCGCCGCGCCCTGCGCCGCCGCGGCGGCAATCCCCTCGGGCCCGACGGCGACGAGGTCGGCTTCGGCACCGGCGGCGGCGGCGGTCCCGACGGCGACGGCGACGACGCCTGAGCCCGATGGACAACCCCGCGCCGCGCTATGCCACCTTCGGGTGGGTCGCCTTCGCGGCGCTCGTCGCCGACCAGGTCACCAAGTGGCTGGTCGTCGCCTTCATTCCCTACCCGACCTACCATCCCGGCGTCGGCGCCGGCGAGCCCATCCGCGTCCTCGGCGACGCCGTCTGGCTCGTCCACGTCGGCAACAAGGGCGCGGCCTGGGGCCTCGGCGCCGGCCTTCCCGGCACCCAGCTCTTCCTCGTCGGCCTCGCCCTCGCCGTCCTCGCCCTCGTCGGGTTCAAGCGCCGCGAGTTTCTCCACGAGCTCGCCGGCGGCCAGCTCGCCGTCGGACTCTTCGTCGGCGGCGCCCTCGGCAACGTGATCGACCGCGTCGCGCGCGACCATGTGGTCGACTTCGTCGACATCCATCTGCCCTTCGAGCTCCTCGGCAGCCGCCGCTGGCCCGCCTTCAACGTCGCCGACGCCTGCATCTGCGTCGGCGTCGCCCTCTACTTCGCCTTCCTCTGGCGCCAGGACCGCGCCCTCCGACGGCGCATCGCCGATCAGTCCGGCCGCGGCACCGCCGACCGCGGGCCCGCCGACTCGTGAGCGCGCCCGCCGACCGCTTCGATCTCTCGGCCCATCCCGGCGCGCGCGCCTACCGCCTGCTCGCCGCCCTCGTCGTCCCCCGGCCCATCGCCCTCGTCACGACCGTCGACGCGCTCGGCCGCCCCAACGCCGCGCCCTTCTCCTTCTTCAACGTCATCGGCGCCGACCCCGCCCTCCTCGTCCTCGGTCCCGCCGACCGCGACGACGGCACGCCCAAGGACACCGCCGCCAACCTCATCGCCAACGGCGAGGCCGTCGTCCACCTCTGCGACGAGCCCCTCGCCTCCGCCATGGTCGCCTGCGCCGCCGACCTCCCGCCCGGCGTCTCCGAGCTCGACCGCGCCGGCCTCGCCACCGTCCCCTCCGAGCGCGTCCGCCCGCCGCGCATCCCCGCCTGCCCGGTCGCCCTCGAGTGCCGCGTGCTCGACATCCGGACCTACGGCCGCAACCGGCTCGTCGTCCTCGAGGCCCTCCTCGCCCACGTCCGCGCCGGCCTCGCCGATCCCGCCTCCTGGAAGGTCCGGGTGGCCGACCACGCCCCCATCGGCCGCATGGAAAGCCCCGACGGCTACCTCCGCACCCGCGACCGCTTCCGGCTCCCCTGGCCGGACTGACCCGCCCGCCGCCAAATCGGCATTGACTACCGCCTCCCGCCTCGGCACCCCTTTCCCCTCCAATGGCCAACATCAAAGCCAACAAGAAAGCCGCCCGCCAGACCGCCACCCGCACCGTGCGCAACCGCGGCACCCGCACCCACCTCAAGGGCGTGCTCAAGGACTTCGGCGCCACCCCCTCCGCGTCCGCCGCCTCCAAGGCGAGCTCCGCCCTCGACAAGGCGGTCAAGACCGGCGTCATCCACCGCAACAAGGCCAACCGCCTCAAGGCGAAGTTCGCCGCGGCCCTCGCCAAGGCGAAGGCCAAGTAAGCGACCCGCGGTCGATCCCCGGGCCGGCCCTCAGGCCGGCCCTTGTCGCGTCCGCCCCCGGAGCCTGCGCAGCGTCACCGCGAACTCATCCGGCTGCGGCGCCTCGACCCGGAACGCCTGCCCGCCGACCGCGCCCGACACCCACGCCAGCCTGAGCAGCACGCCGCGATGCAGCGGCCGGTCGCCGCCCTTGTTCAGGCGGCCATGGGCGATTGTCTCCGAGAGCGTCACGCGGCCCGCGCGTCCGTAGCGGAGCTCGCCCGCGATGCGGATCCCGCACTCGGCGGCGTGCGCCTGCACCTGGTCGCGCCGCGCCAGCGAGCAGGTCGCCGTCCACAGCCGCCAGTCGCCGAGCCGCTCGCCCGCGGCGAACCGCGTCTCGCTCTGCTTGCCGTTGCGATGCGACACGGTCGTCCGGCGCCGCGTCTCGTCGTGCCTCAGCGGCAGGTCGCACAGCCCGCCCTCGTCCGGGGCGTCGTCCGTCCGCGCCAGCATCTCGTAACCCAGCTCGAAGGCGCCCGAGCCGAGCGCCTCGCGCCACGCGGCCAGCGAGCCCGCGCGGTCGGCGAGGATCGCCACGCCCGACAGTTCCGGCTCGGGCCCGACCACCGCGGCCGGCTCGGACAGTCCCAGCCGGGTCATCTCGGGCTTGCCCGCCTCGAGCTGCGAGCGCAGGCAGCCGAGCAGGGTGGGGGCGCCGTCCTGCCAGGGGTGATCCTCCAGCGCCACCTCCGCCGGCTTGTCCAGCGCCACCCAGCCCGGCCCGCCGGCCAGCACCGGCACGCGCAGCGCGATCTCGCCCAGCATGCCCGCGGGGAATCCGATGGCCTTGGGCGGCGAGTCCATGCCCACAGGGAAGCGCCGCGCCGCCCCGGCGAAAGCCTTAATCGCGCCCCGGGACGACCTTTGTGCGTTGCCCTTCCGCCCTCCGCCCGACAAGGCTCCGGGGCGATGCGAATCCCCCTCCTGGTCGCCCTTCCCCTGCTGGCAGGCTGCATCCCCCTCACTCCCGCCGAGCGCGAGGCCGAGCAGCAGCGCCGCGCCGAGTCCGACCGCGCCCTCCGCCGCCAGCACATGCAGGAGCGCGGCGGCATCACCGAGACCGAGTACGAGGTCCTCTCCCGCCGGACCGGCGAGACCCCTGCCGCCCCCGGCGGCATTCCCCGCGTCCCGACCACCCAGGAGCTCGAGCGGAAGGTGGAGTCGCAGCGCTGAGCCATGGGACCCTACCTCCTGCGTCGGCTGGGCGAGATGGTGCCCGTCCTCCTCGTCGTCGCCACCGCCGCCTTCCTCCTCGTCAAGATCGTCCCCGGCAGCCCCTTCGACTCCGACCGGCCCATGCCCGCCGAGATCAAGGCGCGCTATGAGAGGTTCTACGGGCTCGACCAGCCCACCCACGTCCAGTTCGGTCGCTACGTCGCCAACCTCCTCCGCGGCGACCTCGGCCTCTCCACCAAGTACCACGGCTGGACCGTCAACGAGCTCGTCGCGCCCCGCGTGCCGGTCTCGATCCAGCTCGGCCTCCTGTCCCTCCTCCTCGCCGTGGCCGTTGGCATCCCCGTCGGCGTCCTCGCCGCCTCGCGTCCCGACTCCTGGCTCGACCGCATCCCGATGGGCTTCTCGCTCCTCGGCATCTGCCTTCCCTCCTTCGTCATCGGCCCCCTCCTCTCCCTCCTCCTCTCGCGCTGGCTCGGCCTCGTGCCGCCCTGCGGCTGGGGCGGCCCCGAGCACCTGCTCCTGCCTGTCCTGACCCTGGGCATCGTCGTCGCCGCGCCCATCGCCCGCCTCACCCGCGGCGCCATGCTCGAGGTCCGCGCCTCCGACTATGTGCGCACCGCCCAGGCCAAGGGTCTCGGACCCTTCCGTGTCTGGTTCGTCCACACGCTCCGCAACGCCCTCCTGCCGGTCGTCACCTACCTCGCCCCCGCCGCCGCCGGCCTCGTCTCGGGCTCCTTCGTCGTCGAGTCGATGTTCGACGTCCCCGGCCTCGGCCGGCTCTTCGTCACCTCCGTCACCAACCGCGACGCCACCCTCATCGTCGGCCTCACCCTCCTCTACGCCTCCTTCCTCCTCGTCCTAAACCTCGTCGCCGACCTCGCCCTCGCCTGGCTCAACCCCCGGCTCAAGCGCAGCCAGGCCGAGTCCTCCGGCATGACCCCGGGCTACCTTGCCGGCATCCTGCTCGCGCCCGCCGCGCTCCTCCTCCTGCATTCCGGCCTCGGCGCCCTCGGCAAGGCCGTCGGCCCCGTGCCCGCCTGGCTGACCGGCGACGCCGCCCGCGTCACCGCCGCCGTCCTGGTCGGAATCCCCGTCCTCCTCCTCCTCGCCGTCGTCGCGCGCGCCATCCTCCGCGGCTGGGAACGCTTCCGCCGCAACCGTCCCGCCGTCGTCGCCGCCGTCTTCCTCGTCCTCGTCGGCAGCCTCTGCCTCGCCGCCGGCTGGGTCGCCCCCCACGACTTCCGCGCCCAGAACCTCGCCCTGGGGCCCGTCCCGCCCGAGGCCTCCCACTGGCTCGGGACCGACATCCTCGGCCGCGACCTGCTCTCCCGCGTCCTGCACGGCGGCGGCGTCTCCATCCGCGTCGGCCTCATCGCCACCGTCATCGCCCTCCTCTTCGGCACCGCCTACGGCATCGCCGCCGCCCAGGTCGGCGGCACGCGCGGCGAGGCCATGATGCGCGTGGTCGACGTCATCAACACGCTCCCGCTCACCCTCATCATCATCCTCTGCACCGTCGTCTTCGGCCAGGAACTCTGGCTCCTCTACGTCGTCGTCGGCGGCATCTCGTGGCTCACCATGGCGCGCGTCGTGCGCAACCAGGTCCTCGCCTTCCGCGCCACCCCGTTTGTCCAGGCCGCCGAGACCATGGGCGCCTCCACCGGCCGCATCATCCTCCGCCACTACCTGCCCAACCTCGCCGGCACCCTCGCCATCTACGGCACCCTCACCGTCCCCGGCGTCATGCTCCTCGAGGCCTTCGTCTCCTTCCTCGGCCTCGGCGTGCAGGCGCCCATGACCTCCTGGGGTCTCCTTATCAAGGAGGGCGCCGACGTCA
This sequence comes from Opitutia bacterium, assembly GCA_046315175.1. Taxonomy (GTDB): domain Bacteria; phylum Verrucomicrobiota; class Verrucomicrobiia; order Opitutales; family UBA953; genus UBA8828. The sequence goes on along the minus strand of JBKDBK010000126.1, from coordinate 5,696 downwards.
TGGAGGAATGCCCCTGGATCCTCCTCGCCCCCTCGACCCTCTTCGCGCTCACCCTCCTCGCCCTCAACTACGTGGGCGACGGCCTGCGCGATGCCTTCGACCCGCGGGACACGCGCCGCTGAAAGCGTCCGGTTGACGGACGCTTTCAGCGGCGGAGCGGGTCAGCGGTGTTAGCGGTATTAGCGGGCGAGAACTCGCTGACGCTCGTTTCCTCCCCGAGAGGGATTCAAGGGATGAAGCGATGAAAAGATGAAGGGATATCCCCCTCCGCTTCCTTCTAACACCGCTAACCCCGCTAATCCGCTACCAGGCTATCCTGCTAGCGAGCTAACGAGCCATCCCCCCGAGCCCCTGAGCCCCCGTGATCAATCCAACCACCTTTGGTCCCGCGGATCCGGCAGCTCGCAGTCCGGCTTGCTGCGTCCCCGCCGCCGCGCGACCGCCGCATAGACAGGGTGCGTGAGGAAGCGGGGCAGTGCGCCGAGGACAAGGCCGGCCAGGGGCCAGGCTCCCCGGAGCTCGCGCAGCGCGCGGGCAATGGCGGGCACACCCACCAGTCGGTTGGCGCCGTCCCAGACCACGATGCCGGCATCCTCGCCGCCGGCCGGCTCGCCGGCGATGCGCGCCGTCACGCCCGCGTTCGGCGCCATCAGCAGCCGCGCGCGGGCGTCCCGCCTCGCCAGCCAGCGCGCGCTCCGGTTGCAGAGTCCGCAGTCGCCGTCGTAAAGCACAATGAGCTCGTCCATGGGCGCGTCAGGTCACGTCCGTCCAGCCCGTGCCGTCCTTCTCCATCTTGCGAAACCCGCCCTCCTTGAGGCGGTTGGCCACGGAACGATCCGACCACTTGCCCCCCATGTTCGGGGCCTCGATCAGCTTCCGCAGCTCCCGCCCGTCGAGCGGATGCCGGGCCAGGTCGGGGCTCCCCGCGGGCTGCTCGACCTCGAGGATTTCGGCCTCCCGGCCGTCCTTCTCAAGCGCGCGGTAGCGTCGGATGGGCATGGCGACATCGTGCCGGCCTTTCCGACCCGCGCAAGCGCCCCTGTTCGTGGTGGAGGGAGTGGGATTTGAACCCACGAACAGCAATGCTGAACGGATTTACAGTCCGCGCCCTTTAGCCACTTGGATATCCCTCCCAACGAACAGGATGGTTGGTTTTGGAAAACCCTCCCCAAGGGGCAAGGGAAAAGGTAGGGGCATGGCTACGTCCATGCCCTAGGACACAGGGGCACGGCGGCACAGGGGCACGGGAGTGTGCTGGGAAGCGGGGTCTGAGGCCAACAACTCAATGGCGCTCGTTACCCGCCGGGGGATTCAAGGGATGAAAAGATGAGGGGGTAAACTGCGCCCCCTCCTCCCAATCCTTCCACCCCTTCCTATCCTGTATCCCTCCGCTCCTTCTAACACCGCTAACACCGCTAATCCGCTATCAAGCTATCTTCCCGAGCCCCTGAGCCCCTGTGCCGCTGTGTATCTTCCCACTTGCCGTGCCCCTGTGCAGCCGTGCCCCTGTGCCCTTGCGTCTTATCTACGCCAAACAAAAAACCCCGCCAGTGCGGGGTTTTGCTTGGCGTAGATAAGCGCTCAAGCCTTCGCCGCCGCCTTGACGCGCTTGAGGAGCGCCTTGGCGGTGTCGGTGGGCTGGGCGCCCTTCTTGACCCAGGCGGCGTACTTCTCGGCGTCGATCTTCAGCTCGGTGGCCTTGCCGCGGGCGCGGGGGTTGTAATGGCCGAGCAGCTCGACGAAGCGGCCGTCGCGACGGGTGGCGGATTCGGCCACGACGAGGCGGTAGTTGGGCTCGTTCTTGGTGCCGAAGCGCTGGAGGCGGATGCGAAGCATGGGTCCGGGGTCAGTTGGAAGGTTGAAAGAGGCAGGGAAGGGGGAGGGGAGTCAAGGACGGAAAGCCGGGCCTTTCCCTATACCCTTGACCCCCCCATTCCGCCCCTGTGGGCTAGCCGACCCCCATCCGGGCCGCCATGCGCATCGACCTGCTGACCCTCTTTCCCGCCATGGCGGACGGGTTCCTGCGGGAATCCGTCGTCGGTCGCGCCATCGACAAGGGGCTCGTCCGGTTCCAGGCGCACGACATTCGCAAGTGGACCAAGGACCGGCACCAGCGGGTAGACGACACCCCTTTCGGCGGCGGCCCCGGCATGGTCATGTCCTGCCAGCCCCTCTTCGACTCCGTCGACGCCGTCTCCACCCCCGGCTGCGAGGTGATCTACCTATGCCCCGACGGTGAGCGGCTCTCCACGGCCATGGCCAAGGATTTGGCCTCCAAGCCCCATTTGGTCCTCGTTTCCGGCCATTATGAGGGGGTGGACGAGCGTTTTCGCGCCTCCAAGGTCACCCGCGAGGTCTCCATCGGCGACTACGTCCTGACCAACGGCACCCTCCCCGCCTGCGTCCTCGTCGACGCCGTTTCCCGCCACATCCCCGGCGTCCTGGGGGATGGAAACTCCTTGACGGCCGATGCCTTCAACGGTTGCCTCCTGTCCTTTCCGCAGTTCACCCGACCCGCTGTCTACAACGGTCTCGAGGTGCCCCCGGTCCTCCTCAGCGGCAACCATGCCGACATCGAGAAGTGGCGCAGGGAGCAACAAATCGAGAGAACCCGCCGGCGCCGGCCCGACCTGCTGAAAGGACCCGAAACCAAGCCATGAGCAACCATCCCCTCATCCAGTTCGCCACCCAATCCCAGCTGAAGGAAGGCCGCGGCCGCGACGCCTTCAAGGTCGGCGACGAGGTCCGCGTCCACACCAAGGTCCGCGAAGGCGACAAGGAGCGCGTCCAGCTCTTCGTCGGCATCGTCATCGCCCGCAAGCACGGCGGCATCCACGAGACCTTCACCGTCCGCCGCATCTCCTTCGGCGAGGGCGTCGAGCGCGTCTTCCCCGTCCACTCCCCCAACATCGCCAAGATCGAGGTCGTCCGCGTCTCCGAGGTGATGCGCTCCCGCCTCTACTACCTCCGCGACCGCGTCGGCAAGTCCGCCACCAAGGTCAAGGAAGTGAAGCGCGCCGAGGGCGAAGCCCCCAAGGCCGCCGCTCCCGCCGCCTAAGGGTTCAAACCCAGGCACCCAAGGCCCCGCCCCGGCGGGGTCTTTTGTTTGGCCGCCTTCGGCGGCTCCGCGGCGTCGGCGGGCGAGAACTCGTTGACGCTTGTTGCCTCGGGCAGGGCGGTTTCTCCGAAACCGCTTCCCTGCTAATCCGCTATCCCGCTAGTCAGCTAGAGAGCTAGTCAGCTAGAGAGCTAGTGAGCTCTATCCCTCCGCCCACCTCTCATCCGCAGTCACCGCCGACACCGCCGACACCGCGGTCACCGCAGTCCCCGCAAGACCTCCACCACCGGTCCCATATCCCTCAATCCGTGCGGATGGTGGTCGCCGCCTTCCTTCGCGAAGACGAACGGCCTCTTGCCGCCCGCCTCCCAGAAGGCGACCACCTTGGCCGCGTTTTCCGCGTAGGGTACCACCGTGTCGGCCGTGCCGTGGACCGAGATCAGCCGTACCCCGGCGTCGCGCGCCGCCGCCAGCCCATCCGTCGGCCCGGGCAGGCCGGCGATCGCCGCCGCGTCGTCGGCGAAGCCGAGCTCCGCGCGCTGCAGCTGCCAGTCGCGCGGCGAGCCCTTGCCCGCGCCAAGCCCGAGGGGCTTGCCGCCCGGCCACGAGCGCCCGTCGCACACCGCGTTGTCCAGGTAGATCGCCGAGACCTTGTCCGGGTGCAGCCGCGCCCAGGCGAGGGCGTACAGCCCGCCGCGCGAGATGCCGAGGATGGCCGGCTTGCTCGACAAGCCCCGCTTCGATGCGAGCTCACCGTGAAAGGCCTCCCATGTCCTCATCGATTTGTCCGACCCGAACTGGTTCGGACACGACACGTGAGCCACGTGCCAGCCCTCCCTCAGCATCGCTGCCTCGAAACCCCCGAGGTGCCCCTGGAATTCCGCGACCCAAAGCCAAGGCTTGCCCGGGGCCGCCTGAGCCGGGGCTCGGAGCAGGGCAGGGCGCCCATTTATCTGCCAGCGCTCCACCGCGGGTTCCCCCGCCATGACCCCGGCCGCCAGCCAAGTTAGCATCAGCAGTCGCATAAGCGCATTCTTGCCCGTCCTTACCCCAAGCCAAGCCTCCACCCGCTTGACCCCCTCCCAACCCTCCCTTCATCCTCCCCATCTCACCCTGCCTTTCCCTCCTTCCCGTCCTTCCAATCCTTACGCTCCTTACGCTCCTTCCGTTCATCCCCATCCTGTCTCTTCCTCCGCCCCCTCCGCGACCTCCGCAACCTTCATCCCCCATGTCCTCCCTTGCCGACCTCAAGCCACGCTATGACGCGGTGATCATCGGGGCCGGCCTCGGGGGCATGACCGCCGCCAACAACCTCGCCAAGTTCGGCTGGAAGGTCCTGCTCTGTGAGCACCACTACCAGCTCGGCGGCCTCGCCACCTACTTCAAGCGCAAGGGCGGGCACACGTTCGACATCTCGCTGCACGGCTTTCCCCACGGGATGATCAAGTCCACCCGGCGCTACTGGACCAAGGAGATCTCCGATCGCATCCACCAGCTCAAGGACGTCCGTTTCCTCAACCCCGACTTCCAGGTCCACACCACCTTCGACCGGGCCGACTTCACCCGCATCCTCGTCGAGCAGTTCAAGGTGCCCGCCCAGGTCGTCGAGGACTTCTTCGCCCACCTCCGGGCGATGAACTACTACGACAACGACCCGCGCACCACGCGCCAGCTCTTCGAGCAGTTCTTCCCTGGCCGGCCCGATGTCCAGCGCCTCCTCCTCGAGCCCATCGCCTACGCCAATGGCTCCACCCTCGACGACCCCGCCATCACCTTCGGCATCGTCTTCTCCAATTTCATGTCGAAGGGGGTCTTCATCTTCCAGGGCGGCACCGACACCCTCATCAACATGATGACGGCCGAGATGAAGGCCAATGGGGTCGACATCCGTCGCAACGTTCTTGTCGAGAAGGTCGTCACCACTCGCGACGCCTCCGGCCGCCCTCGCGTCGCCGGGGTCAGTCTGCGCGATACCCGCTTCGGCACCGAAGTTGAGGTCGCCTGCGCTGCCGTCATCTCCAATGCTAACGTCAAGGACACCGCCCTCAAGGCTGTCGGCGAGGAGTACCGTGACCCCGTCTTCGTGGCCGCTGCTAAGGCCGTCCGTCTCAACAGTTCCTCCTGCCAGGTCTACATGGGCGTGCGCGAAGGCGAGAGCATCCCGCACATTGGGGACCTCGTCTTCACCTCCGAGGCCAAGCCCTTCTCCTCGACCGAGCTGACCGACTTCCACACCACCTCGCGTACCTATTCAGTCTATTACCCAGATACGCGCCCGCACACCAAGGTGCCGCGCAATGCCATCGTGACATCGATCAATCAGTTGTGGGAGCCTTGGGCCGCGCTGTCGGATGCCGACTACGCGACGCACAAGGCGCGCGTCGCCGAGGAATCCCTCGCTGGCCTCGAGAAGTACATTCCCGACATCCGCGCCAAGGTGGACCACGTCGAGGTCGCCACCCCCCGCACCGTCAACCGCTACGTCCGCCACTCGCAGGGCACCTCCTTCGGCACCAAGTTCGAGGGCCTCAAGGTCTCGATGGAGCTCCCCCTCCAGGTCGGCGGCCTCTACCACGCCGGCTCCGTCGGCATCATCATGTCGGGCTGGCTCGGCACCATCAACTACGGCGTCATCGTC
>JBKDBK010000125.1:0-36805 GCA_046315175.1 Opitutia bacterium | reverse complement strand
CATGAGCGCCGAGGCGCCCAGGCGGTTGGCGCCGTGGTCCGAGAAGTTGGCCTCGCCGAGCACGTGCAGGCCCGGGATGTTGCTCATCAGGTTGTAGTCCACCCAGAGGCCGCCCATCGTGTAGTGCACGGCCGGGTAGATGCGCATCGGGACCTCGTACGGATTCTCGTCCGTGATGCGCCGGTACATGTCGAACAGGTTGCCATAGCGCTCGGCGATGGTCTGGCGCCCGAGCCGCTTGATCGAATCGGAGAAATCGAGATAGACGCCCAGGCCGCCGGGCCCGACGCCACGCCCGTCGTCACAGGCCTCCTTGGCCGCGCGCGAGGCGATGTCGCGCGGGGCGAGGTTGCCGTAGCTGGGATACTTGCGCTCGAGGAAGTAGTCGCGGGCGGACTCGGGGATGGACGAGGGGTCCTTGCCGCAGTCGGCGGCGTCGCGGGGCACCCAGACGCGGCCGTCGTTGCGGAGCGACTCGGACATCAGGGTGAGCTTCGACTGGTCCTCGCCGTGGACGGGGATGCAGGTCGGGTGGATCTGCGTGTAGCAGGGGTTGGCGAAGAGGGCGCCGCGGCGGTGGGCGCGGTGGGTGGCGGTGACGTTGCAGCCCTGGGCGTTGGTCGAGAGATAGAAGACGTTGCCGTAGCCGCCGGTGCAGAGGACGACGCAGTCGGCGGCCCAGGAGCGGACCTCGCCGGTGGCGAGGTTGCGGGTGACGATGCCCTTGGCGTGGCCGCCGACGAGGACGAGGTCGAGCATCTCGTGGCGGGGGTACATCCGGACCGCGCCGGCGCCGATCTGGCGCGAGAGCGCGGAGTAGGCGCCGAGCAGGAGCTGCTGGCCGGTCTGGCCCCGGGCGTAGAAGGTGCGGGAGACCTGGGCGCCGCCGAAGGAGCGGTTGGCGAGGTGGCCGCCGTACTCGCGGGCGAAGGGCACGCCCTGGGCGACGCATTGGTCGATGATGGAGGTGGAGAGCTCGGCGAGGCGGTGGACGTTGGCCTCGCGGGCGCGGTAGTCGCCACCCTTGATGGTGTCGAGGAAGAGGCGGCGGACGGAGTCGCCGTCGCCCTGGTAGTTCTTGGCCGCGTTGATGCCGCCCTGGGCGGCGATGGAGTGGGCGCGGCGGGGGCTGTCCTGGTAGCAGAAGCAGGAGACCTCGTAGCCGAGCTCGCCGAGGGAGGCGGCGGCGGCGGAGCCGGCGAGGCCGGACCCGACGACGATGACATGGTAGCGGCGGCGGTTGGCCGGGTTGACCAGGCGCAGCCTGGACTTGTGGCTCTGCCACTTCTGGGCGAGCGGGCCGGCGGGAATCTTGGCGTCGGGAATCATGGGGTCACTTCGAGGCTTGGACGGCGAGCACGTGGACGGGGATGGAGGCGAAGCCGAGGAAGATCACCCAGCCGTAGGCGGCCGCGCCGAGGTCGAGCGGCCCGCGCCAGCGCTCGTTGCGCAGCCCGAGCGTCTGGAACATGCTGCTCACGCCGTGGCTCAGGTGGAGGCAAAGCAGGGCCATGGCGACGATGTAGAAGGCGGAGACGAGGGGGTCGGCGAACCCGAGGCGGATCATCTCATGGACGTTCCCCGCGTCGCCCGCGGCGGTGACCGGGGGGCTCACCGTGCGAAGGGTGAAGTGGAGGAGGTGGAAGACGATGAAGCCGAGGATGACGACGCCGGTGTAGGGCATGGTGCGCGAGGCGAGGGAGGCCCGGCGGGTGGCGGCAACCTCGGGACCGCCGGCGCGGGCGGCGCGATTCTCGGCCGCCAGGGAGATGCCGACCCAGATGTGGACGGCGACGGCGACGAGCAGGGTGATCCGGGCCACCCAGAGGACGGGGCCGAGGCCGTGGAGCCACTTGGCGTAGGCGTCGAGGGCCTCGGGGCCCTGGAAGTAGAGGAGGTTGCCCAACATGTGGCCGAGGACGAAGCCGACCAGGACGAGGCCGGTCAGGGCCATGAGGGCTTTTTTGGCGACGGACGAAAGGCCGCAGGAACAGGGGGCGCAGGGCATGGGGCGGGGCTAAAGCCTAGGAAACGGGGGTTGGAGGGATTGCCCACCCAAGGCTGGCGGGGGGGAGGAGGTATTAGGGGGGCAGCGGGCGGGGGTAAGGGGAATTGATGCCCCGGCAGGCCCCCGGGGGTGAACCAAACCCTTGCCAAGCGGTTCCGGGTCGTTCCAATTCCAAGGTCCAGACCGGCGTCCCGCCTAGGACCGCGCCGGTCTTTTTCTTTTTCCGCAAAAACCACCCAACATGAAGTACATCTTTGTCACCGGCGGCGTCATCTCCTCGCTGGGCAAGGGGCTGACCGCGGGGGCGATCGGCGCGCTCCTCGAGTGCCGGGGGCTCAAGGTGCGGATCCAGAAGTTCGACCCCTACCTGAACGTGGACCCGGGCACGATGAGCCCGTACCAGCACGGGGAGGTCTACGTGCTGGACGACGGGGCGGAGACCGACCTCGACCTGGGCCATTACGAGCGCTTCACCTCGGGCTCGCTCTCCCGCAAGAACAGCCTGACCTCGGGCCAGGTCTACGAGACGGTGATCCAAAAGGAGCGGCGCGGCGACTACCTGGGGAAGACGGTGCAGGTCATCCCGCACGTGACCGACGAGATCAAGCGGCGCATCCGCGAGGGCGGCGAGGGGGTCGACGTCCTCATCACCGAGATCGGCGGGACCACGGGCGACATCGAGGGCCTGCCCTTCCTGGAGGCCCTGCGCCAGTTCCAGCACGACGCGGGGCGGGAGAACACCTGCTTCCTCCACTGCACGCTCGTGCCCTACATCAAGGCCGCCGGGGAGCTGAAGACAAAGCCCTCCCAGCAGTCGGTGGCCAAGCTCCGCGAGATCGGCATCCAGCCCGACATCCTCGTCTGCCGCACGGACCGCCCGATCGGCGAGGAGAACCGGCAGAAGCTCTCGCTCTACTGCAACGTGGCGGCGGAGGCGGTGATCGAGTGCCGCGACGTCGAGCACTCCATCTACGAGCTGCCGCTCATGCTGGCCGAGCAGCGCATCGACGACTTCCTCGTGCGCCGGCTGGGGCTGGCCTGCGGGCCGCTCGAGCTCGCGCCCTGGCGCGAGACGGTGCGGCGCCTGCTCCAGCCCAAGGCGACCGCGCGCATCGGCGTGGTGGGGAAGTACATCGAGCTGCAGGACGCGTACAAGTCGGTCTACGAGTCGATCGTGCACGGCGGCATCGCCAACGAGGCCAAGGCGGAGATCACGCGCCTGGACGCCGAGGACCTCGAGCGGGACGGCCCGGCGGCCCTCGAGGGGCTGGACGGCATCCTCATCCCGGGCGGCTTCGGCAACCGCGGGATCGAGGGGAAGATCCTCGCCGCCCGCTTCGCGCGCGAGCGCAAGGTGCCCTGCTACGGCCTCTGCCTCGGGATGCAGGTCATCACCATCGAGTACGCGCGCAACGTGCTGGGCCTGGCCAAGGCCCACTCGGCGGAGTTCGACCCGGCGACGCCCGACCCGGTCATCCACCTGATGGAATCGCAGAAGACGGTCGCGACCAAGGGCGGCACGATGCGGCTCGGGGCCTACGACTGCCAGCTGACGCCGGGCTCGCGCGCGGCGGCGGCCTACGGGAAGGCGATGGTCAGCGAGCGCCACCGCCACCGGTTCGAGTACAACGGGGCCTACCGGGAGCGGCTGGAGAAGGCCGGGCTGCGCGTGGGAGGGACGAACCCGCTGACGGGCCTGGTGGAGATCGTGGAGGTGGCGGACCACCCCTGGATGGTGGGCGTGCAGTACCACCCGGAGTTCAAGTCGTCGCCGACCCGGCCCCACCCCCTGTTCGCCGCGTTCGTGCGGGCAGCCCTGGACCGGGCGGCCAAGTCCTGCTGAGCCGGCCGGACAAATCCGCGGCGGGGCGGCGCTAGGGGTTGCAAGCATCCCCGCCCGGGGATTGGCTTGGACTCCCCCTTCCCCATGACCACCGCATCCGCCACCTGGGTTCCCCGCCTGCGCGAGCAAGTCGCCCGCGTCGTCGTCGGCCAGCAGTACCTTGTCGACCGCCTGCTGGTCGGCCTCCTGGCCAACGGCCACGTCCTGCTCGAGGGCGTCCCGGGCCTGGCCAAGACCCTCTCGGTGCGGACCCTCGCCCAGGCCATCCGGGCGGACTTCTCCCGCGTGCAGTTCACGCCGGACCTGCTGCCGGCCGACATCGTGGGCACGCTGATCTACAACCCGCAGGACGGGCAGTACCACGCGAAGCGCGGCCCCATCTTCGCCCACCTCGTGCTGGCGGACGAGATCAACCGCGCGCCCGCCAAGGTGCAGTCGGCCCTGCTCGAGGCGATGCAGGAGCGCCAGGTGACCCTCGGCGGCGAGACGCACCGCCTGCCCTCGCCCTTCCTCGTGCTGGCCACGCAGAACCCGATCGACCAGGAGGGCACCTACCCCCTGCCCGAGGCGCAGGTCGACCGGTTCATGCTCAAGCTCAACATCGGCTACCCGACGCGCGAGGAGGAGCGGCGCATCCTCGACGCGATGGCGACGACCTCGCCCCGGCTGGAGGTGGAGGCGGTCATCGGGACGGAGGACATCCTCGCGGCCCGGCAGGGCGTCGACGCCGTGAAGGTGGCCGACCCGGTGCGCGACTACATCGTCTCGCTCGTGCTCGCCACCCGCGGGCAGGAGCCGGGCGGACCCGACCTGCGGGGCCTGGTGCAGTTCGGCGCCTCGCCGCGCGCGACGATCAACCTGACGCTCGCGGCGAAGGCCTGGGCGTACCTCCAGGGCCGCGACCACGTCGTGCCCCAGGATGTCAAGGACCTCGCCCCGGACGTGCTCCGGCACCGGCTGATCCTCACCTACGAGGCCGACGCCGAGGGCGTCGACGCCGACGCGGTGGTGCGGCGCGTGCTCGACACCGTCCGCATCCCCTGACCCGGCGCCGGCGCTTGGAAACCCCGGCCCCCAGCCCGCAGGAAATCCTCCGCCGCGCCCGGCGGGTGGAGCTGGTCGCCTCGCGCCTGGTGAGCGACGCGATGGTCGGCGCCTACCTCTCGCGGTTCAAGGGCCGGGGGACCGACTTCGAGGAGCTGCGGGAGTACGTGCCGGGCGACGATGTGCGGACGCTCGACTGGAACGTGACGGCGCGGACGGGCAAGCCTTTCGTCCGCCTGCACCGCGAGGAGCGCGAGCTGAGCCTCGTCCTCGCGGTCGACATCTCGGGCTCGTCGCGCTTCGGCTCGGGCGAGCTCTCGACCCGCGAGCGGGCGGCGGAGGTCGCCGCCATCCTCGCCCTCTCCGCCCTCAAGGCGGGCGACAAGGTCGGCCTCCTCCTCTTCAGCGACAGGGCGGAGCACTGGGTGCCGGCGCGCAAGGGCCGGCGGCACGCGCTGCGGGTCATCCGTGACATCCTCGAGCGCCCCGCGGCCTCGGCCCGGACGGCCTTCGCGGCGCCGCTCCGCCGGCTCGCCCGCGCCGCGCGCCGCCGGGCGGCCGTCTTCGTCCTCTCCGACTTCCATCCCGGGCCCGAGGGCGCCGAGGCGATGGTCGCCGCGCTCGGCCAGCTGAACGCGCGCCACGACGTGGCCTGCGTGCACCTGCTGGACTCGCGCACCCGGACCCTGCCCGACGTGGGCCTCCTCGCGCTCGAGGACGCGGAGACGGGCGAGATCGCCGAGGTGGACACCGGCTCCGCCTCGGTCCGGGCGGCCTACGCCGCCCGCGCCGCCCAGCGGCTGGCCGAGACGGAGTCGGCGCTGGCCCGCGCGTCGGTCGACACGCTCCGCCTCGAGGAGACCGCCCGGCCGGGACCCGCCCTCGCCCGCTTCTTCGAGCGCCGGCGCCGACGCCGATGAGCGAGCCCGCCGACACCGCCGCCCGTCTCCTCGGTCCCCGACCCGAGGTGCCGCCGCCTTGGCTGGAGGCGCATGGCGCGGCGCTGGCCGCGGGACTCGGCCTGGCCCTGTGCCTGGGATGGCTGGCGCTCCGGCTCGCCCGGCGACGCGCCCGCCCGGCCGACCCGGCCGAAATCTTCCGACGCTCCCACGCCGGGGCGTCGGCCGCGCCGAACCCCGCGCTCAAGGCAGGCCTGGCGGCCGACGCGCTGCGGGCCTACCTCGCCGCGGTCTGCGCGGAGGCCCCGGCCGGCCTGAGCACGCAGCAGCTGGCGTCCAGCTGCGAGCGGTCCGCCCTCCTCGCCACCGCGGCCGACCCGACGCTGCGCGCGCTGCGCGCCGCCGACGCGGCCAAGTTCGCCGGCCGCGAGGTGGACGGCGACGAGGTCGCCGCGCTGTGCGCCGAGGCCTTCGCGCGCGTCGAGCTGGCGCGGCGGGCGCTCTGGAAGGAGGCCCTGCGATGAGCCTCGCCGCGCCCGGCCTCGAGCTCGCCCACCCGGAGGCCCTGCTCCTCCTCGCCCTGCTGCCGCTCTGGGCCTGGCTGCGCGGGCGCGCGGGCCGGGCCGGCGCCCTGCTCTTCCCCGACGCCTCGCTGCTGCGCGACATCGGTCGACCGGTGCGCGAGGCGGCCGGCCGGCTTCGCCTGTTCGCGCGCCTCCTCGCCGCGGCGTGCTGCATCGTCGCCCTGGCCGGCCCGCGCACGGCCAACCGCGAGGTGGAGCGCCAGTCGGAGGGCGTGGACATCCTCCTCGTCATCGACCTCTCGTGGTCGATGCTGGCCATGGACATGGGCGGGAAGGACGACGAGACGACGCGCTGGTCGGCCACGCGCCAGGTCATCCAGGACTTCCTCAGGTCGCGGCCCGACGACCGCGTCGGCGCGGTCGTCTTCTCCGGCAAGCCCTACCTGCTCAGCCCGCTCACCATCAACAAGGAGTGGGTGGAGAAGGGCGTCGGCCGGATGCACATCGGCGTCATCAAGGAGACGGGCACCGCGATCGGCGACGCCATGGCGATGGCGGTGGACCGGATGAAGTCGCTGCCCCGGTCGGCCTCGAAGGTGATCGTGCTGCTGACCGACGGCGACGACAACCAGAGCCGCTCGGTCCTGCCCGTCCCGTCCGCCGAGCTCGCCGCCGCCCTCGGCATCCGCGTGCACACCATCGGGCTCGGCAAGGACGAGCCCACGATGCTCCCGCAGTTCAACCCGGCCACGGGCGAGATCATCCGGGACCCGCTCGGGCGGCCCATCCCGATGCAGACCATCAACCCCGCCAACTACGACATCCTCCGCACGATGGCCAAGGTGGGCGGCGGGCAGTTCTTCCGCGCGCTCGACCGCGAGCAGCTGCGCCGGGTCTACGCCGAGATCGACCGGCTGGAGCGGACCGAGGTGCGCATCCGCGAGTCGGTGACCTACGACGACCACCGGGCCCTCTGGATCGCCGCGGCCCTCCTCCTCCTCCTGGGCGAGCTCGCCCTGCGCGCGGCGCGGCCGCGCTCGCCCTGAGCCATGGACCTCACCGACCCCCACCTGCTCCGCCCCTGGGTCCTCGGCGTCGTCGCCGCGGTCGCGCTGGGCCTGGCCTGGATGCATCTCCGGCAGGCGTCGGGCCGGGCGGGTCGGCTGGCCAGCCTGCTCGACCCGCGCGCCATCGGGCGGGGACTTTCGGGCCTCTCCCCAGCGCGCCGCAACGCCAAGGCCGCGCTCGGCCTGGCCGCGCTGCTGCTCCTGGGCGCCGCGGCCGCCGGACCGCGCTGGGGCGTGGAGGTGACGCAGCAGACCTCCGCGGCGGAGGACGTGGTCTTCGTGCTGGACACCTCGCGCTCGATGCTGGTCAAGGACCTGCGGCCGTCGCGGCTGGAGCGGGCCAAGGCCGCCATCGCCTCGTTCGTGCAGCGCAAGGGCACCGGCAGCGTGGGCCTGGTGGCCTTCTCCGGCCAAGCGTTCCTGCAGTGCCCGCTGACCCGGGACTACGACGCCTTCTACCGGACCCTCGGGGAGACGGACACCCGCGCCATCCCGGTCTCCGGCACCGACATCGCGCGCGCGCTCGAGGAGGCCGAGGGCGCCTTCGCAGCCAACCGCAACCGCAAGCTCGTGCTGCTGCTGACGGACGGCGAGGACCTCGAGGCGGGCGGCGTCGAGATGGCGCGCAAGCTGGCCCGCAAGGGACTGGTCGTGCACACCATCGGGGTCGGCACGGAGTCGGGCGGGCCCATCACGGTGGTCGGGCCGGACGGCCTGCCCGACAGCCTGCGCGACGCGGAGGGCAACCCGGTGACGAGCCGGCTGGACGAGGAGACGCTGACCAAGGTCGCCGAGGCCACCCGGGGCCGCTATGTGCGGCTCGGGCAGGCGGGGGAGGGGCTCGAGGCCCTGCGTCTGGCCATCCAGGCCGGGACCGACGCCCAGGGCGGCGGCCGCAGCGGCATCCCCCGCGAGAGCCTGTTTGTGTCCCTCGCGCTCCTTCTCATGGTGATCGAGTCCCTCCTCACCGACCGACGCCGCCCGGCCCCCCAGCCATGAAAACGCGCCCCGCCCTGCTCGCCCTCCTCGCCGCGCCGTTGGCGGCGCTCGCCGCCGACGGCCCCGAGCCCGCCTTTGACGAGCTCGACCCGCGCGAGCTGCACAACCTCGGCACGCGCCGCCTCGCGGCGGGCGACCTCGCGGGCTCGGAGGAGGCGCTGCGCGCCGCGCTGGGCCGCAACCGCGACGCGCTCCGGCCCGGGTCGCTGCACAACCTCGGCCATGTCCGCTTCGGCAAGGGCCGGGCCTCGCTCGGCGGACGCACGGAGGGCGACATCACCGAGCTTTCCCTCGCCCGCTCGTACATCGAGGCGGCCGACGCCGACATCTCCGACATGACGGACATGATCGAGTATCTCGACCGGATGAAGGCGGAGGGCAAGAAGCCCGACTACGTGCCGGCGGTCGCCGCCCTCTCCTCGGGCATCGGCACCCACCGCACGATGCGGAAGCAATCCATCCCGGCGGCCGAGCAGGCCTTGGCCAAGCGGGCGGGCGTCGCCGCCGCCTGGCTGCGGTCGGTCGGCGACTTCCGCGGCGCGCACGAGCTCGACGCGGCCGACGCCGAGGCCCGGGCCAACGCGGACAAGGTCGAGGAGCTGCTCCGCCTGCTGCGGCGGGAGAACGAGCAGCTGCGCGGGATCATCGCCGAGATGGCCCGCAAGCACAAGGAGCTGCGCGAGGTCATCCTCGAGCTGATGAAGCGCATCCCGCCGGAGGAGCGCCCCGCCAACGGCGAGGGCGAGGAGGACGACGAGTTCGGCGAGCCCCGCGAGCCCCGGGCCGGTTCCGGCCCGGGCGAGGCCAAGCCGGGCGAGGAGGGGAAGATGAGCGAGCAGGAGGCGCGCAGCCAGCTCGAGTCCCTCCAGGACCAGTTCGGGCGACGCATGCCCGCGGCCGGCCAGGGCCAGCCCGGGCGCGGCCGCCCCTCCGACCGGAAAGGAAAGGATTACTGAGATGGTCGCCCGGGCCGCCCTGCTGCTCCTGGCCGCGCTCGCCCCCTTGGCGGCGCAGGACACCGTGCGCCACCGGATGATTCCCGACGAGCCGGCGCCGGGCCAGCCGTTCCGCCTGGAGCTGTCGGTCACCTCGCCCGAGGACGACCCCCTCGGGCCCGCCATCCGGGTGGGCGCGGAGCTGCCGCTGATGGACGACATCCCGATGCGCTTCAGCGGGCAGCGCATGGGCTCCTTCGGGGGCGGCGGGACGTCGACCCTGATGGTCAGCGCGGTGGCGCCGGCGACTCCCGGCGACCATCGCATCCCGGCGTTTGCCCTCTCGTTCGCGACGCGCAAGGTCCCCGTCCCGGCCATTGCCTTCCGCGTGCGCGAGGCCCTGCCGGGCGAGAACCTCGGCCTGGCGCGCGCCCAGCTGGAGCTACCCGACCGACCGCTCTACCTGGGGGAGACCGTGGCGGGTCGCATTCGGTTCACGCACGGCGAGAAGGAGCGGGTGGCGGGCGTCTTCGGCATCGAGGCGCGCGGCGAGGGCATCAGCTTCCGCAGCGGGATTTCCCGGATGGACGGGGCGGAGGGCGGGATGGTGGCGGAGTTCGAGCTGACGCCCATCCGCGCGGGCGAGGTCGACCTCCGCCTCAGCGGCATCTCGCTCGCCGACCCGCGGTCGGGCCGGCTCGCCGCGGAGATGCGCGACCGGCCCTTTGTCTTCACGCGCAAGGTGAAGGTCCTGCGCGTGCCGGAGACGGGTCGGCCCGCCGACTGGGGCGGGGCGGTCGGCAACTACGCGGCGGAGTCGCTCAAGGTCTCGAACGCGAGCCCGATGATCGGCGAGACCATCCGCATGACGGCGACGATCGTGGGCGAGGGGAACGTCGACCGCATCCTCCCCCCGGAGGTCCCCCATGGCGACGCCTGGGATGTGCTGCCGACCCGCGAGCGGCGGACGTTCGCCGCGCCGGGCGAGCGAGCCTTCACCTACAACCTAACCCCGCGGCTGCCGGGCGCGCTCAAGACGCCCCCGGTGCGGCTGAGCTTCTTCGATCCCGAGACCCGCTCGTACCGCCGGGTGGAATTCGCGCCGGTCGACGTGCAGGTCGGCGGCCAGGCGCCGAGGCAGGTCGAGCTCGTCACGGCGGACCCGGCGGCGCCGGTCACGGAGATCGCGGCGGCGACCCCGCCGAGCAAGCTGGCCGACCCTGAGCCGACGGCGGGAGGCGCGCGCGAGACCGTCGCCCCGCTGGCCTCCGGCCTGGGCCTGGCCGGCGCGAACCTGACCGGCTTGCTCGCGCTCGGGGCGGGGCTTGCCGTGGCGGCGCGACGCGAGTGGGTGGCCCGCAACCCCGGACGCGTGGCGCGGGCCAGGGCCCGGCGCGAGGTCGCCCGCGCCCTTTCGCGGCTGCGGCGAGCGGAGCGCGCGGCGGACGCGGAGGCCCACGCGCGCCAGGCCGTCGAGGGCCTGCGGGCGGGCGCGGCGCCGCTGCTCTCGGGGCAGGCCGGCGCGCTGACCGCGGAGGATGTCCTGCGCGCCGCCGGCTGGGCCGATGGCGCCCGGGCCGAGGCGGTGCGAGCGGCGTTCCGCTGCGCGGACGGCTCGCGCTTCGGCGGCCGCTCCCCGTCGGGCAGCCTGATTCACCACGCCGCCCTGGCGCAGGGGCTGGCCGAGCTTCGCCAACGCCTGTGCGACTGATTCTCCTGATCATCCTGGCGCTCGGCGCCGAGGCGGCCGCGGAAGGCAGGCACGAGGCCGCCCGCAAGGCGTACCTGGACGGGGACTCCGCGGGAGCGCTGACCGTCTGGGGCGAGATCGCGGCGGAGGAGGGCGTGTCGGCGGAGCTGCTCGCCGCGGCGGGGAACGCCGAGTGGCGGCTGGGGCGCAAGGGGCGGGCGATGGTGTGCTGGGAGCGGGCGCTGCTGCTCGACCCGGGCAACGCCGTGGCGAGGGCCGGCTTGCGCCACGCGGCCACGGTTGGCGGCGTCGAGCGGCCCGCCGAGCGGTGGCATGAATCCTACGCGGGCTGGCTCGAGGCCGACACCTGGACGCTGGCCGCGCTGGCGGCGGGGTGGACGGTGCTGCTCGCCTGGGCGATGCCGAGGCTGAGGGGCCGGCGGATGGGTGACGCGCATCACCGGGCGGCCTTGATCGGGGCGACGCTGCTGGCCTTGTCGGGCCCGGGGCTTTGGGGCTCGTGGTCGGCGCATCGCCGGGCGGTGAACCGGATGCCCGACGAGCCGCTGAAGCTGACCCCGACGCAGCTGGGCGAGCCGGTGGCGACGGTGGGCGAGGGCGATGTGGTGCGCACGGGACGCCGGCTGAACGGCCATGTGCTGGTGAGCCTGGCGGGCGGGCAGGCGGGCTGGCTGCGCGAGGCGGCGGCGGAGCCGGTGGCGGCGGAGGGATTGCCGCGGCCGCTCGATGGCGCGCCCTGAGCGAGGTTTGTCCTCGCCCCGGCCGCGGACCGCGGGCATTGCTAGACGCGTGCGCATCCTCGACCGCCTGGTGCTGTCCGAGACCGCGGGCGCCGCGGCCCTGGCGACCGGCGGCTGCGTGTTCATCCTGACGGCCGGCAACCTCATGAGGCAGGTGGCGGGGGAGCTGGCGGCGGGCCGCATCGACGCGTTCCAGGCGCTGGAGCTGGTGGTCCTGGTGATCCCGAGCACCCTGCCCTACGCGCTGCCGCTGGGCGTGCTGGCGGGCATCCTCATCGCGTTCGGCCGGCTGGGGGCGCAATCGGAGATCACGGCGATGCGGGCGGGCGGTGTGCCGCTGGCGCGCATCGCGGCGCCGGCCATCCTGCTGGCGGGCGCGCTTTCCGCGGCGGCCGCCTACATCAACCTCGAGGTGGCGCCGGCGGCGAACACCGCCTACCGCGGGATCCTGCGCGGGGCGGTGGCGGAGAACCCGGCGACGGCGCTGGTGCCGGGCGAGCTGTGCCGCGACTTCCCGGGCGTGATCATCCGGGCGGGCAGCCGGGAGGGGGGCCAGCTGGGCGACCTCTGGGTGTGGCAGGTGGGCGAGGACGGCCAGCTGACGCAGAGCCTGCATGCGCGCACGGCCTTCGCGCAGCTGGTGCCGGGCGAGGACGGGGCGGCGGACCGGCTGCGCATCACGGCGCAGAACGTGCGCGTCGAGCAGCGCAAGGCGGGCGACAGCGCGCGGCGCCAGACGTCGACCTACGCCAGCCTGGAGCGCGCGGAGCTGGACTTCGCGCTGCGGCGCACGGCAGGCTCGGGGGCGCGGAAGCTGCGCTGGCTGACGACGTCGGAGCTGCTCGCGGCCATGGACAAGGGCTGGAACCTGCCCGCCGACGCGACGCCGGAGCAGGTCGAGGCCTCGCGCCTGCAGGCGCGGCGTCAGCTCAACGCGCACCTGGCGGGCGCCATGGGCATCCTGGCGCTGGCGGTGCTGGCGGTGCCGCTCTCGCTGCGGGTCGGGCGCAAGGAGACGTTTGTCAACGCCGCGCTCGCGCTCGGCGTGGCCCTCGCCTACTACACGCTCATGTCCGCGGCGGAATGGGTGACGGACCCGGCCCTGCGGCCCGACCTCCTGGCCTGGGCGCCGTCGCTGGCGATCCTGGGCCTGGGCGTCGCGCTGCTGCGCCGGGCCGACCGGAGCTGAGCCTCAGCGCTCGGCGCGATACCACAGGAGGAAGGCGGCGCCCATGTGCCAGAGGGAGAAGGCCTCGTTGAAGACCTTCATGGCGGAGGCGCCGAGGATCTGGTCCTGGAGGGGATCGAGGCCCGTGATGCGCGGGGCGAGGCGGTAGGTGTCGTAAATCGGCTGGTCGCCGAAGATGAGGGCGGCCCAGAGGGGGAGGTCGGCGACCATCAGGGCGACCGCGTAGAGGATGGAGGCGCCGTGACCGAGCCGGGGGAGGACGCGGGAGGTCGAGACGAGGGGCCAGACCAGGAGGACCGCGGGCAGGAAGATCGTCCAATGCTCGATGACATGGACGAGGCGGTCGCGGAGGGCCCACTCGTAGAGCTCCGGGAAATGCCAGCAGGAGAAGACGAGGGTGAAGAGGATGGCGGCGAAGAGGGGATGGACGAGAAGGCGGGCGATGCCGAGGGCGCGGGGCGAACGCTCCAGCCAACGGTCGATCATCTCGGGCGGCAGGCCGGCGGCCACGAGCGGCGCGGCGCCGTAGATGAGCAGCATGTGCTGCAGCATGTGGGCCGAGAACAGGTAGGCCTCGCCGAGCTGGTCGAGGGGGGACCCGACGGCGAGGTAGGCGGCGAGAACGCCGAGGTGGAACCGCACGGCGTGGCCGACCGGGTAGGCCGAGCCGGGGGCGAGGCGGCCGCGGAGGGGGCCGCAGGCCATGGCGTGAAGCCAGCTCGCCCCGACCACTGTCAGGATGAGCAGGGGCTCGGTGTGCCAGTGGAGGGGAAGCATGGGCGTGGCCTCAGCGCTCGGCCAAGGCTGCCGAGGTCTCGGTGGGAGGCGAGGCGAAGCGGATCCAGCCGGCGGTGAGGGTCTCGCCGGCGGGAATGAGACCGGCCGTGTCGCCAGGGCGGAGGCGGAAGCCCTCGCCGCCGCCGAGGAGCATCTCCCAGCCGCCGGCGCCGTCGCAGGCCTGGACCTCCCCACCCTTCCAGCTGACCCTCACCGTCGGCGAGGGCATGGGCACCATGCCGTCGTTGACGACGACGACGCGGGCATAGCCCTCGTCCGGGACCATGGCGACCTTGAGCGACCGGACCACGGGCTCGCCCCTCAGCGCGGCGGTCATGCCGCCCAGGGACCAGGTTCCGGCGTCGCCGGGCACGGGAAGGCGAAGCCAGTCGAAGCCCTCGAGCTGGGCGGGCGAATGGGTGGCCATCAGGCGGACGAAGGCGGGGAGCGCCGCGGGATCGGCGACGACCGGCTCGGTGCGGACGGTTCCGGCGGGAACGGGGCGCCCAACCGGGACCGAGGCAAGCAGGCCGCCGTTGGGATCCAGGCAAAGGTAATGGCTGGTGATGGGCAGGCCGACGCGGAAGGGTCGGCCGTGGGAGGCGGCCTGGGCGACCCAGCGCTCGGCGGCCTTGAAATCGGTGCGCGCGCGGGCGCCGCCGAGGACGTAGCCTGGGCTGAGGTGGAGGGTGAACCGGTCGGCGGCGGCGAGAAGCTCGCCGAGCGAGGGCTCGTCGAGCCAGGAGGGAAGAACGCTGACCGAGACTTCGAGACCCGGGAAGCGGCGGCGGACGGCCTCGATTTGCCGGGCGTAGCCGCCGAGCTTGGCGGGAGGGCACTCGAGGTCGAACTGAACGCGGTCGACCTTGGCCTCGACGGCGCGGGCGGCGGCGAGGGCCTCGGCGAGGAGGTTGCCGGGCAGGGAGAGGTCGGGGGCGTCGCGGAAATTCGCGGCGGCCGGACCGGAGGCGACGACCAGGGTCAGGGCGCGGCCGGAGCGGGCGAGCGCGGCCCACTCAACGGGGAAGGCCTGGGGTTCGCCGAGGAAATGGGTGGCGCCGACGTAGACGCGGAGGCGCGCGATCTCGGCCGGGAGACGGTCGGCGCCCACGGCGAGGCTGGTCTCGGGACCCCACTTGGGCGCCCAGACGTAGGCCGCGTGGTCAAGGGGGCGGGCCGCCTGCGGCCGGGGCGCGGGACCGCAGGCCGCGAGGAGGAGGGCGGCCAGGGCCCCGGCGAGGAGCCGGGGCGTCCTCGGCGTCAGGCAAACCAAGCGGTGTCGACCCGGTCGAAGGAGAAGAGCATCACGAGGGCGGTGAAGGTGGCGGTGGCGAGCACCAAGCCCATCATGAAGAGCCAGAAGAGCAGCTTGTGGTCGTAGATCAGGTGCATGAACCAGAGCACGACGGCGAAGAACTTGACGACGGAGAGGACGGCGAGCGAGGCGAGGATGACGCCGGCCGACACCGGGATGAAGATGGCGACGATCTCGATGCCGGTGATGATGGCGAGCCAGAGGGCCAGGGTGATGAAGTGGTGGTAGCGGCGCGTCTCCTCGGCAAGGAGGGCGGGGTCGGGCGCGGCGGTCTCGGCGTGGGCGGCGGACATGGCGGGATCAGGCAAGGGGGAGCGACGCGCCCCAGATGCCGTTGGGCCCGAGGTACTCGATGAGGTAGACGACGGTGAAGATGACGATCCACACGATGTCGACGAAGTGCCAGTAGAGCCCGGCGACCTCGACGTCGAGGGCGCCCTGGTGTCCGCCGAGGCGGCCGGTGAAGCTGTAGAAGTAGAGGAGGACGAGCCAGAGGATGCCGATGGCGACGTGGGTGCCGTGGGTGCCGGTCAGGACGTAGAAGGTCGAGCCGAAGACGCTGTTCTGAATGGTGAGCCCCTTCTGGTAGAAGTGGGTGAACTCGTAGACCTGGCAGCCGAGGAAGATCAGGCCGAAGAAGATGACCCCGAGCACGTTGCGCCGGAAGGAGGCGATCTGCCCCTTGTGCATGGCCGAGACGGCGAGGGCCATGAGGAAGGAGGACATCAGGAGGATGAACGTCGAGAAGGAGGTGAGCTCGATGTCGAACAGCTTCTGGATGAACTGCTGGTGGCCCTCGGCGTCGGTGAAGCCGGTGGGGTAGAGCTTGCGGTAAAGCAGGTGGGTCGAGATGAGCGTCCCGAAGAACATGCAGTCCGAGGCGAGGAACAGCCACATGATGAGCTTCTTGTGGTCGATCCCCGTGGAGGTCGGGGCGGCGGCGGCGTGGGCGGACATGGCAGGGGGGATCAGCGGGCGAGGGTGTCGGCGGCGACGGGCGAGGGGGCGGGCGCGGGGGTCTTGAGCTGGTAGCCGCCGGGACCCTCGAGGGCCCAGAGCCAGATGCCGAGGAAGAGCGTGGCGAGGCCGGCGATGACAATCCAGCCGGCGTGGGGGATGTGCATGGCGAGCATGGGCATGCCGAGGCCGGCGATGAGGAAGCCGAGGGAGGCGAGCATGGGCATCCAGGACTGGCTGGGCATGTGGACGCCGTCCGGACCGCCGTCGGCGAGGGCGCCGATGCGGGCCTTGCCGTGCTTGTGCTCAAACCAGGCGTCGCGCGAGGGGACGACCGGGGTCTGGGCGAAGTTGTACTCGGGCACGGGCGAGGGCAGCGACCACTCGAGGGTGCGGCCGTCCCAGGGGTCGCGCTCGGCGACCTTGCCCCGGAAGGCGGTCCAGGCGAGGTTGGCGAAGGAGATGAAGACGCCGATGCCGAGGATGAAGGCGCCGACGGTCGCGACGAAGTTCCACTCCTCCCAGCCGAAGCCCGCCTGGTAGGTGTGGGTGCGCCGGGGCTGGCCGGAGAGGCCGAGGTAGTGCATCGGGCCGAAGGCCATGTTGAAGCCGACGATGACGAGGGCGGAGGAGGCGTAGGCGACGACGGCGTTGGGCATGCGGCCGAAGATCTTCGGGAACCAGAAGTAGAGACCGGCCATGAGGCCGAGCAGGACGCCGCCGAGGAGGACGTAGTGGAAGTGGGCGACGACGAAGTAGGTGTCCTGCTGCTGGGCGTCGGCCGGGGCGGCGGAGTGCATGATGCCGGAGAAGCCGCCGCACATGAACATCCAGATGAAGCCCAGGGCGAGGACCATCGGCGGGGTGAAGCGCACGCGGCCGCCCCAGATGGTGCCGACCCAGTTGAAGATCTTCACCCCGGTGGGCACGGCGATGGCCATGGTGAGGAGGGAGAAGACGGCGGTGGGCACGGGGCCGAGGCCGGTGGTGAACATGTGGTGGCTCCAGACGGCGAAGCCGAGGAAGCCGATGACGGCGCCGGAGAAGACGATGATGGGGTAGCCGAAGAGCGGCTTCTTGGAGAAGGTGGGGAGGATTTCCGAGACGATGCCCATCGCGGGGAGCACGAGGATGTAGACCTCGGGGTGGCCGAAGATCCAGAAGAGGTGCTGCCAGAGGATGGGCTGCCCGCCGTTGGTCGGGTTGAAGAAGTTGGCCCCGAACTGGCGGTCGAACATCAGCTGGATGAGCGCGACGGTGATGGCGGGGAAGGCGAGGATGATGAGGAAGGCGGTGACCAGGGTCATCCAGGTGAAGACGGGCAGGCGCATCATCGTCATGCCGGGGGCGCGCATGTTGAGGATGGTGACGATGAAGTTGAAGGAGGCCGCGAGGGAGGCGACGCCGAGGATCTGGAGCCCGATGATCCAGAAGTCGGTGCCGACGCCGGTGAAGCGCGGCGCCTGGAGGGCGGCGTCGGCCTGGCCGAAGGTCCCGGAGAGGGGGGCGTACGAGAACCAGCCGTTGGCGGGGGCGAAGTCGGTGTAGGTCAGCTTCTGGTACCAGGCAAAGTCCTTGAACCAGCCGGCGAGGTGGCCGAACTCGAAGAGCCAGGAGGCGTTGAGGACGACGGCGCCGAAGACAAAGGTCCAGAGGGAGAAGGCGTTGAGCCGGGGGAAGGCGACGTCGCGGGCGCCGATCTGGAGCGGGACGAGGTAGTTGAAGAAGGCGGCGGAGAGCGGCATCACGCCCAGGAAGATCATGGTCGTCCCGTGCATGGTGAACATCTGGTTGTACATGCGCGCCGTGATGAAGTCGTTCTCGGCGACGGCGAGCTGGGTGCGGATGGCGAGCGCCTCGACCCCGCCGAGGAGGAAGAAGAACATGGCGAAGGCGCCGTAGAGGATGCCGATCTTCTTGTGGTCGACGGTGGTCAGCCAGTCCACCAGGCCGGTGGAGCGGTCGGGGCGCAGCAGGCCGAGGTCGCTGCGCTCGGGAGGCAGCTCGGTCTTGGAGGCGACGGGGGCGTGGTGGGCGGCGTGGGCCATGGCAAGGGGTGGGTGAGGCGGGTTAGCGGAGGGACATCATGTACTCGACGATGGCGTCCATCTCCTCCTGGGTGAGGGTGGTGCGGGTCTCGCGGAGGCCGGCGACGCCGAACATCTTGTAATAGTGCATGCGATTGCCCGGCTTGACGTCCTCGGGGATGAGGGGCTTGCCGGCGGCGTCGACGAGGATGCCGGAGGAGCCGATCCAGCGGATGAGATTGGCGCGCTGGCGGGCGGGGTCGACGGGGACGGTGGCCTCGGTGTTGCCCTTGGCGTCGAGGGCCATCTGGGCGGCGGGATCGCGATGGTCGAGCCAGGAGCCGGCCAGGGTGGTGCGGGCGGCGACGCGGGAGAGGTCGGGGCCGAAGCCGCCGGCCTCGAACTGGCCGGCGACGCGGTGGCACATCGCGCAGGTCTTCGCGGCGAAGAGGGCCTTGCCCTTGGCGGCGAGGGAGCCCGCGGCGGGCTCGGGGGCGGGGGCCTTCTGGCGCTCGACCCAGGCGGCGAACTCCTCGGGCTCGACGACGACGCAGCGGAAGAGCATGTAGGCGTGGGAGTCGCCGCAGAACTCGGCGCACTGGCCGTAGTAGTGGCCGACCTCGTCGGCCTGGATCCACATGTGGTTGCGGCGGCCGGGGATGAGGTCGACCTTGCCGGCGACCTTGGGGATCCAGAAGGAGTGGATGACGTCCTCGGAGCGGAGGTTGATGCGGACGGCCTTGCCGCGGGGGATGACCATCTCGTTGGGGACCGAGCGCTTGTCCTGCTGGGTGAGGCCGAGCTGGGGGTACTCGAAGCGGAACCACCACTGCTTGCCGATGACGTCGATGGTGAGGACCTCCTCGGCGGACTCGGGGGCGACCTTGCCCTTGTACCAGGCGCTGAGCTTGGAGGCGGGGCGGGATTCCTCGGGCACGTCGTCGATGTACCAAATGGCCTCGAGCGTGGGGATGGCGATGACGACGAGCGAGGCCACCGAGGCCATGATCAATCCGATTTCGACCAGGGGGTTGCCGTGACCCTGCTCGGGCGGGGGGGCGTCGGCCTGGCCGGCGCGCTCGCGATAACGGATGACGGCGTAGACGAGGGCGCCGCCGACGAGGACGAAGAGGACGAGGGACAGCCAAACGGTGGCCATGAACACGTCGAACTGAACCTGGGCGACAGGCCCCTTGGGGTCCATGGTCGACTGGCGCACCATCCAGTCGGCCTTGGAGCAGCCTGATAGAATCAAGGCAGCCAGGGGCAGAATCCAGACCATCGGGGAACGCACGGCGAACGACATGGGTACGGGAAAGAGATTTAGGAAACCAAAACACGGGGAATGTCAGCGAAAAACCCCTTTTTGTGGCGGTTATTTGCCCATCGGCTGGGCCGGAGCGATTTTTTGCGGAAAAAGTTTCTTAAATTATTAATGAGCAGAACTTTATGTGGATGAACAAAAGGCATCCTACCTATTAGCAGCCGTGGTGATTTGAGGGGCTGGGGAGGAGGGTGCAATGGATTTGACCCAAGGGAGCTGCGAGGGGGGAATGCGTTGTGATTTGGACGAGCCCCCATGGACGTCGCCTGCCGGACTGGCGGGAGCGCACCTTGATCATGGGAATCGTCAACGTGACCCCGGACTCGTTTTCCGACGGAGGCCGCTGGATGGAGCCGCAGGCGGCGGCGGCGCAGGCGGAGCGCCTGGTCGCGGGCGGGGCGGATGTGGTCGACCTCGGGGCGGAGTCGACCCGGCCGGGCGCGAGCCCGGTGGAGCCCGAGGAGGAGATCGCGCGCCTGGTGCCGGCGATACGGGAGATCCGCCGCCGATGGCCGGACCTGCCGATTTCCGCGGACACGCGGAAGCGCGAGGTGGCGAGGGCGGCGGTGGAGGCGGGCGCGGACATCCTCAACGATGTCCAAGGCGGGGCCGCGCCCGACGCTCGCTGGCCCTCGCTGGCACCCGTGGCGGCGCAGCTGGGCTGTCCTTGGATTCTCATGCACAACCGCGCGAAACCGCATGGCGAGGACCTTTGGGGCGAGGTGCTGGAGGACCTTCGCGGCGCGGTCGCAAGGGCGGAGGCCGCGGGCGTGCCGCGCCGCCAGCTCTGGCTGGATCCGGGATTCGGGTTCGGGAAAACCCCGGCGGAGAACCTCGAGTTGGTGGGGCGGCTCGAGCGGCTGACCGCGCTCGGCCTGCCCGTGCTGCTGGGCACCAGCCGCAAGTCGACGCTCGGCAAGGTTCTGGGCGAGCCGGACCCGGCGCGCCGGCTGCCCGGCGACGCGGCCTGCGCGGCCTGGGGCATCGGCCGGGGAGCGGCGATGATCCGGGTTCACGACGCGGCGGAGCTGGCCCCGGTGGCGCGGATGGCCGACGCCCTGAGGCGGGGCCGCGCCTGGCGGGCCGGCTGAGTCCCCCTGGTTGCCCGACTAGGATTCGAACCTAGACAGACTGAGTCAGAGTCAGTCGTGCTGCCATTACACCATCGGGCAGGCGACAGGGGAGGGGAGCCAGCAGTCGGACTTGAACCGACGACCTGCCGCTTACAAGGCGGCTGCTCTACCAACTGAGCTATGCTGGCGAACCGTTGCGGTGTCCAGCATTTTGAAGGCTTCCAAGGGGTCAACCCGGGATTGGCCGGGCCGTCATAAACGGATGAATTGGGGTTGAAGGGCGGCCAGCGCTCGCTGATAAAGGCACTCCCAGCAACCCCATGCGCCTCAACAAGCATCTCCTGGTCATCGCGTCCTCCCTCATCGTCGGCTGCGCGTCGAGCGACAACCCCTTGGAGGAGGAGGTTTCGATCAGCTCGAAGCCGACCGGGGCGATGGTCGAGATCAACGGTGAACGCATCGGACGGACACCGATTCGCGCCACCCTGGACCGCACCAAGAACCATGAGGTCACGGTGGACAAGTCGGGCTTCGATGCGAAGACGACCACCATCCGCCCCTCCCTCAAGCCGAACAACACCTACGGCTTCGGGGGCAGGGTCTCGGTCGTCCTCGACCCCGAGGGCGCGCAGGCCAACCTGAGCCCCGAGGAGCGCGCCTCCCTCGAGAAGACCCGCGAGTCGACCAAGGCTCCCTCGGGCGTCGATCCCGCCATCTACGGCACCACCGCGGGCGACCTCGCCGAGGCCAAGGTGGCCGCGGCCAAGCTCGCCAGCCTCGCGGACAGGTCCCGCGAGGCGGCGGTCAAGGCCCGGGCTGAGCTCGCGGCCGCCATCGAGGCGGTCAAGGCCGGTTCCGGCAAGGACACCGCCGCGGCCGAGGCGAAGCTTCAGGAAGCCGAAGCCGGCCTCAGGAAGGCCATCGCCGACGCCGAGACCGCCGAGGCCAAGGCCAAGCTTGAGCAAGAGGTCGTGCAACGCCGGCTCGCCCAGCTGGCCGCCGCCCAGCAGGGCGCTGCGGCCGCCGTGGCGAGAGCCGCGGAGCTGAGCGCCCCGGGCAAGGAATCCGACGAGGCCGCCACGGCCGCCGCCCGCGCCGAGGCCGAGGCGGCGAAGGCCAGGGCCGCCACCGAGACCGCCGCGGTCGAGTCCGCCAAGGGCTCCGCGGAGGCCGCCGCCCGCGCGGCCGGCGAGGCCCGCGCGGCCCTCGCCACCGCGACCGCGGCGCTCGAGGCGGCCGCCAAGACCCGCGCCGAGGCGGGTGGCGCGGTGGATGACGAGAAGCTCGCCGCCGCGCTGGCCGAGGCCGACAACCGCAAGGTGACCGGCGAGGCGCTGGCCGAGAAACTCGCCCAGTCCTCCGCCACCGTTGCCGCGCGCGTCGACGAGCTGGCCAAGCTCATCCTCGCCAAGAACGCGGTGAACGCCGCGGAATCGGCGGCCGAGGGCGCGAGCCAGAACCTTGAGCAGGCCAATGCCCGCATCGCGGAGCTGGAGCGCCGCAACCGCGAGCACGCCTACGGCGAGTACACCGCCCGCAAGGGCCTGCTCGAGCGCCGACTGCGCCTAGGCGAGCTGAACCGCGAGACCTACCGCGAGCTGCTGGCCGAGCTCGACAAGGAAATCCGCGGCCGCTGAGCCGCCGCCCCTGAGGCCAAGGGCCCGTCCGCGAGGACGGGCTTTTTTGTTGGAAGGCGTCCCGTGGCGGGGACAAGGTGCACCCATGACCGCACCGCTCGCCCGCACCCCCTTGCACGCCTTCCACGCGGCCCACGGCGGACGCCTTGTTCCCTTCGCCGGCTGGGAGATGCCGGTCCAGTACACCGGCATCATCGAGGAGCACCTCGCGGTCCGCCGCGCCGCCGGCCTGTTCGACGTGAGCCACATGGGTGAGTGCCGGGTGACCGGCCCCGATGCCGCCGCCTTCCTCGACCGCGTGATGACCAACGCGATGGCGAGCATCCCGGTCGGCATGGCGCGCTACACCATCCTCTGCCAGCCGGACGGCGGGTGCGTCGACGACCTCATCGTCTACCGCCTGGGCGCGGAGGAGTTCCTGATCTGCCTCAACGCCTCGAACGCGGCCAAGGACATCGCCTGGCTGCGGGCGCAGGCGGGGAGCGACCGCGTGACCATCGCGGACGAGTGCGCGCGCTGGGCCCAGCTGGCCCTGCAGGGTCCGGAGGCGGAGGCCATCCTCGCGCCGCTGACCGATGCGCCGACCGGATCGCTCAGGCGCTTCGGCTTCGCGATGGCGACGGTGGCGGGCGCCGCCGGCTGCCTCGTGTCCCGCACCGGCTACACCGGCTCGCCCGGGTTCGAGATCTACCTGCCGGCCGAGTCGGCGCCGGCGGTGGCGGAGGCGCTGCTGGCCGCGGGCAAGCCGAGGGGGCTCCTGCTCGCCGGGCTGGGTGCGCGCGACTCGCTCCGGCTCGAGGCGGGTTATCCGCTGTACGGCCACGAGATCTCCGAGACGATCTCGCCCATCCAGGCCGGGCTGGGCTGGACGGTGAAGTTCGCCAAGGGCGAGTTCGTCGGGCGGGCGGCCCTGCTCCGCCAGCACGAGTCGGGGCCGGCCTCCAAGGTGACGCTCTTCTCGCTGTCGGACCGGCGCATCGCCCGCCAGGGCACGCCGGTGATGGCGGGCGACCGCAAGGTGGGGGAGGTCCTCTCGGGCACGCTCTCCCCCTTGCTCAACAGGCCGATCGGGACGGCCCTGGTCGAGACCGCGGCGCTCGGCGGGCGGCTGGAGGTGGACCTGCGCGGCCACCGCGTGGCGCTCGAGCTGGCCGCGGAGCCCTTTGTGAAGTGAGGGATTGAAAATCCGCCGCGACACCCCTTCCCTGCCCCATCGCACCATGAGCAACGTCCCCGACAACCTTCGCTACACCCCCGAGCATGAGTGGATCCGCCTCGAGGCGGACGGCACGGCGACCATCGGCATCACCGACCATGCGCAGGCCGCGCTGGGCGACGTGACCTTCGTCGACCTGCCGAAGGCGGGCGCGAGCTTCGCCGCGGGGGCGACGTTCGGCGCGGTGGAGTCGGTCAAGGCCGCCTCGGACCTGTATTGCCCGGTGGCCGCGACGGTGACCGAGGCGAACGAGGCGCTCAACGCGACACCCGACCTCGTCAACCGCGAGCCCTACGGCGGCGCGTGGATGATCAAGGTCAGGCTGGCCGACCCCTCGTCCGTGTCGAGGCTGCTCGACGCCGAGGCCTACCGCAAGCTGCTCTGAGGCCGCGCGGCGGCTAGGCGGCGGCGGAGTCGGCGCAGCGTCGACGCCAACCGGGCGGCGCGGAGATCGTGCTCCCAGACGCGGAGGACGGACCAGCCGCGGGCGCGCAGCGCGCGGTCGACCCGGCGGTCGCGGCGGCGGTTGCCCAGAACCTTGGCGCGCCAGAAGGCGCGGCGGGTGCGCGGCAGGCGGTGGTGGCGCGGGCAGCCGTGCCAGAAGCAGCCGTCGACGAAGACGGCGAGCCGCGCGGCGGCGAAGGCGAAGTCGGGCCGGCCGGGCAGGCGCGAGCCGCGGCGCCAGCCCCGGATGCCGGCGGCGCGGAGGGCGGCGACGAGTCGGAGCTCGGTGGAGGCGTTGCCCTGGCCGCGGATGAGGGCCATCAGGGCGCTGCGTTCGGCGGGGGCGAGGAAATCGGCCATGTCGGGGCGGGGCGAGCCTGCCGGGCAAGCCGGCGAGGGCAAGCGGGAGCCGCGCTTGCCCCGGGTCGGGGGCGCGGTCTAATGTGGCCCGATGGGCTTCGGCGACATCCATTCCCTGCATCCCTGGGAGCCGACCCGCGAGCGCATCCTCGGGCGGGGCGACGCGGAGGTCCGGCGCGCGCTCCGGCGGGCCGAGGCGGGGGAGACGGACCTGGCCGACCTGGAGGCGCTGCTTTCCCCGGCCGCGCAGCCCCACCTGGAGACCATGGCAAGGCTGAGCCATGAGCGCACCCTGAGGCGTTTCGGCCGGACAATCCAGCTGTACGCCCCGGCCTACCTCTCGAACGAGTGCCAGAACGTCTGCACGTACTGCGGCTACAGCGCGGGCAACAAGGTGCCCCGGCGGACGCTCACCCCGGCCGAGATCCTGCGCGAGGCCGGCGCCCTCCGCGGGCTGGGCATCGACCATGTGCTGCTGCTGACGGGCGAGTCCAACAAGGTCGGGGTCGACTACCTCGAGCGCGCGCTCGGGCTGCTGCGCCCGCACTTCGCCTCGCTGTCGCTGGAGGTCCAGCCGCTGGAGACGCCCGAGTACGCGCGCCTGCGGCGACAGGGCCTCAACGCGGTGCTCGTCTACCAGGAGACCTACCATGCGGAGGCCTACCGCACGCACCATCCCAAGGGCAGGAAGTCGGACTTCGGGTGGCGGCTCGACGCGCCCGACCGGGTGGGCGCCGCCGGGGTGCACAAGATCGGCCTCGGGGCGCTGCTCGGCCTGGAGGACTGGCGGACGGAATGCTTCTTCACCGCCCTTCACCTGGGCTGGCTCGAGCGGCGCCACTGGCGGAGCCGGTTCAGCGTCTCGTTCCCGCGGATGCGGCCGCACGAGGGTGACCTGGCGCCGAAGGTGGAGATGACGGACCGGGACCTGGTGCAGGCCATCTGCGCCTTCCGGCTGCTGAACGGGGAGGTCGAGCTCAACCTGAGCACGCGCGAGCAGGCGCGCTTCCGCGACCACGCCTTCCGGCTGGGCATCACGGCGATGTCGGCCGGCTCGCGGACCAACCCCGGAGGCTACGCGGAGGGCGCGGGCGCCTCGCTCGAGCAGTTCTCGGTGGAGGACACGCGGAGCCCGGCCGAGGTGGCGGGGATGCTGCGGTCGGCCGGCTATGAGCCGGTGTGGAAGGACTGGGACCCGTCGTACGACCGCGCGGAGGCGGGTGGCGCGCCGTGCTGAGGGCCTGGCTGGAGTCGCCGCTGCGCGCGGGGCAGGCCAGCGTGACGCTGTCCGCCGAGGAGAGCGGGCACCTGGTGCGCAGCCTGCGCGGCCGCCGCGGCGACAGCGTGGTGCTGCTCGACGGCGCTGGACTCGTCGCCGAGGGGCGGCTGGCGAGCGCGGACGGGGAGGCGGCGGTGGTCGAACTGCTGAAGGTCTCGCGCGCCCCCCTGCCCTCGCCCGCGATCGTCCTCGCGCAGGCGATGCCGAAGGGCGGGACGATGGACGATCTGGTGCGCGCGGTGGCCGAGGCCGGGGTGGCCGAGGTGCACCCCCTGATGTCGGGCCGGAGCGAGGTGCGCCTCGACCCGGAGCGGGCGGCGGCCAAGGCCGCGCGCTGGCGCGACCAGGCGATCGAGGCGTGCAAGCAGTGCGGCAACCCCTGGCTGGCGCGCGTCGCCGAGCCCCGGAGCTTCCGCGCCTGGTGCGACGCCCTGCCGCCGCCGGTGCCCGGCGAGGCGCGGCTGGTCGCCTCGCTTGAGATCGACGCGGAGCCGGTGGCGCGGGTCGACCTGGCCTCGGCCGCGCGCGTCTGCTGGCTGGTCGGCCCGGAGGGCGATCTCACGCCGGAGGAGTACGCCGCGGCGCGGCTGGCCGGGTTCCGTCCTGTCACGCTCGGCCCGACGGTGCTGAGGGCCGAGAATGCGGCCCTGGCCTGCGTCGTCGCGACGCAGATCCTGTCGCAGCGCTAGGGCACACCCTGCGGCCGCCCAGGGGATTGTCCCCGGTTGATCCGCCCCGGCTGGGCGCGATGGACGTCGCGCCGCGCGCCGCGACGATGGCGCCATGGAAACCCGCAACCCGCTCCGCGACCTCGTGGCCTGGCAGAAGGCCGTCGCCCTCCACGCCGACCTCATCCGCCTGACGCTGCAGCCGGCGGTGGCCCGCCACGCCTGGCTGGCCGAGCAGCTGCGCGAGGGCGGCCGCCGGCTCGCGGGCGGCGTCGCCGAGGGCCAGGACCACGTCAAGGACATCAATAACGACCTCCTGCTGGCCTCGGCGAAGGGGGACGCGCTGGCGCTGCTGACGTTGCTCGAGGCGGCGCGGCAGGCGGGCCTGCTTGAGGCGACGGCGGCGGAGGCGCTGGGAAAGCGCTGCGAGGAGCTGCATCGGCTGCTGGGCGGGCTGCTCCGACGCCGGCGGGACGGTCCGGTCAGCGGCGGTTCGCGGGGGCCTTGGCGACGACGGCCTCCATCCGACGGAGGATTTCCCGAAGGCGATCCCTGGGACAGCCGAAGTTGAGCCGGACATGGCCCGGATCGCCGAATTCCGCGCCGTTGGTGAGGCCGACGCCGCCTTCCTCGAAGGCGGCATGGGGGTCGTCGAAGCCGAGCGGGCGGGCGTCGAACCAGGCGAGGAAGCTCGACTGGGGGCGCTGGCGCAGGACGAGGCCGGGCAGGTGGGGCAGCCGGGAGGCGATGAGGTCGAGGTTGCCGCGGAGGTAGTCGACGCAGGCGCGGCGCCAGGGTTCGCCGTGCTCGAAGGCGGCCTCGGTGGCGGCGAGGCCGAAGACGTTCTGGTCGAGGGAGAGGCCCTGGAGGAGGCGGCGGAAGCGGGCGCGGAGGGCGGCGTCGGGGATGATGGCGAAGCCGCAGGCGAGGCCGGCGACGTTGAAGGTCTTGCTCGCCGCCATGAGCGTGATGGTGCGCGCGGCGAGGTCGTCGCCGAGGGTGGCGAAGACGGTGTGGCGCGCCTCGGGGTCGAGGATGAGGTCGCAGTGGATCTCGTCGGAGCAGACGAGGAGGTCGTGGCGGACGGCGAGGTCGCCGAGGCGGCGCAGCTCGGCCCGCTCGAAGACGCGGGCGAGCGGGTTGTAGGGGCTGCAGAGGAGGAGGACCTTGGTGCCGGGGAGGGCGCAGGCCGCCTCGAGGCGCTCCCAGTCGAAGGTCCAGCGACGGCCGTCGAACGCCATGGGCACCTTGGCGACGTCGCGTCCGGAGAGCCCGGGCGCGTTGAGGAAGGGAGGATAGACGGGCGTGGTGGTGACGACGCCCTGGCCGGGCTCGCAGCCGAGGCGGATGGCGCCGTGGATACCGGGGACGAGCGAGGTGAGGAATGTGATCCACTCCGGGCGCACGTCCCAGCCGTGGTTGCGGCGCAGGTGACCGGCGACGGCGGCGAGGGCGCGCTCGCGCTGCGCCGGATAGCCGTAGACGCCGTGCTCGGCGCGGGCGCGGAGCGCGTCGACGATCGCCGGGGCGGAGCGGAAATCCATGTCGGCGATCCAGGAGGGGATGACGTCCCTTCCGGCGTACTTGTGCCACTTGACGCTATCGCTTGCCGCGCGGTCGGGACAGGTGTCGAAGTCGAACGACATGTGAGGGCGTCAAGGTATGAAGGTGGGATTGCGCGCGGGCGGGGGCAAACGCATTTTGGCGGTCCAGGACATCCGGCGGGGGCAAGGGAGGAGCGCCGCACACCCGGGTTGGCCCCGGGCGGCGGAAGGAAGGGGGGTTGAGCAGGTGGGCGGCTGGCTGGACCTGGTCTTCCCGAGGGATTGCGCGGTGGCGGGGACGCCGATGGAGGCGGATGCGCCGGGGCACCTGAGCGAGGCGGGGGCGAGGCGGCTCCTGCGGATCGCGGACCCGAGGTGCGCCCGGTGCGGGCACCCTTTCCACGGGATGGTGCTGCCGGGGCGGACGTGCCCTCATTGCGCGGCGCTCGGGGAGGGCTTTGGCCGGGCGGTGTGCGCGTTTCGGGCGAGGGAGGAGGCTCGCCTGCTCATCCATCGGGCGAAGTACCGCGAGGAGCCCCAGTTGCTGGAGGACTTGGCGAGGGTGGCGCTGGAGGATGTCCTGCTGCGGCGCCACCTGGCCGGCGCGTGGCTGGTCCCGGTGCCCTTGCATGCGCGGCGGCAGGCGGAGCGGGGTTACAACCAGGCGCTGCGGGTGGCGAAGGCCTTGGCGGCAGGGGTGGCGGGCGCGCGGGTCGGGGACTGGCTGGAGCGGACGCGGGACACGGGGAGCCAGGTGGGGAGGGGACGCGAGGAGCGGTTGGAGGGGATGGATGACGCCTTCCGGGTGCGGAGGGGTGTGTCGCTGCCGTCTCCGGCGCGGTTCGTGGTGGTGGACGATGTGCTGACGACGGGGGCGACGCTGGCGGCGTGCGCCCGGGCGCTCAGGGTGGCGGGGGCGACGCGTGTGGACGCCGCGGCGCTGGCGCACGGCTGACCGGTGGTCAGGCGAGGCCGTGGGTGTCGAGCAGGGCGGCGAGCGCCGGGGTGTCGATGCCCATGCGCGTGCGCACGAGCTCGCGGAGGTCGGCGGCGAGAGGGGCGCGGAAAACGCGGGCGAAGGTGGGCGCGCGGAAGTCGAGGCGGGCGGCGTGAAGGGCCTGGCGGGGGTGGGCGAGGGACTTCGCGAGGCGCTCGGTCCAGCCGTGGCGGGCGAACTCGAGGTAGAGGGAGGGGTCGCGCCCGTAGAGTTTGTCGCCCACGACGGGATGGCCGAGCCAGAGCGCGTGGGCTCGGATCTGGTGCTTGCGGCCGGTGTGGGGCTGGACGCGGGCGAGGGTGAGCCCGCCGGCGCGCGCGAGCGGCTCGAGGAAGGTGGACGCGGGCGAGCCGCCGGGGCGGACGGCGGTGCGGACGGCGACCTCGCTGGTCTCGTCGGGCCCGAGGGGCTGGTCGACCAAGGTGGGCTCGGCGAGCTCGCCCTCGAGGACGGCGAGGTAGGTTTTCTCGACCCAGCGGCGTTCCATGGCGGTCTGCGCGACGGAGGCGGCGCCGGGGTGCTTGGCGAGGAGGATGACGCCGCTGGTCTCGCGGTCGAGGCGGCTGACGAGGTGGGCGGTGGCCATGCCGCGCCAGGCGCGAACGGCGCCGACAAGCGAGGACCAGGGGCCGTCCTTGGAGGGATGGCAGACGACCCAGCCGGGCTTGTCGAAGACGAGGTAGTCGTCGTCCTCCTCGACGAGCCAGCCGCCGATCTCATCGGGCGAGATGAGGGGTGGCTTGTCGGAACCCGAGGGGGGCGGAGGTTGGTTCACCGGGGCGGGAGCAGGCGATCCTGCCAGTCGAGCGAGGGCTGGATCCCCTGGAGGCGGCCGAGGACCTCGCCGGCGAGGTAGAGCGACCCGACGACCACGACGGGGTCGCCGGGTGCGGCGCAGGCGCCGGGGGCGGGAAAGAGATCGGCGACGCGGGCGCGGCCGACGGGACAGGGCGCGGGGCCGAGGAGCCGCTCGAGCTCGGCGAGGGGTGTGGCGCGCTCGCTCGAGGGCTCGACGAGGAGGATGCGGCCGGCATGGCGGGCGACGGCGGCGAGGAGGGGTTGGGCGCGGTTGGAGCCGGTGGCGCCGACGATGACGGTGGGGTGGCCGAGGGAGGCGAGGAGCGGCTCGAGCATGCGGGCGCCTTCCTCGTTGTGCGAGGCGTCGACGATGAGCTGGCGGCCGTCGGCGAGGCCGAGCCGCTGCCAGCGCGCGGGCCAGTCGACGTTGAGCAGGGCGGCGCGGGCGCGCGCGAGGTCGATGGGCAGGAGAGGGGAGGCGAGCTCGCAGACGCGCAGGGCGACGGCCCCGTTGACCTGCTGGTGGGAGCCCTCGAGCCCGACGGCGGGAAGCTCGGCGCCGGCGGGGGCGGCCAGGTGAACCGGGCAGCCGAGCTCGGCGGCGCGGGCGCGGACGACGCGCTCGGCGCCGGGCGGGAGGCGGCCGAGGACGCAGGGGATGCCGGGCTTGAGGATGCCGGCCTTCTCGGCGGCGATGAGCTCATGGGTCTCGCCGAGGTATTCCTGGTGGTCGAGGCCGATGCTGGTGATGGCGGTGACGGCGGGTTGGCAGACGTTGGTGGCGTCGAGGCGGCCGCCGAGGCCGGTCTCGAGGATGGCGACGTCGACCCTTGCCTCGGCGAAGGCGAGGAAGGCGAGCGCGGTCATGAGCTCGAAGAAGGTGGGCGCGAGCTCGGGGGTCGCGGCGGCGAGGCGCTCGGCGGCGGGCCGGATGCGGGCGGCGAGGGCGAGCAGGTCGTCGTCGGGAAGCGGGGAGCCGTCGAGGCGCACGCGCTCGCCGAGGCGGATGAGATGGGGGCTGGTGTAGAGGCCGGTGCGGCGACCGTGCGCGCGCTGGACGGCCTCGATCATGGCGCAGGTCGAGCCCTTGCCGTTGGTGCCGGCGACGTGGAGGACGGGGATGCCGGCGAGGCGCGCGGGCAGCCCGAGGGCGTCGGCCAGGGCGCGCATGCGCTCGATGCCGAGCCGGGAGCCCCCGGCCCGGAGGTCGGTCAGCCAGGCGAGGGTGGCCCGGTGGCCGTCCATGGCCGGGTCAGCGACGGCGCCGGGAGGCGGCCTTGGCCTTGGCGCGGGGCCCGAGGGCGCGGAGAAGCTTGGCGAGGCGGGGCTTCATCTCCTTGCGGGGAATGATGCAGTCGATGAGGCCGCGCTTGAGGAGGAACTCGGAGGTTTGGAAGCCCTCGGGGAGGTCCTGGTTGGTGGTCTCCTTGATGACGCGGGCGCCGGCGAAGCCGATGAGGGCGCCGGGTTCGGCCACGATGACGTCGCCCAGGGTCGCGTAGCTGGCCATGACGCCGGCCATGGTGGGATTGGTGAGGACGGCGACGTAGGGCAGGCCGGCCTCTCGGAGGCGCGCGAGGGCCGCGGAGGTCTTGGCCATCTGCATGAGGGAGAGGATTCCCTCCTGCATGCGGGCTCCCCCGGAGGCGCAGACGACGATGCAGGCGCGGCGCTGCTGGAGGGCGCGCTCGATGGCGCGGGTGACCTTCTCGCCGGCGACGGAGCCCATGGAGGCGCCCATGAAGGAGAAGTCCATGACGGCGAGGGAGACGGGGATGCCCTCGAGGGTGCCGGTGCCGCAGATGACGGAGTCGCGGAGGCCGGACTTCTTCTGGTGCTGGGCGACGCGCTCGGGGTAGGAGCCGCCGGCGGTGAACTTGAGGGGGTCCTTGGAGACCAGGCGCGCGTCGGTCTCGCGCCAGGTGCCCTCGTCGATGAGGAGCTCGACGCGGCGGGCGGCGGGAAGGCGGTCGTGGATGCCGCTGGGGAAGACGTTCCAGTTGGCCTCGAGGTCCTTGGTGAAGACCATCTCGCCGGAGTCGGGACACTTGGTCCAGAGGCCGGCGGCGATGTCCTTCTTCTTGGGGGAGGGAGCGTGGGTGCGTTTGCGGAAGACGGCTGACATGGTGTTGGAAATGGGTGGCGAAGGATTCGAAGGAGGGGAATTGGGAGAAGCGGGAGAAGGGTAAGGGGCGGAGGATTTATCTCTTCATCCTTTCATGGCTTCATCCCTGTCCTTTCAAGACGCGAGGCGCTCGAGGAGGCGCTCGTAGGTGGCGAGGGCGCGCTCGGCCATGCGCAGCTCGAGGTTCTCGTCGGGGGCGTGGAGGCGGGAGTCGGGGGTGAAGAGGCCGATCATGACGGAGTCGAGGCCGGTCTCGCGGCGGATGTCCTCGATGATGGGGACGCTGCCGCCCTCGCGGAGGTAGAGGGGGGCGCGGCCGAAGGCGGCGGCGATGGCGGCGTCGGCCTCGGCGAAGGCCTTGGCGAGGAGGGGGCGCTGGCGGGGGGGCGTGTTGGGGCGTCCGGGCGGGCAGACGAAGTAGGCGGCGCTGCCTTGGCGGCGATGGATGTCGCACCGGATGCCGCGGGGGACGCGGGCGCGGATGGCGGACTCGACGCGCTCGGTGACGCGGGCGGGGTCCATGCCGGGGACGAGGCGGCAGGTGATCTTGGCGAAGGCCTTGCTGGGGATGACGGTCTTGGAGCCCTCGCCTTGGTAGCCGCCGCCGATGCCGTTGAACTCGAGGGTCGGGGCGAAGCGGGTGGCCTCGGCGCCGGTGAGTCCGGGGGCGGGGTGGAGGGCGTCGACGCCGAGGCGGGCGGCGTAGGCGGGGTCGGTGAGGCCGAGCTGGGCGAGCTGCTCGCGTTCCCAGGGCGCGGGTGGCTGGACGCCCTCGTAGAACCCGTCGACGGCCACGGTGTTGTCGGCCTTGTGGAGGGAGGCGCAGATCTCGGCGAGGGCCTGGATGGGGTTGTAGACGGCGCCGCCCTCGAGTCCGGAGTGAAGGTCGCCCTTGGGTCCGGTGAGGGTGACCTCGAGGCCGACGATGCCGCGGAGGCCGTTGGTGATGACGATTTGGTCGGAGGAGGGGCTGGCGGTGTCGGAGAGGATGACGCAGCCGGCCTCGCCGAGCTCGGCCTTGTGGCGGTCGAGAAACTCGGGGAAGGAGGGCGATCCGATCTCCTCCTCGCCCTCGATGACGAAGGTGACGCGAAGGGGGAGGTCGGGGCGGCGCTTGAGGAGGCGGGCGAGGGCGACGATGGCGACGAGGTGGGGACCCTTGTTGTCGGCGGTGCCCCGGCCCCAGATGCGGCCGTCACGCACGACGGGCTCGAAGGCGGGGGAGGTCCAAAGGTCGAGGGGGTCGGGGGGCTGGACGTCGTAGTGACCGTAGAGGACGACGTGGGGCCACTCGCGGGGGCCGCGGCGGCGGGCGACGAGGATGGGGTGGAGGGGGGTGGGCACGACCTCGACGTCGAGGCCGGCGCGCTTGAGGAGCGCGCAGGCGTGTTCGCGGGCACCGACCATGCCTTGGCGATAGGCGGGGTCGGCCGAGACACTCGGATGGCGGACATACGCCAGCAGCTCCTCGGTGAAATCCATGGGATTTGAACCTAGGAGGGGACTCTCGGGGGTCGAGCCAAAGCAGGTGACAGGTAGGGGTTGAAAAGGCCCGGGAAGTCGGAAAAGTGCCGATAATGTTCGGGTTTTTCACCATCCTGCGCGTGTTCCTGGGCTCGGGACTGATCCTCGGGGGCTTGGTGGGACTGGTGGTGCCGATGATTCCGGGAATCCCGATGATAATCCTGGGCTTGAGCCTGGCCCTGACCTGGCACCCGAGGGGCTTGGCCCTCTGGCGCCGGATGAAGGCGGCGGCGCTGCGGGGGTTGGCCCGTGTATTCGGACGGCGAAAGTCGAGGGTCAGCCCTGGACCTTGAGGAAGGTGCGCTTGCCGGCCTGGATGACGAGGTCGCCGGCGGGGCGGGCGAGGCGCTTGGAGCGGTCGGCCACCTTGTCGTCGCCGACCTTGACGGCGCCGCCCTCGATGAGGCGGATGATCTCCTTCTTGGAGGGGAAGAGCCCGGTGGCGGCGAGGAGGTCGACGACGGGGGCGTCGGCGGCCGCGGCGCCCGCGAGGGCGTCCCAGGCGAAGGCGGGCATGTCGTCGCGCACCTGGCCCTTGGAGAAGACCTTCTCGAACTGATCCCGCTCGTAGCGGCCGGCCTCCTCGCCGTGGAAGCGGGCGGTGAGGGCGGCGGCGAGCTGCTTCTTCATCTCCATGGGATGCTCGCGCTGGCGGCGGTCGAGGTCGGCCTCGTCGGCGCCGAGGAGGAGCCGGTAGTAGGTCCACATGGTGGCGTCGGGCACGGACATGACCTTGCCGAAGATGTCCTTGGGGCTGTCGTTGAAGGCGATGTAGTTGCCGAGGGACTTGGACATCTTCTTCTCGCCGTCGAGGCCAACGAGGAGGGGCATGGTGAGGACGGCCTGGGGCGGCTGGCCGGCGGCGGCCTGGAGGTCGCGGCCGACGAGCATGTTGAAGAGCTGGTCGCTGCCCCCGAGCTCGAGGTCGGCGCGAAGCTCGACGGAGTCGTGGCCTTGGAGGAGGGGGTAGAGGAACTCGACGAGGGAGATGGGGGTGCCGGCGGCGTGGCGCTGGGCGAAGTCGTCGCGGGCGAGCATCTGCTGGACGGTCATGTGCCGGCAGAGCTGGATGGCGTCGAGGAACGACTTGCGGCCGAACCAGTCGCCGTTGCGGACGACCTCGGTGCGCCCGCGGTCGAGGATGCGGTGGGCTTGGTCGAGGTAGGTGGCGGCGTTGGCCTCGATCTCCC
Organism: Opitutia bacterium; assembly: GCA_046315175.1. Taxonomy (GTDB): domain Bacteria; phylum Verrucomicrobiota; class Verrucomicrobiia; order Opitutales; family UBA953; genus UBA8828. The sequence goes on along the minus strand of JBKDBK010000125.1, from coordinate 2,591 downwards.
CGGGAGTGAGGACGGGCCGGGTGGAGGAGCGGCCGGTGGGGTCGCCGACGCGGGTGGTGAAGTCGCCGATGAGGAGGACGGCCTGGTGGCCGAGGTCCTGAAGCTCGCGGAGCTTGGCGAGGCAGACCAGGTGGCCGAAGGTGAGGTCGGGCCGGGTGGGGTCGACGCCGAGCTTGACGCGGAGGGGCTTGCCTGAGGCGAGGCGGGCGAGGAGCGCGTCCTCGCCGATCAGGCGCTCGGAGCGGGCCTTGATGCGGGAGAGCTGTTCGGCCGGTGACATCGCGCCAAGAGTGTCCCCGACCGGGCGGCGGGGAAAAGGCAAAAAGCGCTCAGTCGCGGCCGTAGCGGCGCTGCGGGGGGGAGGAGGGCGGGACGGGGTCGACCTGGACGCCGAGGCAGGCGGGGTGGCGGCCGAAGCGGGCGTAGTCGGCGGGCTCGAAGCGGGTGGTCATGCCGCGGGCGGCGTCGGAGACAAGGATGCGCCCGTCGGGCTGCTGGAAGCCGACGGAGACGCCGGTGGGGCCGTCGACGCGGCGGGTGTGGGCGGCGAGCTCGCCGAGGAAGGCCTCGGCCTCGGGGCCGGGCCGGAGGACGAAGGTGAGGCGGGCGGCGAGCGAGGGGCAGTTGCGGAGGGGCTGGATGGCGTGGGCCTGGAGGGACCACTCGCCGCGCTCCTCGCGGTGGACGAGGCGGCAGTCGACGGCGAGCATGGCGCCGTCCATGAGGAGCGGGACCTCGCCGTCGCGGAGGGCGGCGGCCTTCTCGTAGGCCTCGGTGAACATGAGGATGGGCAGGACGCGCGAGCGGTCGGCGAGGGTGAAGAGGGCCCAGGGGCGGTTGTCCTTCTTGGAGAGCTTCTTCTCGAGGCCGCCGACGATGCCGCAGACGCGGACGAGGTGGCGCTGGTCCTTGGGCAGGTCGACCTCGGCGAGGGAGCCGTGGAAGGTGGCGACGGCCTCGTCGAGGCCGTGGAAATCGCCGAGGGGGTGGCCGGAGAGGTAGAGGCCGAGGAGCTCCTTCTCGTTGCGCAGGCGCTCGAGCTTGGGCATGGGCGGGGACTTGCGCAGGATGGGGTCGCCGCCGGCGAGCTCGGCGGCGCCGTCGCCGAGCAGGTCGAAGAGGCTGCCCTGGCCCGCGGCGCGCTCCTTGCGCTCGGTGGCGTGGCGGCGGCGGACGCCCTCGATGGAGTCGACGAGGTGCTGGCGGTCCTCCTTGGAGAAGTCGAGGGCGCCGGCGCGAACGAGGCACTCGAGGGTGCGGGCGTTGACGTCGGTCTCGCCGAGGCGGCCGACGAGGTCGTCGAGGCCGCGGAAGGGGCCGCCGCGCTCGCGCTCGCGCACGATGGCGTCGGCGGCGAGCTCGCCCACGCCCTTGATGGCGCCGAGGCCGAAGCGGATGGCGTTCTCGGCGTGCGAGGGGGTGAAGTCGCGCCCGGCGAGGTTGACGTCGGGGCCGAGCATGCGGATGCCGAGGGCCTCGCCCTCGGCGACGAACTCGCCGAGCTTGTCGGCGTTGCCCTGCTCGGAGGTGAGCACGGCAGCCATGAACTCGACGGGGTAGTTGGCCTTGAGGTAGGCGGTGCGGTAGGAGAGGATGGCGTAGGCGGCGGAGTGGGACTTGTTGAAGCCGTACTCGGCGAACTTCTCGAGGATGGCGAAGATCTCCTCGGCCTTCCTGCGGGGCAGTTGGTTGTGGCGGATGGCGCCCTCGACGAAGACGTTGCGCTGCTGGTCCATCTCCTCCTTGATCTTCTTGCCCATGGCGCGGCGGAGGAGGTCGGCGCCGCCGAGGGTGTAGCCGGCGACGACGCGGGCGGCCTCCATGACCTGCTCCTGGTAGACGAGGATGCCGTAGGTCTCGCGGGCGACGGGCTCGAGCAGGGGGTGGGCGTAGCGGATGGCGGAGGGGTCCTTCTTGGACCGGATGTACTCCGGGATGAACTGCATGGGGCCCGGGCGGTAGAGGGCGATGAGGGCGACGATCTCGTCGATGGTCGACATCTCGAACTGGCGGCAGAGGGCCTGCATGCCGCCGGACTCGAGCTGGAAGACGCCGACGGTGCGGGCCTCGTTGACGAGGCGGAAGGTGGCGGGGTCGTCGAAGGGCACCTTCTCGATGTCGAAGTCCGGGAGGCCGCGGTGGGCGCGGACGAGGCGCTGGGCGTCGTCGATGACGGTCAGCGTCTTGAGCCCGAGGAAGTCCATCTTGAGCAGGCCGAGCTTCTCGACGGGGTCCTTGGCGTACTGGGTGGTGAGGTCGCCCTCCTGGATGGTGACGGGGATGATCTCGGTGAGGGGGCGGTCGGCGATGATCATGCCGCAGGCGTGCTTGCCGCTGTTGCGCACCATGCCCTCGATGACGCGGCCCTGGTCGAGAATCTCGCGCGCGGTCGGGTTGACCTCGGCCTCCTGGGCGAGCTCGGCGGACTTCTCGACGGCCTGCTCGAGGGTGATGTTGAGGTCGTCGGGGACGAGCTTGGCGAGGCGGTTGGTCTCGGGGAAGTCGACCCCGTAGAGCTCGGCGAGGCCGCGGCGGACCTCGGCGATGAGCTTGGAGCCGGCGCAGGCCATGCCGGCTCGTGTGTCGGCGGG
>JBKDBK010000124.1:0-5651 GCA_046315175.1 Opitutia bacterium | reverse complement strand
GCCCTCGCCACCCTCGCGCTCGGCGCCTCCCGGGCGCTCGCCCAGGGGGCGCCCAAGCCCTCGCCGCTCGCCGACCTCCCCCTCGGAGGCATGAGTCGCGGGATGGCGCCCGAGTTCGCCGCCGCGGGCTTCGGCTACCTTGAGCTTTCCCTCACCGCCGACCTGGTGCCGGACAAGCCCGAGGAGGTGTTCTTGCCCAGCCTTGAGCGCCTCAAGGCGCTCCCGATTCCCTGCCCGATGATGAACGGCTTCCTGCCTGGCAACGGGCCGAAGCTGGTCGGCCCCCAGGCCGACCACCCCGCGCTGCTGCGCTGGGTGCAGGCGGCCTTTCCCCGCGCGCGCCGCGCCGGCGTCCGGCTGATCACCGTCGGCTCCGGCGGCGCCCGCCGGATTCCCGAGGGCTTCGAGCCCGCCAGGGCGCGCGAGCAGTTCTCCCAGGCGATGGCGGCGGCGGCCGCGGTGGCGAGGGACAACGGCCTGACGCTCGCGGTGGAGAACCTCAACTCGGGAGAGACCAACCTCGGCACGACCCTGGCGGAGACGCTCGCCATGCTCGAGGCCGCCGGTCCCGACGTGAAGCTGACCGCCGACCTCTATCACATGCTGCGCGACCAGGATCCCGCCGCCGAGCTCCGCAAGGCCGCCGGCCGCCTCGTCCATGTCCACGTGGCCGAGAGCAAGGGGCGCCTCGCCCCGGGCACCGGTGGCGAGGATTTCCGTCCCCACCTGGCCATCCTCCGCGAGATGGGCTACAAGGGCTCGTTCTCCTTCGAGTGCGGCTGGAAGGGCTCGGTCTCGCCGGCCAAGTCGCTCGCCGCCTTCCGCGAGCAACTCCGCGCGGCCTAGGCCAACCTCCCGCCGCCGGCGGGGTTTTCATTTCCATGCGACACCTCCTCTGCCTCCTGCTGCCAGCCCTGCTCCTCTCCGCGCCCGAGCCCTTGGTCCGCCGGTCCGGCCAGCCCGGCCCGGGCGAGGGGCTCGACTACCTCGTCTACCTGCCCGCCGACTACGCGCGCGACGCCGCGCGGCGCTGGCCGCTCGTCGTCTTTCTCCACGGCATCGGCGAGCGCGGCGAGAACGTGCAGCAGGTCCGCCGCATCGGGCTGACCCGCCGGGTCGAGTCCCGCGGCGGCGCGCCTTACATCCTCGTCGCCCCGCAGTGTCCCCCGGGCAGGGCCTGGGAGCCCAAGCCCCTCGGCCGCATGCTGGACCAGGTCCTGTCGGAGCATCGCGCCGACGCGCGGCACGTCATCCTGACCGGCCTCAGCTGGGGCGGCATGGGGACCTGGCGCTGGGGAGTCGACCAGCCCGAGCGATTCGCCGCGCTCGTCCCCATCTGCGGCGGCGCATCCGCCTCCGGCGTGGGCGCCCTGAAGGGCATGCCCATCTGGGCCTTCCACGGCGACGCCGACACTGTCGTGCCGCTCGAGGGGCACCGCCGCGTGGTCGAGGCCGCCAAGCAGGCCGGGGCCCAGGTGCGCTTCACCGTCTACAACGGCGTGGGCCACAACTCCTGGGACCGCGCCTACGCCGATCCCTCGCTCGAGGAGTGGATGCTGGCTCAGCGCAGGCGCTGACACGGGGGGAAGTGCACAGGGGCACGCCTCCCTGCGGGAGGAAGGTGGCACAGGGGCACAGGGGCACGGGAGTTACAACTCGCTGAAGCTCGTTTCCCTTGAGAAGGGATTTAAGGGATGAAGAGATGAAGGGATGAATGATGCCCAGGTCCCGAAGGGCTGTTGCATCCATCCTCCGCCCCCTCCGCAACTTCCGAGACCTCCGCGACCCCTTTAAAAAGATAACCCGCAGGGTTCTTCCTCCCGTGCCGCCGTGCCGCCGTGCCCCTGTGCACTGTCCCGTTAGGCCGTGCCCCTGCGCCCCTCAGGGCGCAAGGCGCCCTCCCCCTACGCCGTCAGGCGTTGGGGAAGCGAGGTGATCCGCCTCGTGTCGGCCACATTGCGGACGGCCATCGCGTACGCCGTCGGGTCGCCGACGAGGACCACCTGCCGGCGACCGCGGGTGACGGCGGTGTAGACGAGGTTGCGCGCGAGGAGGATGCTGTGCTGGCGGAGGAGCGGGATGACGACGGCGGGGAACTCGGAGCCCTGCGACTTGTGGATGCTGATCGCGTAGGCGAGCTGGAGGTCGTTGGCCTGGGCGCGCTCGAGCTCGACGCGGTTGCCGTCGAAGTCCACCTCGAGCCCGCCGCCCTCGGACTGGCCGGTGACGACGCCGAGGTCGCCGTTGAAGACGCCGAGGTCGTAGTTGTTGCGGGTCTGGATGACCTTGTCGCCGACGCCGATGCGCCCGGGCGCGCCCGGGCCGCGGCGCAGGCGCTCCTGGAGGGCGAGGTTGAGGGCGTGGATGCCGCCGGTGCCCTTGTGCATGGGAGCGAGCACCTGGATGTCGCGCAGCGGGTCGAGCCGGAGGGCGCGGGGCAGGACCTCGGCGCAGAGGCGCACGGCGGCGCGGACGCAGGCCTCGGGCTCGTCGCAGCGGACGAAATGGATGTCCGTCCCGGCGAAATCCATCGACGCCGGGTCCGGGCTGGGCGGCGGCGGGTCCTTCTCGCCGTGCAGGATGGCGTGCGCGGTGCGGACGATGCCGCTGCGCGCGCCCTGGCGGAAGATGGTGTCGAGGCGGGTGACGGGCGCCAAGCCCGAGGCGATGAGGTCGTCGAGCACGCTGCCGGCGCCGACGGAGGGGAGCTGGTTGACGTCGCCCACGAGCAGGAGGTGGGCGTTGTCGGGGACGGCGCGGAGGAAGGAGGCGGCGAGGCGGCTGTCGAGCATCGAGGACTCGTCGACCACGAAGAAGTCGGCCGGCACCGGGTTGTCGGCCCCGTGGACGAAGCCCCGCTTGGCGCCGTCGTACCCGAGCAGGCGGTGGAGGGTGCTGGCGGGCGCGCGCGCCGCCTCGGCCATGCGCTGGGCGGCGCGGCCGGTGGGCGCGGCCAGCACGACGCGGCAGCGCTTGGCGCCGAGGATGTCGACCAGCGCCCTCAGGATGGTCGTCTTGCCGGTGCCCGGACCCCCGGTCAGGATGCTCACCTTGCGGGTCAGGGCGATGCGCACGGCCTCCGCCTGCAGCTCGGAGAAGGCGAAGCCGGCGCGCTCCTGCGCCCAGGCCAGGGCGCGGTCGACGGCGATGGCGGGCAGGGTCCCCTCCGCGGCGAGGAGGCGGCGCGCGGCGGCGGCGATGCTCTCCTCGGCGGCGGCGAGGGCGCGGAGCTGGAGGAGGCGCTCCGGGCCGCGCCCGGTCACCTCGAGGGTGCGGTCGCCGACCAGGGCGTCGAGCCGCTCGGCCACGACGGGCCGGTCGACGCCGAGCAGGTCGGTGGCGGCGTCGGCCAGCGCGTTCTGGGGATAGGCGCTGTGGCCGTCCGACTCCAGCTCGCCCAGGGCGTGGAGGATGCCGGCGTCGACGCGCTGGGAGCCCGCGGTGGGCAGGCCGAGGTTGCGAGCGATCTTGTCGGCGGTGAGGAAGCCGACGCCCTCGACCTCGCGGCAGACCCGGTAGGGCTCCTTGGTCAGCACCTCCTTGGCCCGCTCGCCGTAGGCCTTGACGATGCGCAGGCAGAGGGCGTTGGTCACGCCGTACGTCTGGAGGAAGACCATGACCTCGCGCAGCGCCCGCTGCTCCTCCCAGGCGGCCTTGATCGCCTTGGCGCGCTGGGGCCCGATGCCCTCGACCTCGCGCAGGCGGGCGGAGTGGTTGGAGATGACGTCGAGCGTGCGCTCGCCGAACTTGGCCACGATCTTGTCGGCGTAGACCTTGCCGACGCCGTGGATGAGGCCGCTGCCGAGGTACTTGCGGATGCCGTGGACGGACGAGGGCAGGCGCGAGGCGAAGCTGCGCACGCGCAGCTGGGCGCCGTGCTGTGGGTGGCGCTCCCAGGCGCCGGTGACATCGACCGTCTCGCCGCACTGCACGCCGGCGAGGTTGCCCAGCACCATGGTGCGCGAGCCGTCCTCACCCGCCAGCTCCGCGATGGTGAAGCCCTTCTCCTCGTCGAGCCAGACGATCCGGTCGACCACCCCGGACAGGGTGGTCTCCGGTCCGGACGCGCCAGAGGGGGCTCGGGTCATGCCCCCACGGTGCGGGGTCGGGTCGCGCTGGCAACAGCGGGCCGATGGGCCCCTTTGCCCAGGCTCAGCGGGGATTGGCCCGGATGAGGGCGACCCCCTCGGCGACCTGCGGGCGGTTGTCCTGCCAATCGTTCTCGTACTCGATGAACAGCGGGCCGTCGAAGCCGCCGGCCTTCAGCTCGGCGAGGAAGGCGGGGACGTTGACCACGCCCTTGCCGAGGGGCACGTCGGCCGCGTTGCCGTTGGCCTTCTTGTCCTTGATGTGGACGGAGATGACGCGGCCGCGGACGGCGCGGAGCGCCTTGACCGGGTCGAGGTTGGAGACGCACCAATGGCCGCTGTCGGCGCAGATGCCCAGGCGGCGGTCGCGGCTCTCGACCACGCCGAGCAGGTAGAGGGGGTGCCAGACCTTGTAGCCGGGCTTGTCGAGCGAGCCGCCGTGGTGGTGGAAGCCGACCTGGATGTCGAACTCCCGCACGCCCGTCTCCCAGTCGGCGACAATCTCGGCCGACTCCGTCGTGACCATCCTGAGGCCGAGGCGCTTGGCGAAGCCGAGGATCGCCCGCACCTCGGCGAGGTTCTTGGCGCCGACCACGCCGTAGCTGACGGGGATGACGCCCTGGCGCTCGCACTCCGCCTTGAGCTCGGCAATCGCCGACTCGGGCATGGTGTGGTGCACCTTGACGTCCGACCCGGGCCTGAGGGTCTGGCCGGGGAAGATCTCGATGACCTTGCCGCCGGTCTCCTTGGTGCGCGCGATGGCGTCGAACGCCGTGTGCATCCGGAAGGTCCAGGCCTGGGTGCCGATGAACCAGCCGTCCTGCCGGGCGGAATCGGGAAGGGGCGCGCCGTGGGCGAGGGACGCCAGGGCAAGGAGGGCGAGGAGGAGGCGGGTCATGGGGGTGCCGACAGGGTAGGGCGGGGGAGGTTCCCCGGGCAATCCTCCCTTGCCGGGCGGGCTGGGCGGCGCCCTGGCGCGGCGCTAGGGGTGCGCATGATCCGCTGGATCCTCCGCCTGCTCCCGGCCTGGCTTCGCCGCCCGGAGCCCTTCCCGCCCGACCTGGCCTGCTCGGACGACGAGCTTGGCCGCTGGGGCGAGGGCGCCGCGGCCCGCCACTTTGCGCGCCGCGGCGCCGAGGTGCTGGGGCGCAACTGGCGCCACGGCAGGGATGAGCTCGACCTCGTCGTCCTCGAGGGGGAGGTGCTGGTGTTCGTCGAGGTCAAGACCCGCCGGGCCGAGGAGGCCGGCCGCGGCTGGTTCGCCGTCGGCGCCCGCAAGCGGCGGGCGCTGCGCCGCGCGGCCCGCGGATGGCTGCGGGCGGTGGGCGGCGCGCCCCATGTGAGGTTCGACGTGGTTGAAGTTCTGATTTGCCACGGGGGGAATCCCCGCATTGTCCATCACATCGGCGCGGGCCTGCTTTGGCCCAGGCGCCGGTGAACCCAACCCATGTCCGCCCCCGACCGGCACCCTATCCAGGCAGGCCGTCTCACGCACAGCCGGCCCCCGCCCCCCAGCCAAGTCCACGTCGGTGGCTCGGGCGTCCAGGCGTCCAGCAAGCGGCG
>JBKDBK010000123.1:0-13461 GCA_046315175.1 Opitutia bacterium | reverse complement strand
GCGGGCGCGGCGGCTCCGGCGGCGGGGGCGGCGGCGCCATCCGCGGCGGGCGCGGCGGCTCCGGCGGCGGGGGTCTCGACGACCTCCTCCTCGGCCATCTCGGTGACGACGGCGATGACGCGCTTCTTGTCGCCGACGAAGGTGATGCCGGCGGGGGCCTTGACCTCGCCGACGTGGATGGAGTCATCGACCTTCATCTCGGCGACGTCGACCTCGATGGCCTCGGGCAGGTCCTTGGGAAGGCAGCGGACGCGGATGGTCTGAGAGACCTGGTTGAGCGTGCCGCCGTCCATGCGGACGCCGACGGGCTCGCCGACGAGGCGGACGGGGATGTCGGCCGTCATGGGCGAGGAGGGGTCGATCTCGAGGAGGTCGATGTGAAGGAACTTCTGGGTGATGGGGTGGCGCTGGAACTCCTTGATGAGGGAGAGCAGCTTGCCCTTGCCCTCGACACTGAGGTCGATGAGGGCGGCGGAGGAGCCCTTGGCGCGCATCAGGGTGCGGAAGGCGGTCTGCTCGACCGAGACGAGCTGGGTGCCCGACTTGCCGTAGATGACGGCGGGGATGGAGCCGGCCTCGCGGAGGCGGCGGGAGGGACCGCGGCCGTTGGCGGCGCGGGAGGTGACGGTGAGCTGCAGCTGCTTCATGGTTGATTGGCGACCCGGGGAGTCACGGGCCCGGAGGATTCCGGCCGTGCCTCGCCCGAGGGAAAGGAAGGTCGAACTTGGCGACCGGGGGCGCCCTTGACAAGCAAAACCCGGCGGCGGGGGCGTTTCGGGCTCCATTTGACAAATTCCGCCCTTTTGAGAGCGTTTGGAGGCACCCCACCCCTTATGAAGCCCATTTCCCAAGTCGTTGTGCTTGGCGGAGGCTCCGCAGGCATGCTCGCGGCCATCACCCTGCGCGTCCGGCTACCCCAGCTGGGCGTGCGGGTCCTTCGCTCCCCCACCCTGGGCGTGATCGGGGTCGGCGAGGGCAGCACCCCGGACTTCCCTCGGCACCTGCACAGCTACCTCGGGATCGATCCCGGGGAGTTCCTCCGCAGGGTCCGGCCGTCGTGGAAGCTGGGGATCCGCTTCGAGTGGGGCTCGCGGCTCGACCACTTCAACTACGGCTTCCATCCGGCCTTCGCCGACCGGCTGAGGGACGAGGAGACGCCCGCCGGCGCCGGGCTCGGCTATGTGGTCGGCGACGAGCGCTACAACTATCACGACAACGTGAGCTCGCTGATGGAGGCGGGCAAGGTCTTCGGGCGGAACGAGCAGGGTATCCAGATGCACGCGGCGACGGGCTACCACATCGAGAACGAGGACCTGGTCGCGTGGCTGGAGTCGCACGCCGCCGCGGTGGGCGTGGAGATCCTCGACGGCGACCTCGGCGAGGCCGAGCCGGGCGGGGACGGCCTGGCCGCGATCCGGACGACGGACGGGCGACGGCTCGAGGCGGACCTGTTCATCGACGCCTCGGGGTTCCGCGCCGAGCTGATCGGCAAGGCGATGGGCGAGCCGCTGGTGTCGTACCGCGACAGCCTGTTCTGCGACCGCGCGCTGGTCGGCGGCTGGGACCGCGAGCCGGGCGACCCCGTCCTGCCCTACACGACGGCGACGACGATGGACCACGGGTGGTGCTGGCGGATCGACCACCACGACCGGGTGCACCGGGGGTACGTCTTCAGCTCGGCCTTCGTGTCGGACGCCGAGGCGGAGCGCGAGCTGCGGGCGCTCGAGCCGCGGATGGGGCCGGTGCGCCCGGTGCCGTTTGTCTCGGGGCGGCGGCGTCGGCAGTGGGCGGGCAACGTGTTCGCGGTGGGCAACGCCGCGGGCTTCGTCGAGCCGCTCGAGGCGACGTCGCTCCTCGTCATCTGCAACGAGCTGCGCAACCTGGCGGGGGTCCTCGCCGACAGCGCCTGCGCGCCCACGCCCGGGCTCCGCGAGACGTGCAACCGCTTCTGCGCCGACGCCTGGGACGAGATCCGCGACTTCCTCGCGATCCACTACCGCTTCAACGGCAGGAAGGAGACGCCGTTCTGGCGCGCGTGCCGGGCCGACACCGCGCTGCACGCCGCGGAGGCGGTGGTCGCCTTCTACCGCGAGAACGGCCCGAGCATGCTGGCCGCGCCGGAGCTGCTCCGCCCCCGGCAGGCGATCTTCGGGCTGCCGGGTTACCTCAACCTGCTGGTCGGACAAGGCGTGCCCCACGGACGCGGCGACCTCCGGACCCCGGCGCTGGCGAGGCTCTGGGAACGCTACAGCGCGGCCAACGCGGAGGCGGCGGCCCGGGGCGCGACGATCGAGGAGGCCTTCCCCCTGGCCTGCGACCCCTCGTTCCGATGGCCGAGGGGGTTCTACGGCAACGCGGGCTGAGCGTTTGGGCTTTTGTCCGGCGGGAATCCGAGCACCTTGACTCTCCTCTCCGGCCGGAGTGGCGAAATGGCAGCCGCAGCTGACTCAAAATCAGCCGCCCTTAAAGCGTGTGGGTTCGAGTCCCACCTCCGGCACCGGGGAGCGACATGAAACGCCTCCTCGCCCTCCTGCTCCTTGCGCTCACGGCCGCGGTCGACGCGTCGGAGAAACCGCGACTGGTCGGCTACCTGCCATACGGAAGGGCGGCGGCACTGGAGGTGGGGCGCTTCCCGGGTCTGACCGACCTGATGCTGTTCTCGGGCGAGCCGCGCGCCGACGGCTCGCTGGACGCGACACGTCTCGACAAGACGCCCTGGGAAAAGGTGACGGCGGTGCGGGCCTCGGGCACGCGGGTCCACCTCTGCCTCGGCGGCTGGGGACGCTCGCGCCATTTCGCGGCGGTCACCGCGGACCCGGCGCGACGGGCCAGGTTCGTGGCCGAGGTGGCGCGGTATTGCGCGGAGCGCGGCCTCGACGGGGTCGACCTGGACTGGGAGCACCCGCGCGGCGCGGCGGAGCTGGCGGCCTACGGACTGCTCATCGACGAGCTCAAGGCGGCGATGGCGGCGCGCAAGGGAGAGGTGACGCTGACGTTGGCGAGCGCGGGGCAGTTGCCGCCCGGCGGGGGGCGGCGGGCCGACCGCGTGCAGCTGATGGCGTACGACATGCCGGGGCGGCACGCGACCTCCGAGGCCGCCCAGGCGCGGGTCGAGGCGCTGGTTGCCGCGGGCGTGCCCGCGGACCGACTCATCCTCGGCGTGCCCTTCTACGGCCGGGGCGTGACCGAGCGCGACCGCACCCTGCCCTACCGCGAGATCCTCGTCCGGCACGCGCCCCGGCCGGAACAGGACGACGCGGACGGCCTGCATTTCAACGGACCGGTCACGATGGCGAGGAAGGCCGCCTGGGTCCGCGAGCGCGGCCTCGGGGGGATGATGGCCTGGGAGCTCACCCAGGACGCGGCCGGCGAGGCCAGCATGCTCCAGGTGCTGCGGCGGGAGCTGGACCGGGCGCGCTGAGTGACGCGGCGGACGCCTTCTCGGCGGGGGCTGGGGCGGGCGCGCTGAGCCCGGTAGGATTGCCAGCCTCGACTCGCGGGCGCGGGCCGGCGGCGCGGCGACAAGGCCGCGGCGAAAGCGGGCAAAAAAATGCCCGCCTTGCGGCGGGCATTCGATCCGATGGACCGGTCCTCAGAACCGGTAACCGAGGGAGATCGTGGCCTTCGAGAGGTTCACGCCGATGTCGGCGGTGGCGGAGTGGTACTCGCCGACCGAGGCACCGCTGTCAGGGGTGGTGGAGGTGGAGTCAGTGACGGTGGTGTTATTGGTGCCAGTGCTGACGCTCTTGCGGTAGGAGTCGAAGCCGATGCGCTCGATCTCGAACTGGAGGAACCAATTCTGGTCGATGTTGTACTCGAAGCCCACGCCGAGTCCGAGGCCGCTGACATTCTTGCTCACAGAGAGCCCGTCATTGTCGACGCCGTAGAAGTCGGCGAGCAGGAGGGAGTTGGCCCCCGAGATCTTGGCGTTGGCGTAGGAGATCTTGCCGTAGACCATGAACTTGTTGGAGAGGGCGTAGGCGGGGCGAAGGGCGACGGACCAGTTGTTCTTGGTCTCGACGACGCCTTCGAAATCGGCCTCGCTGAACCCGGCGAGGCTGGTGAAGCGGGTGCCTGCGCCGAACTGCTTGGCGACCTCGAGGCCGAGCAGGAAGCTGTCGCCGACGGCGAGGTTGTAGGCGAGCGCGAGCTGGCCGTTGAAGGCGTCCTTGGACTCGAAGAGGCGGCCACCGTTGTCCTGAAACACATTGTAGGTGCCATCCGCGGTATCAGAGCCATCAGATCCGCCGGAATTGTTATCGGTGTCGGTGTCGATGGTGATGTCCCGGTAAACCTCCTCGAGGAAGGTGCGGCCGGACTGGGTCACCTGGCTGGCGCCGAGGGAAATCGAGAAGCCGGAGAAGCTCTCGGAATCCTTGGCAGCCTGGGGACGGGCTTGGCCGAAGGAGGTCGCGCTGGCGGCGACGAGGGCGGCGACGAGGAGACGGTGGGTGTGGGATGTGGTCATACGGCGTGTATTCAGTCATTGCGGCCGCGGGTGTGTCAACCCCGCACATGGCGGGTCCGTGACATGGATTCCGTGGCCAAAACCACGAATTGGGGGCCCGGCGCGGCGCGTGTCAGCGTGAGGTTGCAAACAAGGAAGCTCCCGGATTCGGTGGAGAAACCCGCCCCATGACCCGCCTCCGAATCCTTGCCCTCGCGCTCGCCGTGGCCTGGGCACCCTCCCGCTCCCAGGCTGCGCCGGAGCCGCGCAACATCGTCTTCATCCTGGCGGACGACCTCGGCTACGGGGAGCTGGGCTCCTACGGCCAGACCAAGATCCGCACACCCAACCTCGACCGGCTCGCGGCCGAGGGCACGCGGTTCACCCAGCACTACTCGGGGGCGCCGGTCTGCGCGCCCGCGCGCTGCGTGCTGCTGACGGGCAGGCACCTTGGCAAGGCGGAGATCCGGGGCAACCGCCAGGCCAAGCTGAGCTTCCCCGGGGCGGAGGAGGGGCAGCATCCGATCTCGGGACGGGTGAGCACGCTGGCGGAGACGTTCCGGGCCGCGGGCTTCGCGACCGGCGCGATGGGCAAGTGGGGACTGGGTCCCGTCGGCTCGAGCGGCGACCCCAACGCGCGCGGCTTCGACCTCTTCTTCGGCTACAATTGCCAGGCGCTCGCGCACTCGTTCTACCCGGAGCACCTTTGGCGCAACGGCGAGAAGGTGCCGCTCAACGCGAGGCCCATCCCGGGGCATCGCAAGCAGCCCGAGGGCGAGGTGCGGATGGAGACCTACCAGTCGGAGACCTACAGCTCGGAGCCGATCCTGAGGGAGGCCGAGTTGTTCATCGCGCGCAACAAGGACCGGCGCTTCTTCCTCTACCTGCCCTTCATCGAGCCGCACGCGGCGATGCACCCGCCGCGCGAGCTGGTGGAGAGCTACCCGCGGGAGTGGGACCGGGAACCCTACCGGGGCGAGAGCGGCTACCTGCCCCACCCGCGCCCGCGGGCGGCCTACGCGGCGATGGTGACGGACCTTGACCGGCACGTCGGGCGCGTGCGGGCGGCGCTGGAGAAGGCGGGCGTGCTCGAGGACACGCTGATCCTCTTCACGTCGGACAACGGGACGACCCACGCGGGCGCGGCCGGCAAGCCGGGAGTCGGCGGGGTGGACGCGGTGTTCTTCAACTCGGTGGCGGGGCTGCGCGGGCTCAAGGGCAGCCTGCACGAGGGCGGGCTGCGCGTGCCGATGATCGCGCGCTGGCCCCGCGGCATCAGGGCGGGCGCCGTCGAGACCACGCCCTCTTACTTCGCGGACTGGTACCGAACGCTGTGCGCGGCGGCGGGCCTGCCCGAGCCCAAGGACCGGGACGGCGCAAACCTCTGGCCGTTGATGACAGGCGCCGGCAAGCTGGCGGAGCGGCCGCCGATGGTCTGGATCTTCCCCGAGTACGGCGGCCAGGTGGCGGTGCGGATGGGCGACCTGAAGGCGGTGCGGAAGAACCTCGCCCGCCCCAACCCCAAGAACCGCGGCCAGTGGGAGGTCTACGACCTGGCGAAGGATCCCTCGGAGACCAGGGACCTGGCGGCCGAGCGACCCGAGGTGGTCGCGCAAGCCGTGGCGACCCTGGAAAGGGAGGACGCCGGAAACGCGCTCTTCCCGCTGGACTGGCGGCGATAAGGGGGACGGCCGGGGTCAAGGAGGGTCGGCGGTTGCCCCGCCGCCGCGTTCCCGTCTCATCAGTCGGCTCCGACATGCCCCCCCTGCGCCTCTGCCTGACCGGGGCCGCCTCGCACGCGGCGGCGGTGGCGGCGTGCGCGCACGGAAGCGGGCGCCCGGTGATCGTCTGCGTGGCGGGCGACCTCGGGACGGCGGAGCGGGTGGCGGAGGAGACGGGGCACCTGCTGCGGCTGCTGGCCGGGGCCCAGCCGACGGCGCGGGCGGTGGCGGAGCCCGACGCGGCGACGGCGGCGTTCGAGGCCGACTGCGACCTGCTCGCCGCGCTGGCCGAGCTCCGACACGGCGGGCACGGCGCGGCCAACCCGCTGCTGGTGGCGGCGCTTCCCGGGGCGCTGGTGCGCGAGGTCGCGGGAGGCGCGCGCGAGGCGCCGGCGGAGCTGGCGGTGAAGGTCGGCGACACGGTCGACCTCCGCGGCCTGGCCGAGCGGCTGGCGGCGATGGGCTACTCGGCGGAGGCCGCCTGCGAGCGGCCGGGCGAGTTCGCGCTGCGCGGCGGCATCCTCGACGTCTATCCGGTCAACGCCCACCTGCCCGCCCGGCTCGACTGCCTCGGCGACACGGTGGAGGCGATCCGGGCCTTCGATCCGGCCACCCAGCGGGGCGAGGGCGAGCTGGCGTCGGTGGTCGCGGCGGCGCTGCCGGGGCACGGCCCGGCCTCGGGCAGCCTGCTGAGCCATTTGCCCAAGGGCGCGCTGCTGGTCGGCGTGGCGGGCGCGCTGGAGGACCCCGCGCTGGCCGGGCACCCGCTCCTCGCCGGGCGCGACCTGCTCGCGCTGGAGGAGACGGACGCGGCGCCGGAGGGCTGGACGGCGGAGCCGTGCCCGGTCGCGCCGGCGGAGGACCTGCTGGTGGGGTCGGCGGGCTCGCCCGAGGCGGAGCGGGCGCACGCCCTGCGCGCGGCGGCGAGCCTGGCGAGGGACGGGCGCCCGTGCCTGATCGCGGTCGACACCGGGGCGTCGGTCGACCGCGCCCGGGAGGAATCGGCGGCCATCGCCGGCTTCGCGCCGCGGACGGATGTGGCGCGCTTCGCGGCGGGCGCGACGGCGGAGCCGGGCAGGCTGCCCGGACCCCTGGCCAAGGGCCTCGTGCTGCTGACGGAGCGCGAACTGTTCGCGCGGCGGAGCCGCACGCTCGCCAGCCTGCCGCGCCGCCGGTCGGCGCAGCGGGCGGCGGTCGGCCAGCTGCTCGACTTCTCCGAGCTGGCGGAAGGCGACGCGCTCGTGCACGCGACGCAGGGCATCTGCCTGTTCCGCGGCATCCGCTGGTTCGAGGTGGACGGGGCCCGGCAGGAGTTCCTCTCGCTGGAGTTCGCGGAGAAGGCGATGCTGCACCTGGCGCTGCGCGAGTCGCACCTGCTCTCGCGCTACGTCGGCATCGGCCGGGCGGCCCCGCGCCTCTCCCGGCTGGGCGGCGGCGGGTGGGAGCGCACGCGCAAGGCGGCGGAGGGGGCGACGCTCGACCTCGCCGCGGAGCTGCTGCGGATGCAGGCGCTCCGGCAGGCGCGGCCGGGCCTCGCGCACCCGGCGGACGCCGACCACGCCTGGATGGGGGAGTTCGAGCGGGCGTTCCCGCACCGCGAGACAACCGACCAGGCGCGGGCCATCGCCGAGGCCAAGGCGGACATGGAGCGGGCGTCGCCGATGGACCGGCTGGTCTGCGGCGACGTGGGCTTCGGCAAGACGGAGGTCGCCCTGAGGGCGGCCTTCAAGTGCGCGCTGGGCGGGCGGCAGGTGGCGGTGCTCGCGCCGACGACGGTGCTGGCCCAGCAGCTGCACGCGACGTTCGCGGAGCGGATGGGGCGTTGGCCGGTGACGGTGGAGCTGCTCAGCTCGTACCGCACGCCGCGGCAGCGGGCGGCCACGAAGCGCCGGGCGGAGGAGGGCAAGGTCGACATCGTGGTGGGGACGCACGCCCTGCTCGCCCAGGACGTGCGCTTCGCCCGGCTGGGCCTGGCGGTGGTCGACGAGGAGCACCGCTTCGGCGTGCGGCACAAGGAGCAGCTCAAGCGGATGAGGTCCGAGGTGGACGTGCTGGCGATGTCGGCCACGCCCATCCCGCGGACGCTCTACCTCGCGCTGGTGGGCGCGCGCGACCTGAGCGTGATCGAGACGCCCCCGCGCGAGCGGCTGCCGATCCGGACGGTGGTCCGCGCCTACGACGAGCGGCTGGTGCGGGACGCCATCCGGGCGGAGCTGGCCCGGGGGGGGCAGGTCTTCTACCTGCACAACCGGATCGAGACAATCGAGGCCTGCGCGGCCCGGGTGCGCGAGCTGGCGCCCAGGGCGCGGATCGCGGTCGGGCACGGCCGCATGGGAGCGGGCGAGCTGGAGGCGGTGATGGCGGGATTCGTCTCGGGCGAGGCGGACATCCTGGTCTGCACGACCATCATCGAGACCGGCTTGGACATCCCCAACTGCAACACGCTGATCCTGGAGGGGGCGGACCGGCTCGGCCTGGCCCAGCTCTACCAGATCCGGGGGCGCGTCGGGCGCTTCAACCGCCAAGCCTACGCCTACCTGTTCCTGCACCGCCACGGGCAGCTGGCGGAGCGTGCGCGCAACCGGCTGGCGGCGGTGCGCCAGCACAACCAGCTGGGGGCCGGCTTCCGCATCGCGATGCGCGACCTGGAGCTGCGCGGCGCGGGCAACCTGCTCGGCGCCAAGCAGAGCGGGCACATCGCCGGGGTTGGCTTCGAGCTCTACTGCCAGCTGCTGCGGGAGAGCGTCCAGCGGCTGAAGGGCGGCGGTCGGGCAAAGGTCCGGGCCGAGGTGGCGCTCGACTGCGTGCGCCATGCCGACACGCCCCTGGGGCCCTCGGCCGAGGCCGCCGAGGGCTCGGGGCGGGCGCTGACCGCGGCCCTGCCCGCGTCCTGGATCCCGGAGACGCGCCTGCGCATCGAGGCGTTCCGGCGGATCGCGCTGGCGGGGGAGGCGGCCGAGGTGGCGGAAATCCGGGCGGAGTTGCGCGACCGCTTCGGGCGGCTGCCGCCCGAGGCGGCGGCCTTGCTGGACCTGGCGGAGCTCCGCTGCCTGGCGGAGTCGAGGGGCGTGACGCGGGTGGCGACGGAGGGCGCGGTGCTGCGCTGCCACCGCCTGGCGGCTGGCGGGAGCGAGGAACCGCTGCTTCTGATGGGGAGGTTTCCCCGCTTGACCGCGCGGGAGCCCCTGCGGAAACTCGCGGAAATCCGCGCATTCCTCGCGCGACTGCCCTCCCCCTGATGACCTCCGCCCTCCTCGCCCTCGCGCTCCTCGCGACGCCCGCCACGCCGATGGACCTCGCTTGGACGGAGCAGAACGGCGACCGCGTGCTCGCGGTGGCGGGCGACCAGGTGGTGACGCTCTCGGATATCCGCCGCGAGCTGGCGCCGCTGGCCCGGGGCCTGCGCGGCACGGCGGAGGAAAAGGAAGCCGCCATCCGGAAGGCCGCCGCCGAGGTGCTGCGCAACCTGACCGACCGGGCGATCGTGCTGAGCGAGTTCCGGTCGAGCGGCATGGTGATCCCTCCGGCGATGGTGCAGGCGGAGATCGACGACCAGGTGCGCCGGCAGCACGAGGGCGACCGGCTGAAGTACTACGCCTCGCTGCGCGCCCAGGGCATCACCCCGGCCGAGCACCGCCGCCAGACCGAGGACAAGATCATCTTCGACTACATGCTGGGACAGGTGCGCCGCTCGATCGGCGAGGCGAGCCCGGCGCGGATCCAAGCCTTCTACGACGCCAACCAGGCGTCGTTCGCGCGGCCCGAGCAGGTCCGCTTCCGCCAGATTTCCTTCCTCCGGCGCGCCACCGAGACGCCCGAGGAGACGCTGCGCCGCGCCGAGGCCGCCCGGGACGCCATCGCCGGCGGCAAGCCGGGCGCGGAGGATCGCTTCGTGGCCGCCGCCAAGGCGGGGAGCGACGACGACTACCGCGCCGAGGGCGGCGACGCCGGATGGCGCGCCATGGCCGACCTGGCGGGAACGGTCGCCGAGGCGCTGCGCACCCTGCCCGACGGGGGTGTCTCGCCCCTGCTCACGCTCGACGCGGGCGGCGAGAAGGCCCACTTCCTCCTGCTGCGCACGGGCTTCCGGACCGCGGGCACGGCGCCGATCGAGGACGTGCGCCAGCAGATCGCCGCCAAGGTGCGCGACGACCTCGGCAACGAGGCGATCCGGGCCTGGCTTGAGCGCCTGCGCGAGAAGCACGCGCCCCAGTCGCGCTGAGCGCGGCGCCCGCACGTGGGGACACGCCGATGACAGCCCCGCGCGACGCGGCTTACCGCTGCGCCGCCTTCCCCGCGCGGACGGCGGGGGCGGTGGCGCATGTGACGTCGCTCTCCGGCGCGGGGCCGGTGGGGGACGTGGGCGCGGCGGCGCGGCGCTGGGTGGACGCCTTGGCGGCGAGCGGGCTGGGCTGGTGGCAGATCTGCCCCCTGGGCCCGACGGGGTACGGGGACTCGCCCTACCAGCCGCTGTCGACGTCGGCGCTCAACCCCCACCTGATCGACCTGGCCGAGCTCGTCGCCCAGGGCCTGGCGACGCCCGAGGAGCTGTCGGACCTGGGACCGCCGGGCCAGGGAGTCGACTACGGCCTGCTCTGGACGAGGCTGCGCCCGCTGCTCGCGCGGGCGGCGGACCGCGCGACGCGCGACCCGGCCCGGCTCGAGGCCTGGGGCGAGCTGGACGCCTTTCGGGCGCGGGAGAGCGCCTGGCTGCCGGGCTGGTGCCGGTTTGCCGCGCGACGCGAGGCCAACGGCTTCAAGGCGCCCTCGGATTGGGGCCCGACGGAGCCGGAGCGGGGCGCCGAGACCCGCGCGGCGGTCCTGCAGCTGATCGCCGACGCGCAATGGTCGCGCCTGAGGACCCACGCGGCGCGCCAGGGCGTGCGCCTGCTGGGCGACATGCCGATCTATGTGTCGTCGGATGGCTGCGACTTCCACGACCGCCCGGAACTCTTCACGCGGGACGAGGTGGCGGGCGTGCCGCCGGACTACTTCTCAGAGGATGGCCAGCTCTGGGGCAACCCGCTGCACGACTGGGAGCGGCAGGCCGGGGACGGCTTCGCGTGGTGGCGGGCGCGGGTCGACCGCGACCTACGCCTGTTCGACGCGGCGCGCATCGACCATTTTCGGGGGCTGTGCGACTACTGGGCGGTGCCAAAGGGATCGGCCTCGGCCAAGGAGGGGCGCTGGCGGCCGGGACCGGGCATGGCGTTCTTCGAGGCGCTGGGCAAGCGGGCCCTGGTCGCCGAGGACCTCGGCCTGCTCAGCCCCGGGGTGCACACGCTGCGGGAGAAGGCCGGACTTCCCGGCATGGCGGTGCTGCAGTTCGGCTTCCCGAGGACAGAGGACAACCCCCACCACCCCGAGGCGATCACCCCGGACCGCGTGGTGTATACAGGAACCCACGACAACGACACGACGGAGGGTTGGTTCGAGGGGCTTTCCCCGGAGGTCGCGCGCGAGGCGCGGGCCTCGCTCGGGGAGGGACGCCCCTCGGAGGTCGCCTGGCGCGCCGCGCTGGCCTCGCCCGCGATCGCGGCCCTTGCGCCAGCCCAGGACCTGCTGGGGCTGGGCACGGAGGCTCGGCTAAACACCCCGGGCGTGGCCCAGGGGAACTGGACGTGGCGGATGACGGAAGGTCAGCTGGAGCAGCTCCGGGAAGGCGCAGGCAAGACGAGGCGGATGATTCAGGCGGCGGGGAGAGGGATGTAGCTGACTGGCTGGGACGGAGGCACGAGGGCTCGGGGGCACGGGGGCACAAGCGGTTTCGGAGAAACCGCCCTACCCGAGGCGAATGGCGATGCGGCGCGAGGTTCGCCCGGAGGATGCGCAGCATCCTCCCTACCCGAGGCAGGCGGCGGGGGCGCCGGGGCACGGACGAGACAGCGGCACGGGGGCTCAGGGGCTCGGGGGCTCGGGAGTATAGCTCGCTAGCTGGATAGCTCTCTAGCGGAATAGCGGGTTAGCGGTGTTAGAAGGAAGCGGACGGAAGGATGGGGGGCGATTATCCCTTCATCCTTTCATCGCTTAATCCATTGAATCCCTTCCCGGGAGGAAACGAGCGCCAGCGAGTTCTCTCCCGCGGACAACGCTCTCGCCGCGGGCACCGCTGACACCGCTGACACCGCCCACCGAGGGCCGGAGGCCTGAGGGGCCTCAGGCTTGGCGAGGAATGACTCCCTGCTGCTCGAGCTTGAGGTAGAGCTCGCGGCCGACCCAGGCGTCGTTGGCGGCGTACTGGACCTGGCGCCGATCGAGGCGCTTGGACCAGTCGGAGCATTGGACGCGCTTGGACTTGCGCATCTGGAAGCCGAGGTAATGGGCGGCGAGGGCGCGCAGGCCGGTGTTCTCGACGCCGGCGCGGCGGGTGAAGTCGGAAATCTCGACGAAGCAGCGCGCGTCGAAGGGCGCGCGGCGCTGGAGGTTGCGGACGTCGTCGCGCACGGCGACCCCGACCTTGGCCTGGCGGGGATTGCAGAGGACGGGGAAGGCGAAGGGGATGCCGCCGCAGGCCTCGATGCGGAAGACGAAAACGCGGTCGGCGGAGGCGAGCTGGAGGATGGAGGGGAGGTGGTTCTCGCCGCGGCGGTGGGAGGGCTTGGTCTCGGTGTCGAAGCCGATGACGCGGTCGGCGAGCATCGAGCGGATGGCGAGCTCGGCCTCGGACTCCTTCTCGATCAGCTCGATGGGGCCGCGCCATTCGTCCTCGGGAAGTCCCTCGATGAAGGTCTTCTCGATGCGGAGGGCGCCGGGCCTCGCGGCCGCCGCGGGCTCGCTAGGCTCTTCCTCGCCGGCCTCGCCGGGGATATCCTCAGGGTCTACCATGTGGGTTTAGGCAAGACCCCGCATCGGCGCTTGGCAAGCGGGGACCCTGCTGTGGGCAAAATAGGTTTGACCGAGGGGGGGTGGGTGGGGTTTGTTGCCCCTCTCAGTCACGGAAAGGGGCCATAGCTCAGCTGGTAGAGCGCTTGCATGGCATGCAAGAGGTCGTCGGTTCGATCCCGATTGGCTCCACCACTTTGCCGACCCGGCGGCGACGCCGGGTCGGATACGTGCTGTCGCAAGGCGACAGCGCGTATGCACGGGGGAACGGGGGCACCGGGGCACGGACGAGACAGCGGCACAGGGGCTCGGGGGCTCGGGGGCTCGGGGGATACAAGCGGCTTCGGAGAAGCCGCCCTACCCGATCCCAGGCGGCCGTTGCGGCGCAACGGCCCTACCCGAGGCAACGAGCTGTCTCTTATACACATCTCCGAGCCCACGAGACCGTAATTCATCGCGTATGCCGTCTTC
>JBKDBK010000122.1:0-96893 GCA_046315175.1 Opitutia bacterium | reverse complement strand
CCTCCGGCACCTACCCGCCGCGGCTGGCGGCCTCGGTCCCCGCCCACATCCGTTGGCTCGTCGACCGCCTCGACGCGCCCGCCCCCGAGGGTGGCAAGCAGGCCTGGCCCGCCTTCCCGATGGCCAAGGCGCCCTGGCCGCTGCTCACCTGGTTTCGCGACGTTCCCCCGGAGCGCGAGCGCGACTGGATCTGGGACTATTACTGGGGCAGGCTGCCCGGCCAATCCAAGTCGGGTATCATCGGCTACGGGCGCTACTCCTGGGACTACGACCGGGTGCCGGCGGTGAAGCACAAGGCGAGCGCCTGGCACCCGTCGTCGCTTCCCCGCATCTGGGAGGACGGCGGCGTCTGCGGTCGCCTCTCCACCATGGGGGACACCTTCCGCCGCACGCTCGGGATTCCCGCGCGCGGGGCCGGCCAGCCCGGGCACCGCGCGTTCGTCAACTACGGATGGGACGCCAAGCGCGGCCAATGGACCTTCGGCGTCGGCCAGAGCATCGCGGGCATCGAGGTCACGACCACCTCGCCCGACCTCGCCCAGCCCGCCGAGTTTCTCCGCAACGGCGCGGTCAATTGCCAGGCGCTGGTCGGCGCGATGAACCTCGGCCTGGATCGCTGGACCCGGGCCCGCATCCTCGCCTGGCACGCCCAGGAGCTGCCCGCCGCGCCGCGAGCCCGCGCGCTGCGCGACGCCCTTGCGCTGAATCCCTACGACCTCGGCTCGTGGCGCCAGCTGGCCGAGGCCGCCCCGGACGCCCCGGCGCTCGCCCGGGTGCTGGCCGAGATGGACACCCTCCTCGTCAATCCCAACAGCCGGATCGAGGAGGCCGAGCGCCTTTCGGCCGCGACCGACTTCGCCACGCTTGGCGGCGGCGACCCCAAGGCCCGCTCCGATGTCGGCAACTCCGTCGCCCGCGTCGCCGGCGACGCGCTCCTTCGCCAGGGCGTCGACCGCCTGCTCGCCGCCGGGGCCTCGCGCACGGAGCTCCGCTCGGTCGTCCGCGCCGAGGTCGAGCGGCGGGCCGGCCTCAAGCTGCCCCACGGCGCGGCGGTGAGCGCCCAGCTGCTCACCCGGCTCGACCTCCTTGCCGACGGCGCGGTTCCCGTGCTCGCCTCGGTCGAGTCGGACGCTCGCGCGGCGGACGCGCTCAAGGGCAAGGCCCGCGAGCGCGCGCTGGCCGATCTCGCCCTGCGCCTCGCCGCCCTGCGCGAGGCGGACGCGTCCCAGGTCGAGGCGTGGTGCTCCCGGGTGATCGCCTCCCTCGCGGGCGCCTCGCGCTGGAGCTTGGACAAGGACGGCAAGCCGGTTCCGGACAAGCTGCTCGCCGACCTGCACGGCCTGCGCGCGCACGCCTTGCGCAAGCTCGGGCCCCCTGCGAAAGGGAGGATGGCCTTGGCCCAGGCCCAGTTCGAGTCGGGCAGGCCCGAGCCCGCCGCGGCGCCCGCCTCGCCGTCGCGCTGAGGCCGGCTCAGCTTTCCCTGCGGCGGAAGGCGCCCCAGAGCGTCTGCCGGGCGGGGGCCGCCAGGTGCTCCAGCCGGGCGGCCGCGAAGGCATCGTCGACCTCGCCCGCGGGATGCCCGTCCAGCAGGCGCGCGTCCTCCAGCGCCGCCCGGCCGCGCCGCGCGGCGGCGGCCACGGTCAGGTGGGCGATGATCTGGGCGGCGGCCATCGCGATGGCGAAGGCGGCGAAGGCGCGCAGCCCGCCGAGGCGACCCGGCGCGAGCAGGATGAGGAGGAGCACCACGGGCCAGGCGTTGCCCCAGAGCACGCCGAGCCCGTCGAGCCGGGCGAGCCGACCGGCGCCGCGGTCCCTTGCGCGGTGCTGCAGCGCGTGGGCGGCGACCCGGGCGGCTCGGGCCACCGCGAAGAGCGTGCGGCCGAAGTAGGTGCGGTGCGCCAGCCTGACCGCGGGCAGGTGGGCGGCGTAGCTGTCCCCGAGGAAGTCGAGGGTCTCGTCCACGGGCAGGTCGGGCAGCTCGCCGCGAAGCAGCACGATGCGGGCCGCCTGGTCGCCATTGACGCCCCTCACCAGCAGCCGCGAGGCGCTCCGGCGCTCCAGCCAGCGCAGGCGGGCCCAGGCGAGCCAGGGCAGCAGGAGGGCGAGGGCGCCCAGGCCGAGCAGGATCAGGTCGAGCCTTTGGCGAGGCGTCATGCCTTCCGAGCCAAGCCATCCGAGCCCCCGTGGCGAGCCAAACAGCCGCCCTTACGCGCTCGTGAAGCGGCCCTGCAAGCCGCCGGCGTGCGCAGCGACGGGTTGACCCTGCGGCATCCGTCGGCGAGCATCTCGCCGCCATGGACATCGCCGCCGTACGCGAGTATCTCCTCGGGCTGCAGGACACGCTCTGCGCCCAGATCGAGGAGGTCGACGGCAAGCAGGTCTTCCGGACCGACAGCTGGGAGCGTCCGGAGGGCGGCGGCGGCCGCACCCGGGTCATCGGCGGCGGCGCCGTGGTGGAAAAGGGCGGGGTGGCCTTCTCCGACGTGCGGGGGACCAAGCTTCCGCCCTCCGCCACCCAGCATCGGCCGGAGCTGGCCGGACGCGCCTGGCGCGCGATGGGCGTCTCGGTGGTCCAGCATCCGCTCAACCCCCATTGCCCGACCTCGCACATGAACGTGCGCTTCTTCAGCACCGAGGGCCCCGACCCGGTCTGGTGGTTCGGCGGCGGCTTCGACCTCACGCCCTTCTACGGGTATGAGGAGGACGCGCGCGATTGGCATGCCGCCGCGCGCGAGGCCACCGGCCCGCTCTACCCGCGCTTCAAGAAGTGGTGCGACGAGTATTTCTGGCAAAAGCACCGGCAGGAGCCCCGCGGCATCGGCGGTGTCTTCTTCGACGACTTCAGCGAGGGCGGGTTCGACGCCGCCTTCGCGCTGATGCGCCGGGTGGGGTCCGCCTACGGCCCGTCCCTCTGCCGCATCCTGAGGCGTCGCAAGGACACGCCCTATGGCGCTCCCGAGACGACGTGGCAGGAGATTCGGCGCGGCCGGTACGTCGAGTTCAACCTGGTCTGGGACCGCGGGACCCTCTTCGGCCTCCAATCCGGCGGCCGGACCGAGTCCATCCTGATGTCCATGCCTCCCCGGGCCCGCTGGGAATACCGCCACGAGCCCGCGCCCGGCACGCCCGAGGCGGCGCTGCTCGACTTCATCCGTCCGCGCGAGTGGGTCTGAGGCCCTCCTCCCCTCTTGCCAAGCGGGCCCTCCGCGGGATGCTGGCGCCATGAACTCTCGGGAGCGCCTTCTCGCCGCCGTCCGTCGCGAGCCGCACGGCCGGGCGCCGGTCTGGATCATGCGCCAGGCCGGGCGCTACCTGCCCGAGTACCGCGAGCTCAAGTCGAGGCACGACTTCGTCACCCTCGTCCGCACGCCCGACCTGGCGACGGAGGTCACGCTCCAGCCCCTGCGGCGGTTCCCCCTCGACGCCGCCATCCTGTTCAGCGACATCCTCGTCGTGCCCGAGGCCCTCGGCGTGCCCTACCGCTTCCGCGAGTCCGGGGGCATCCAGATGGAGCGCGCCCTGGCCACCCCGGCCGACCTCGCCGCGCTTTCCGCCGAGGGCGCGGCCGACCGTCTCGGCTACGTCTACGACGCCCTCCGCCTGCTCCGCGCCGAGCTCGGCCAATCGAAGGCCCTCCTGGGCTTCGCCGGCAGCCCCTGGACCCTCGCCTGCTACCTCGTCGACGGCGGCAGCGCCGAGGGTTTTCCCCGCACGCTCGCCCTCGCCCGCGCCGAGCCCGCCGCCTTCGCCCGGTTGCTCGGGATGCTGGCCGACACCGTCGCCGAATACCTGCGCCGCCAGCTCGCGGCCGGGGCCGACGCCGTCCAGGTGTTCGACAGCTGGGCCGGGTTGCTCGCCGGCGCGGAGTACGAGGCGCTGTCGCTTCGCTGGATTCGCGCGGTGCTCGATCGCCTTCCCCCCGGCGCCCCCGTCATCCTCTACGCGAAGGGCAAGTCCCCCGAGGCCCGCGCGCTTGCCGGCACCGGCGCCGCGGTGCTCGGCGTCGACTGGGAATTGCCCCTCTCCAAGGTCCGCGCCCTCGCCGGCCGCCCCCTCTGCCTGCAGGGCAACCTCGACCCGGAATGGATGACCCGCGAGCCCGAGGCCGCCGCCGAGGCGGCTCGCGCCGTGCTGGCGGACAACGCCGGCGACCCCGGGCACATCTTCAACCTCGGCCACGGCATCACCCCGGACGCGCGCATCGAGACCGTCGCCGCCGTGGTCGGGGCCGTCGTCGGCTCGGGCGATTGACTCCCCCGCCCTTCCCCCTCCCTCCTTCCCCATGCCCAAGCGCGCCGTCGTCCTCCTCAACCTAGGCTCGCCGAAGAGCACCTCCGTCGGCGATGTCCGGGTCTACCTGCGCGAGTTCCTCGGCGACGAGCGCGTCATCGACTACCCCGCGGCCTTCCGCTTCGCCCTGCTCGAGGGCATCATCCTCCGCACCCGGCCCCGCAAGACGGCCGAGGCCTACCGCACCGTCTGGACCCCCGAGGGCGCCCCCTTGCTCGTGACCACGGAGAAGCTCCGGGCCAAGCTCGAGGCCGCCTGCGGGCTTCCGGTCATCACGGGCATGCGCTACGGCGAGCCCTCCTGCGCCCAGGCGGTCGGGCGCCTGGTCGAGCTCGGGGTCGAGGAGGTCTTCGTCCTCCCGCAGTATCCCCACTACGCGATGTCGAGCTACGAGACCGTGGTGGTCAAGTTCCAGGAGGAGCTCCTCCGGCGCGCGCCCGCGATGCGCTGGCAGATGCTCCAGCCCTATTTCGACGACCCCGCGTACATCGCCGCCTTGGTCGAGTCGGCCCGGCCCTGGCTCGACAAGCCCTTCGACAAGGTCCTGTTCTCCTACCATGGCGTCCCCGAGCGGCACCTGCGCAAGGGCGACGCCTCCAAGGCCCACTGCACCAAGGTCCCCAACTGCTGCGAGGTGGCCAACCCGAGCCACGCCAACTGCTACCGGCACCAGTGCGTGCGCACGACCGAGCTCTTCCGCCAGGCGGCCGGGTTGCGCAAGGACCAGGTGGAGCTCGCCTTCCAGTCGCGCTTCGGTCCGGAGCAATGGCTCACCCCCTACACCGACAAGCGCCTCGAGGCCCTGCCGGGCGAGGGCGCCAAGCGCCTGCTTGTCATGTGCCCCGCCTTCACCGTCGACTGCCTCGAGACCATCGAGGAGATCAGCGAGGAGGGGAAGGAGGAGTTCATGGAGGCCGGCGGCGAGTCGTTCGAGCAGATCCCCTGCCTCAACGACCAGCAGGTCTACGTGAGGTACCTGGCCGACCGCGTCGCCCGCTGGCAGCCGTCGCACAAGTGAGCGCATCCCGGGCCGAGCTTGTGCTGGCCTCGGCCTCGCCGCGGCGGACCGAGCTGCTTCGCGAGGCGGGCCTCGCCCACCGGGTGGTCGTCGCCGATGTCACCGAGCACGAGGACCCCGCGTCCGATCCCCGCGAGATGGTCCTGCACAACGCCCGCCTGAAGGCGCGGGCCGTGGCGGAGCGCGAGCCCGACGCCGTCGTCCTCGGCGCCGACACGACCGTGGCCCTCGGCGACCGCGTCCTGAACAAGCCGGCCGACCTCGCCGAGGCCCGCGCCATGCTCCGGATGCTCTCCGGCCGCGAGCACACCGTGCACACCGGCATCTGCCTGATCCACCGACCGACCGGCCTGGAGGAGTCGCGCTGCGTCACGGCGCGCGTGCTGTTCCGCAGCCTGTCGGAGGACGACATCGACCGCTACCTCGCGCGGGTCAACCCGCTCGACAAGGCCGGCGCCTACGGCATCCAGCAGGGCAAGGACATCATCATCGAGCGCCACGACGAGCCCATCTCCGTCATCATGGGCCTGCCGGTCGAGCTCGTGGCCGCCCGTCTGGCCGAGCTCGGTCTCGCCGGCCCGCGCCGTCGCTGATTCCGGTTGTCTTGTCGGGCGGCTCGGCAAGCCTTCGCGCATGCAGGCCGCGCGCCACCGAGCGGACGACATGCGACCCGCGCTCCTCGCGCTGGCCCTGACGGCGGCGCTGCATGCCGGGGCCTTCGCCTGGCTTTCCATCCCGTTCGACATCCCCCCTCCCGCGGCGCGCCCCGCGGTTGTCCGCGCCGCCGCCCCCATCCCCCCCGCCAAGCTGCCTCCCTCGCTCCGCCTGGCCGAGCCCTCGCCCGCCGGCAATCGCGAGGCCCCGGCCGCCGCCCCCTTCGTGGCGGCCCGCAACCAATCGGCGGCCCAGCCCTCGCCGCGTCCCGGCGCCGTTTCCCCCTTGCCGCGCTCGGAAGGCGAGGCGGCGGACTCGCTTCGGCTCGCCCAGGCGGTTCCCCGGCCCCCCGAGCCGGCGGTCGCGCCCCCGTCACCGCCCTTGCCGGAGGCGGGCACGCCCCGGGTGGCGGCGTCCTCGTCCAATCCGCGCAGGGTCAACCCCCTTTTGGCGCCGCCTTCGCAGGCTGCCGGCACCTCCGGCCTGCTCCTCCGCAACCCGGTCGACGTCGGGCGCGCGGGCTCCCTGGCGCTCGACGCGCGTTTCTCGGCCTACGGGGACTATGCCCAGCGCATGCTCGAGGCGGTGCAGGCGAGCTGGTGGGGCATCCTCAGCCGGACCCGCCTGGACGACTTCGCGGCGGGCAGCGTGGTGGTGCGGTTCCGACTGGCGAGGGACGGCACCGTGCCCGAGGCGGAGATCGTGTCCTCCACCGTGCCCCTCCTCGCCGCGCTGGCCTGCAAGGACGCGGTCCAGCTCCCGGCCCCCTACGACGCCTGGCGACCCGAGATGGTCGCCTTGCTTGGCGAGGAGGAGACGGTGACCATCACCTTCCATTACCGATGAGCTCGATCCTCGCCGGCGTCCCGTTGCACGAGGGGGTGCGCGTCCTGGCGGAGCACCCCTGCGGCTTGGTCGCCTTGGACAAGCCGGAGGGCGTCCTTGCGCACCCCAACCGGTCCGAGGACAACGCCCGTTCGCTCCTCACCGCCAATTACTCGCTGGAGGAGGAGGCCTACCACGTGCGGGACGGCGCCGGCGGGGTGCGCCGGGTCTGGCTGGCCAACCGCCTCGACGGGCCGACCAGCGGCGTGATCCTGCTGGCGACGAACCTCGCCGCGGCTGACGCGGCCCGGCGGGAGTTCGCGCGCGCCGCCGTGACCAAGCGCTATGTAGCCGTCTGCGCCGGCCGAGGGGCCGTCACCGGCCAAAAGGGGACTTGGAACGACCTGCTCGCCAAGCGCGGGGGTGGGGAGGAGGGGGTCAGGTCCGAGCCGGTTCGGCCCGGGTCCGTGCCGCGCGGCCCCGCGGTCAGGGCGCTCACCCTTTTCAAGGTCGGGTCCGTCGCCCCGGGTGGGCTTGGGCTGGCGACCTTCCACCTCGAGCCGAAGACCGGGCGGACCCACCAGCTGCGCGTCCAGTGCGCGCTCCGCGGCTTCCCGATCCTCGGCGACCGCACCTATGGCGACTTCGAGTTGAACCGCGCGCTCGGGGCCGAGCGGGGTTTCCGCCGGCTGTTCCTCCACGCCGAGTCGCTGGAGATGGCCGTGGACCTCGGGGGAGCCAAGGTGCGGTTCGTCGCGCATGCCCCGGTCCCGCCGGCCTTCTCCGAGGTGATGGGAGGGGCTTCCGGGGGACCGGGTGACCGCGGCCTGGGCCGGGTGCGCCTTTGATCAGACGAGGTCGCTGTCGACCAGCTCGTGACGGATGGCGAAGCGCACGAGCGCCGCGGTGTCGTGGATGCCCAGCTTGCGCATGAGGTTGGTGCGGTGGTTCTCGGCGGTCTTCACGCTGACGCCCAGCTTGACCGACACCTCCTTGCTGCTGTGGCTCTGGGCGACGAGCAGCAGCACCTCGTGCTCGCGCGGCGTCAGGAGCCCGAGCTGGGCGTCGGGGCTGGGCTGACCGAGGGCCTGGCGGAGCAGGGCGTTGAAGCGGTCGTCGAACCAGGTCCGGCCGGCCAGCACGGCCGCCGCGGCCTGGCGGATGGAGGCGAGGGAGGACCCCTTGTCGACATAGCCGTGGGCGCCGGACTGGATGATGCCGCGGACCACCTGCAGGTTCTGGATGGAGGAGAGGACGAGCAGGCGGGTGTTCGGGAGCTCCCGGCGGGCGCGGCGGAGGAACTCGAGGCCGTTGGAGCCCGGGAGGCCGATGTCGACCACCGCCAGGCGCGGATGGTGTCGACGGGCGATGGTGAGGGCCTCGGGCACGTCGCCCGCCTCGAGGGTGCGGAGGCCGAGGCGCTCGCGGAACAGCTCGCAGAGCAGCTCGCGGAGGGTGCGGTGGTCCTCGAGGATGAGCGCGGCGCCGGGCTCGGCTCGGGGGGTTGCGTTGCGGGGGGTGCGGGCGGTGTTGGGGTTTCTCATACGCGGGGGTGGTTCCCATTTTGCCTTTGCCCGCGGGCTGGCAATGTCGCCCCGCTGGGGTCTTTTGCCCAGATGCCGCGCATCCCGCGTTGACCCCGGGGCGCCGGGTCGCACGCTGGGGTCATGTCCTCCGACAACCCGTTCGTCATCGACCAGGCCGCCCCCTCCGAGCGCGCCGACTTCTACCGCCGCGCCTACCTGACGGTCGCCGGCGCCTTCGCCGCCTTCGCGCTCCTCCTTTTCGCCTCCTTCACCGTGCCCCTGGGCGGCGCCCCGCTCGCCTTCCATTACGCCAAGGCGGTCGTCTCGCTCTACGACTCGCTGGGGGGCTGGGCCACGCTGGTGGTGCTCGGCCTCTTCTGGCTGGGCACCTCGGTGGCCCAGTCGGCGGTCTACGCCTCCGCCTCCCGCCCGGCGAAGCTCGCCGGCTTCCTCGGCTACATCCTTCTCCAGGTGGCGATCTTCATCCCCCTCATCTGGATGGTGCTGGCCAAGACCGAGGGTCGGCCGGCTGAGATCCTGCTTCCGGCCTGCGGCGTGACCGGGGCGCTGGTGCTCGGCCTGACGGTCGCGGCCTTCGTGACGAGGGCGGATTTCTCCTTCCTGCGCACGGTCATCGTGGTCGGCAGCTTCGCGGCGCTGGGCGTCGTTGTCGTCGCCGCCGTCGCCGGCACCTCCCTCGGCACCTGGTTCTCCCTGGCGATGATCGCGCTGATGGCCACGGCGGTCCTCTACCAGACCTGGCAGGTTCGGACGCAGTTCGGCACGGGGCAGCACCTCGAGGCGGGCTTCGCCCTCTTCGCCGCCTTTGTCACGCTGCTGTTCTACGTCATCCGGCTTTTCCTGCAGCGCCGCAGCTAAGCGCCTGCCGGGGCCTCCGCCACGAACCAGCGGGTGTCGTCCGAGAATTCCCGGACCGCCGGGGATTCCTCGGCGAGCTCGGAGCGCATGGCGGTGAGCACGACCTTCCAACCCGCGGCCTCGAGCTCGGCGCGGGTCTCCGCCTCGGTGCCCGCGTGGAGGAAGACCGGGCCGGACTCGCTCCCGTGCCAGCGGTCGCCGAGCTCGCCCTCGGGCGGCGCGCTTTCCCGCGCCCACCGGTGGCGGTTCTCGCCGCGCTCGCGGTCGTGGGCGGTGAGGAGCAGGCGGCTGCCCGGTCGCACGACCCGCCGGATCTCGGCGAGGGCCTGGCGTCGGGCGGCGGCGCCGCGGATGCACATCAGGCCGTTGAAGCCGAAGAGGGCGCCGGCGAAGGCGCCGTCGGGGTAGGGTAGCCGGCGGGCGTCCGCCAGGGCGGCGCGGAACGGGCAGCCGGCCTCGGCAAAGACGGCGTCGGCCAGCTCGACCATGGCGGGGGAGAGGTCGGTCGGCGTCACCTGCGACCAGCCCTCGCGCCAGAGTCCCAGCGCGATGCGCCCACCGCCGCAGCCGAGCTCCAGCAGGGGCTCGCCCGGCTCGAGGTGGTCGCGGCAAAGCCGTCGCTCGGACTCCCAGAGGCCGACGGAAACGGCTGCCCGGGCGTAATGAATCGCGGTGCGGACATCCCTCCAATGGGCCTCGGCATCCATGAAAATCAGTTGGTTAGGCTTGTTTGCCCAGGGGCGTCGGCTAGCATCTCGGCCATGAGGTTCCTGGCAATCCTAGCCTGCCTGGCCTTGGCGGCCTGCAAGCCGGCGACTCCGGTCGTCGAGGCGGCGTCGGGCGGCCTGCCGTTTGCGAGCGTCCATGAGCTGAGGCTCGACGGCAAGGTCCTGCTGGCGCAGCTGGCGGTGACGGAGACCGAGCGCACGCAGGGATTCACCGGCGTGAGCCCGCAGGAGGACCGGGGCATGCTCTTCGTCTACCCCTTGCCGGCCCGCGGTCGTTTTTGGATGAAGGACACGCCGTCCGACCTCGACATCGCCTTCCTCGACCGCGAGGGGCGCATCCTGCAGATCAGCCAGATGCGGGCCCTGGACACCGAGGCGACGGTCTCCGAGTCGGACAAGGTCAAGTTCGCCCTGGAGATGCGCCGCGGCTGGTTCGCCGAGGCGGGCATCCGTCCGGGAGCGAAGCTCGACCTCTACAGCGTGGTCAACGCGCTCCGGGCGCGTGGGTTCAACCCGACACGCCTGGGGATCTGACGCAGTCGGCGCGCCAGGCGAGGCCGATGGCGGCGCCGAGCGCGAGCGCGAGCAGGAGCCAGGCGAGGGCGGTTCGCTCGCCACGCGTCGTGGCGCCGAGGCTCATGGCGGGGAGAGCCGGCGGATCTCGGCGGCGGCGGCCCTGAGGTAGGCGGTGAGGCGGAGGAGCAGCTGGGCTCCGGGGGCGGCGCCGAGCGGGGCGAGGGCGGCCTCGGCGGCGGCGATCTCGGCGTCGAGCGCGCCGAAGCTGGCCGCCCAGCGGGCGGGAGCGACCACGGCGCGGAGATCCTCGCCCCCGAGCGCGCGCTCCACCGCGGAAGCGCCGACGGCGTCGCGCTCGAGCAGGAGGGGCAGGGTGAGCTTGCCCGAGGCGACGTCGGTGCCGAGCGTCTTGCCGGCCCGGTCGCTGGTCAGGAGGATGTCGGCCAGGTCGTCGTAGATCTGGTAGGCGATGCCCAGGCGCAGCCCGAACTCGGCGGCGGCGGCGTGGACCGGGTCGCCCGCGGGCCGGCCGGAGAGGTGGGCGCCGGCGCGGCAGGAGGCGGCGAAGAGCTCGGCGGTCTTGAGCCGGATGTGACGCCGGTAGTCCTCGAGGCTGAGGTCGGCCTTGCCGCGGGAGAAGGTTTGGCAGACCTCGCCGGAGCAGACCTCGCGCGCGCCGGTGGCCACGAGGCGGCAGAGCACGGGCGAGGGAAGCTCCGCGGCCAGCACGAGGGCGTGGGCGAAGAGGGCGTCGCCGAAGAGGATGGCCGCGTGGGCGCCGTGGGTGCGATTGGGCGTGTCGGAGCCGTGGCGGGTGTCCGCCCCGTCGAGGACGTCGTCATGGACCAGCGTGGCGAGGTGGACCAGCTCGACCACGGCTGCGCCGCGGACAACCTCGGGGGAGGGCGGGGCGCCGTCGTGGGCGGTGGCGAAGAGCAGGGTGGGGCGCAGGAGCTTTCCGGGATGGGCGAGCGCCTCGCGGACCATCGGGCGCACCTCGGGCTCGAAGGCCTCGACCTGACGGTCCATGAACGCCCGCAGCGCCGCGCGATGCGGCGCCAGCTCGGGGAACTCCGGGGCGCGGGCCATGGGGCAAAGGTTGTCCCGACCGAGGTCGCGCGCAAGCCGCGAGACACAAGGCTTCCCCTGCGGCGGATTTTCGCCATCCTCAAGGTCATGACCCGTCACCTGCTGGTCGCCTGTCTCGCGGGATTGGTCTGCGCCGAAGCCTGGGCCGGAGGCGGGCTTTTTGGCCGGCGGCTGCGCGTTGTCGAGGAGCCTTCGCGCGGCGAATCCGGCGCCCAGGCGGAGGAGGGGAAGGGCAGGCCCGCGCGGGAGGAGCCGGACGACCCCTTCTCCCCGGCCAAGCCCAGGGAGTCGGGCGGGGAGTCGGAGTCGTGGAAGGAGAAGGAGGAGCCGGCGGAGGACGGGCGGGTTCGGATTCGCCCAATCGAGCTGGCCGTGGCGGAGAAGGACCTCCCGGTCGAGACCCGGATGGACTTCCGCCTGTCGCGCATCGACAAGCCGCTGTCGCCCGAGACCTCGGCGCTCTTCCGCCAGGCATGGAAGGCCTTCCGCGAGCAGCACGCGCGGGTCGATGGCGCCTTCGAGCGCCTGCCCGGCGCGCCCCTCCCGCTCTCCCTCACCTTGCGGCAGGACCTGGGCGAGGGTCGCTGGCTGGCCGACGCCGCCTGGACCAACCCCGGCGCGCTCACCTGGTGCCGGCAGGGTCCGAACTCCGGGCAGGTGGTCGTGGTGCTCGACGCCACGGGGCGCCCGGGCGAGCGGCGGGAGGTTGCGGCCCTTCGCATCGGCCTGGTCGAGGCCAGCTTCGTCGCCGCCATCCCTCCGGCCGAGGGGCGGCGCGTCCGCGTCCGCCGGCAGGCATTCGTCGAGACCGCGCCCTTGGAGGATGATGAGCGGAATCGGCAAGCCTTCCAGGAGGCGGTGTCGGCGGGCAAGCCGCTCCGGGCGGTGGTGGTCCAGGAGCGGGATTGCCGCTCCTGCGGCGGCGTGGGCTACCTTCGGAGAAAGATCCCGGGCAAGATCCAGGACGCGAGGGATCCGTGTCCCGGCGGATGCGACCGGGGCAGGCGCGAGGTGGGGCTCGAGGTCACGTTCCGCCCCTAGCCGTCAGTCGAGGGGCCTGAGGTCGCGCCCGGGCTGCTCGGGGGCCGGGTCGTCGCCGGGCGAGCGGTCGGGGCTGTCGCCCAGGTCGTCGTCGTCCGCGTCGTCGGTCTCCCGCCTTGCCTTGGCCTCGCGGCGCTCCTCCTCCTCGGGGTCGGCCGTGTCGCCCCGCGCCAGCCGCTTGCGCCGGACGAGCGCGCCGCCGACGCCCACCGCGGCGAGGTAGAGGACGAACAGCAGGCCGGAGAGGACGCCCAGCGTGAAGGGGTCGCCGATCGGCGTCACCACCGCGGCCAGGACGACGATGCCGAAGAGCATGCCGCGCCAGGACCGGAGCAGGGTGCGCGGCCGGACGAGCTCGAGCCACATCAGGATGATCAGCGCGAGGGGGAACTGGAGGGCCACGCCGGTCAGCAGCGACATCATGACCACGAACCCGTAGTAGTCGGAGGCCTGCCAGTCGGTCTGCAGGCCCATGCCGGTGGCGAAGTCGTGCCACACGATGATCGACATCGGGGTGAGGAAGGTGAAGGCCAGCACGGCGCCGCAGGCGAAGAGCACGAGGGCCCCGAGGCAGAACGGGATCAGGCCGCGCTTCTCCCGGTCGGTCAGGGCCGGCCCGATGAAGCGCGCCACCTCGTAGATCAGGACGGGCGAGGCGAGCGCGATGCCCACCGAGGCGGCGGTGTACATCAGGACGGACCAGACGCCCATGAAGGTGAACTCGCGGAGCTCCCCGAAGGTGGCCATCCCCGGGCTCTTGGCCTTGGCCCACTCGAGCGGGAGGCGCAGGAACTCGGGCATCTCCCGGTAGAAGACGAGGGCGGCGAAGAAGCCGAGGGCGAAGACGACGGCCACGCGCATGACCGAGACGCGCAGGTCCTCGATGTGCTCGAGGAAGGTCATCTCGGAGCGGGGGCGCTTGCGGCGGAGGAGGTCGGCGAGCATGGGTCAGTCCTCGAGGAGGGCCTTGAGCTCGGCGAGCGAGATCTTGGCCGAGGCGGCGTCGGACTCGCTGAGGAGCTTGCGCAGCATCTCGGACTTCGAGCGCTGGAGCTCCATCACGCGCTCCTCGATGGTGCCGGAGGCGATGAGCTTGATGCTGGTCACCTTGCGGGTCTGGCCGATACGGTGGGCGCGGTCGGTGGCCTGGGCCTCGGCCGCGGGGTTCCACCAGGGGTCGTAATGGACGACCGTGTCGGCCCCGGTGAGGTTGAGGCCCGTCCCGCCCGCCTTGAGCGACATCAGGAGGACGGGGATGCCGGCGTCGCCGTTGAAGGTGTCGCAGACACCCTGGCGGTCGCGGGTCG
This sequence comes from Opitutia bacterium, assembly GCA_046315175.1. Lineage (GTDB taxonomy): Bacteria > Verrucomicrobiota > Verrucomicrobiia > Opitutales > UBA953 > UBA8828. Next base: position 83,020 of record JBKDBK010000122.1, on the reverse strand, counting down.
ACCCGTCGAGGTAGGCGTAGCGGACGCCGCGGTCCTCGAGCGCCTTGCGGATGAGGGTGAGGGCCGAGACGAAGGTCGAGAAGACCAGCATGCGGTGGCCGGCGTCGCGCGACTCCTCGAGCAGCTCGAGGAAGGCCTGGAGCTTGGCCGAGTCGGCCTCCTCCATCTTGGGCTGGAGGATCCGCGGGTCGGCGCAGACCTGCCGGAGCCGGAGCAGCTGGTTGAAGGCGGCCATGCGGATGCTGGCCTCGCTGGCCCCGCCCATCTCCATCTCGAAGATGGCCTTGCGGGTGCTTTCCTGCACCTCGCGGTAGAGCTCGTCCTGCCGGTCCTCGAAGTCGCAGTAGAGGACCTGCTCGATCTTCTCCGGGAGCTCCTTGGCCACCACGGCCTTGGAGCGGCGCAGGATGTAGGGGGCGGCCATGGCGAGCAGGCGCTCGTCGTGCCACTTGGCCTCCTCCGCGCCGCGGTCCTCGGGCTTGGGCAGGTAGCCGGGCATGAGGAAGCCGAAGAGGGAGCGGAGGTCCTCGAGGGAGTTCTCGACCGGCGTGCCGGTGAGGATGAAGCGCCCCTTGGCGCGGAGCTGCTTGACCGCCTTGGCGGCCTGGGCCCGGGGGTTCTTGATGTTCTGGCCCTCGTCGCAGATGACGACGCCCCAGGGGATGGAGCCGAGCGCCCCGATGTCCCTCGCCAGGGTGCCGTAGGAGGTCACGACCAGGTCGTGGGCCTTGACCGCCTCGGGCTCGCTGCGGCGGTTCTGGCCGTGGTGGGCGAGGGTGCGGAGGCCGGGGGTGAAGCGGCGCGCCTCGCGGCGCCAGTTCTCGACGAGCGAGGCGGGGCAGACGACGAGGCAGGGCCCGTCGTCGGGCAGCTCGCGCCGGACGGCCTGGAGGAAGGCGAGGGCCTGGACGGTCTTGCCGAGGCCCATCTCGTCGGCGAGGAGTCCGCCGAGGCTGTTGCGGTGCAGGTGCCAGAGCCAGGCGACGCCGAGCCGCTGGTAGTCGCGCAGCTTGCCGTCGAGCTCCGGCTCGATCGGCGCGGGCCGGAGCTTGGACAGGTTGCGGATGGCCGAGGAGCGCTTGGTCCAGGTCTCGGGCGGGGCGAAGGCGGCCTGGATCTCCTCGGCGATGGCGTCGGCGCTGGCCAGCTCGGCGTAGCCGACCTTGAGGTCCATCTCGAGGTCGACCTCCTTGCGGCTGGCATGCCGGGCGTCGCCGAGGATGCGACCCTGGGCGCGCTTGATGGAGTCGAGCAGCTCGGGCGAGATCAGCCGCGGGCCGCGGGGGGTGTAGAAGAACATCCGGCCGCCCGAGACCGCCTCCGCCACGACCTTGGGCGAGGCGCCCTCCGGGTCGATGCCGATGGCGAAGCGGAAGCCGTCGCCCTCCTCGCGCGCGTCGCACTTGGCCCGAGCGAACGCCACGTTGCGGAGCGAGTGCGCGAGGTTGTGGGTGAAGTAGGCGTTCTGCTGGTCGCGCAGGACCTTCCAGTTGCGGGAGAAGAAGTTCAGGACGCTCAGCGTGCCGCGCAGGCGCCACTCGCGCGAGACGGTGTCGAGCATGAAGCCGCTGCGCTGGAGGAGCTCGCGCAGCTCGGCCGTCGGCCCGGTGGCCTGCTGGGGCAGGCGGACGCAGAGCCATTTCACGGAGCCGTCGATCCACGGCCGGCCCTCGTCGCCCCGGTCCTCGGAGGGCCGCCCGGGCCCGTCGTCGTCGTCCTCGTCGTCCTCGCCGCCCTGGGCGCCGGCCGCGACGGGCGCCGGGGCCTCGCCCTCGAGGTGCTCGGAGACGCGCTCCAGCGCGTCGCCCGACCAGGCCAGCGGGGCGTCCGGCGCGTTGGCCATGCGGAAGATGGGCAGGTCCCTGCCCACGGACAGGAGTTGGCGCAGGTGGCGGCGGGTCAGGGGGAGGATCCCTTGGAGCTTCCCGCCGCAGAGGTTCTCGACAATCGCGAGGAAGATCGTGGTCGGGGTGTCGAGGTTCCAAGCCTTGCCGCGGTCGAGGTTCTCGGGCGCGACGGGGCGGTCGTCGACCCGCAGCTCGAGGCGGGCGATGATCTGGTCGCGGGGCGCGGCCGCGGCGAGGTTGGGCGGGATGAGGAAGCGGACCTCGATCGGCGTGCCCTTGGCCGAGGAAAGGACGAGGGACTTGAGCCGGGGCCCCGCGCCGCTGTCGGCGGCCAGGGGAGCCTTGGCGTCGGCGGTCGCGGCGGCGGGGCTCGCCTTGGGCTGCGGCCTGGCGTCGGCGGCGGTCGAGGGCTTGGGCATGAGCCCCTCCTGGATGGCGTTCTGGAGGTAGGCGGCGACGGCGTGGATGCAGAGCTTGCGGCGGCGCGCGACCTCGCATCCGCAGCTGTTGCGGAAGAAGGTGGTCGACTGGAGGTCGAGCTCGACCTCCCGGGTTCCCTGCTGGCCGTCGTTGACCTCGGCCGTGACCAAGGGGTGCTTCCAGGCCGCCCGCTTCACCGCCCCCTTGAGGACGAGTTCCTTGGCGCTGCGCACCGTCACGCCTCCGGCGAGCTCAATGAGCTCCTCCTCGGACAGTCGGGGCAGGGGGCGGCTGGTGGTTGCCATGTGGCTTGTCGCGGACACCCCGTCGGGGCGCCGCGCGCGTTTGCTGTTAAGTTTTTGGGGGAGAGACGCCTCAGAGGGCGACATCCTGGGCCAGTACCCCGGGATGCATCTGATAGGTGCCCACGGGGGTGGTCGGACCAGTCATGACGATGGCGTAATCAGGCCCGATGCCAATCCCAATCTTCCCCCCTGGCATATGGACGGTCACCTCGGGGCCGACCAGCCCCAGGCGTCGCGCCACCGCGGCCGAGGCCGAGCTGCTCGATCCCGAGGCCAGGGTGTAGCCGGCCCCCCGTTCCCAGATCTCGATTCGGATGTTGGCCGGGTCGAGGACCTGGAGGAACTGGACGTTGGTCCGGTTGGGGAAGAGGGGGTGGGTCTCGAGGAGGGGGCCGTAGGTCTTGGCTAGCTCGGCCGTGGCCTGGTCGACCGGGATGACGCAATGGGGGTTGCCCACGGTGGCGGCGCAGAACGTGAAGGTCCGGCCCCCGACCTCGAGGGTCTCCAGGATGACCTCGCGGTCGGCGCCCGTCACCGGGATCTCGGGAGCCCGGAAGGAGACCCGGCCCATCTCGACGCGGATGCGGGCCCCGCCGTCGCGCACGACGCACTCGACCAGGCCCCCGGGGGTGTGGATGCGGAACGGCTCTCCCTCGCGCGCGCGTCCGGTCTCGACCAGGTGGCGGCAGAAGATGCGGATGCCGTTGCCGGACTTCTCCGCCTCGGAGCCGTCGGGGTTGAGGATGCGGAGGCCGAAGGCGCCGTCGGCGCGGGGCAGGGGGCCGTAGAGGATGCCGTCCGAGCCCAGGCCGTAGTGCCGGTGGCAGATCTTGCGCGTCGCGAGGGGGGAGGGTAGCTCGGGGCAGTCGGCCGGCTCGAGGACCAGGTAGTCGTTGCCCAGGGCGTGGTACTTCGCGAAACGCATGGGTTCAAGGTGTCCCTCGGCGCCGCGGCTGGCAAGTCCCGGCGCCTTCGCCTTGGAACTCGCCAGCCCCCGGGGGTGTTCATTGGCTTGCCCCATGCGATTCGCCGCCTCCCTCTGCCTGTTGGCCGCTCTTGCCCTGGGCGCGTCCGAGCGCCCCAACATCGTGTTGATCTACGCGGACGACATCGGCTGGGGCGACCTGGGCTGCTACGGCGCCAAGGTCATCCCCACCCCGAACATCGACCGCCTGGCGGCCCAGGGCGCCCGCTTCACCTCGGGTTACTGCACCTCGGCGACGTGCACGCCTTCCCGGTATTCCCTGCTGACCGGCGAGTATGCCTGGCGCCGCAAGGGGACCAATGTCCTTCCGGGAGACGCCGCGCTGGTCATCCCCACCTCTCGCCCCACCGTGGCGACCGCGCTGAGGGATGCCGGCTACGCCACGGCTGTCGTGGGCAAGTGGCACCTCGGTCTGGGCGCGCGCAAGGGGGGGGATGCCGGCTCCCTTGACTGGAACAAGCCGATCGCCCCCGGTCCCCGCGAGGTCGGCTTCCAGTTCAGCTTCATCATGGCCGCCACCGGCGACCGGGTGCCGACCGTCTACGTGCGCGACGGCTCGGTGGTCGGGCTCGACCCCAAGGACCCGATCGAGGTCAGTTACAAGGGGCCCTTCCCGGGCGACCCCGACCTCAAGTCGGAGGCGATTCGCCGGACCCTCCGCCAGGACTGGTCGCACGGGCACAACATGGCCCTGGTCAACGGCGTCGGGCGCATCGGCTGGATGCGCGGGGGCAAGGCGGCAGTCTGGGACGACACCACGATGGGCGATGTCTTCGCCGAGCAGGCGGTCCGGTGGATCGAGTCGGTCAAGGACAAGCCCTTCTTCCTCTTCTACGCGACGCACGAGAACCACGTCCCCCGGGTGGTCCATCCGCGGCACGCCGGGAAGACGCCCCTCGGCCCGCGCGGCGACGCCGTCGTGGCCTTTGACGAGCAGGTTGGGCGGATTCTCGACGCGCTGGAGAAGCACGGCGTGGCCGGCAGGACCCTCGTGCTGATCTCGTCGGACAACGGTCCGGTGCTCGACGACGGCTACAAGGACGAGGCCTTCGAGCGCAACCGCGACGCCGGCCACCTGCCCGCGGGTCCCTTTCGCGGCGGCAAGTACAGCCCGCACCAGGGCGGCACCCGGGTCCCGCTCCTCGCTCGCTGGCCCGGGGTGATCAAGCCCGGCACCGTCAGCGACGCGCTGGTCTCGCAGGTCGATCTGCCCGCCGCGCTCGCCCGCCTTGGCGGCGCGGACCCCGCTCCGTTCACCGCGCTCGACAGCGTGGATGTCGCTGCCTCGCTGCGCGACGGCTCGGCGGTGCGCGACCACGTGATCTCGCACGCCGGCGGGCCCCGCTATTCCCTCCGCGAGGGGACGTGGGCGTATGTCGCCCCCTATGCCCCCTCGAACCTGCGCACCTTCCACGGCCCCGGCCACGTCACGCCCGGCCCGACCAACGTCGACCACCTCTACGACCTGGAGAAGGATCCCGGCGAGCGTCGCAACGTGGCCGCGGACAACCCCGAGGTCGTCGCGCGGATGAAGTCCCGGCTGGCCGCAGTCCGCGCCAAGGGCGAGACCCAGGAATTGCCCCGCTGAAACTTCCCGCGCCCCCCGGGGTTCATTTCACGACACCATGCGAATCGCCGCCCTAGCCACCGCCCTCCTCGTCGCCGCCTCGCTCGCCGCCGAGGACGCCCCCGCCCGCAAGGCCCGCCCGACCGAGCGGCCCGCGCCCGCCGAGGGCGAGTCGTCCCGACCCCGCTCCCGCGAGAACGCGGAGCGTCCTCCCTTCCGCGGCGAGATGGCCGAGCGCCTCGGTCGGCTGAAGGAGGCCGGCGTCACCCCCGAGGAGATGTCCAAGCTGCGCTCCGCGCTCGAGGCGGCCCGCGCCGACGAGGCGGTCAAGGTTGCCCGCGCCGAGGCCGAGAAGGCTCGCGAGGCCATGCGCGAGGCGCTTCAGGCCTTCGCCAAGTCCAAGGGCGTGGCCCAGCCGGAGGCGCCCCGCGAGGGCGAGCGCCGCGAGCGTCCCTCGCCCGAGCGTATGGCCGAGATGCGCAAGGCGATGGAGGGCGCGCGCAACGACCCGGCGGTCAAGGCCGCCTTCGAGGCATCCCGCGCCGCCGGCGCCAAGCTGCGCGAGGCGGTGTCCGCCGCCGTGATCAAGGCCGACGCCTCCCTCGCCGCGACCCTCGAGAAGATGGGCGAGCTGCGCAACGAGTTCCTCGGCGACCGCCCGCGCGAGGGCTCCCCCCGCGGGCCCCGTCCGGAGGGCGACGCTCCGCGCGGGCCCCGTCCCGAGGGCGCCAAGCCCAAGGGGCCGCGTCCCGACGGCTTCGAGGCCGTGCCCGCGAAGTCCGAGGGCGCCTGAGGCGCCGGCGTTTTCCGCCCCAGGGCGTCCCGTCGGGGCGCCCGTTTTGCGTCCAGGGAAGGGACTTGTCTCAGGCCGCGCGCGGGGCTACCCCTAGGGCCTACCCTGCGCCATGTCCTCCCGCGTCCTAGCCGGCATCGTGATGTTCCTGACCTTCTTCGGTTGGGGCGTCTTCTTCGTCCCCATGGGTCCCTACCTGGCGAAGGCCTTCGCCAACGACAGCACGGTGATCGGGATCGCCTACGGCATGGGGCCCCTGGCCGCGATGATCTCGCCGCTGGTGGCCGGCTGGCTCGCGGACCGGGCTTTCTCGCCGCGCAAGCTCCTCGCCGTCCTTGGCGCCGTCTCAGGCGGCCTGCTTTTCCTCCTGCCCGAGGCTGAGACAGCCCGCCAGTTCCAGGTCGGGCTCTTCATCCACTCGCTCGCCTTCTTCGCCGCCCTCCCGCTGCTCAACGCCGTGGTGATGGCCTCCCTCTCGGATCCCGGCCGCGAGTTCGGCTCCATCCGCCTGTGGGGCACCGTCGGTTGGATTGTCTCCGGCGTCGCCGTGGGCAGCCTGCTCCCGCTCATCCTCGGGGCGGATGTCGCCACGCGCCCTGTCATCTTCCAGCTCGGCGGCGGCGCCCTGGTGCTGATGGCCTTCGGCGCCTTCCGCCTGGCCGACCCGGAGCCGAGGGCGGCGACGGGGGAGCCCAGGGTCGCGGGCGGGATCGGCCGCCTGCTCGGCGACACCAAGTTCCTGCTGTTCCTGGTGTTCTCGGTGCTCTTCTGCATCCCCCTCGCCCTTTACTACTCCTACGCCAACAGCTTCCTCAAGAGCGCCGGCATCGGGCAGACCGAGACGTTCATGACCGCCGGCCAGGTGTCGGAGGTCGTCTTCCTCGCCCTGCTTCCCCTCCTGGCAACGCGCCTGACGGCCAAGACCATCCTGCTGATCGGCATGGCCTGCTGGGCCCTGCGCTATTGGCTGTTCGCGGAATTCCCCTCCTCCGGGGCGGCCCTCTTCGTCGCCATCGCCCTGCACGGCGCCTGCTATGACTTCTTCTTCGTCACGGGCACCCTCTATGCCGACCGCAAGGCGCCCGAGGGTCTGCGCAACACCGCCCAGTCGGTCGTGGCCTGGGCGACCCTCGGGCTCGGCCTGTTCATCGGCAACCTGCTGGCCCCGATCCTGCACGCGCGGTTCATCACCTCCGGCGCCGACGGCGCGATGGTGTTCGCCCGCGAGTTCTGGCTCTATCCCGCGCTCTTCGCGCTCGGCCTCCTGGTCGTCTTCGCCGCGGTCTTCCGCGACGACACCCGCCTGAGCGACGCCAAGGAGTGACCCTTTCGCCATGTCCCAGCCCATCCGTGTCCTCTGCGTCGGCGCCGGCAACATGGGGCGCTCGCACGCCCTTGCCTACCATCGCATCCCCGGCTTCGAGATCGCCGGCCTGGTGACCCGCTCCGCGGAATCGCGCCGCAAGCTCAACGCCGAGCTCGGCGGCGGCTACGCCGAGTTCGGCGACTTCCACCAGGCGCTGCGCGAGACCAAGCCCGACGCGGTCTCCATCTCCAGCTATCCCGACACCCACGCCGAGTACGCCATCGCGGCCCTCGACGCGGGCTGCCATGTCTTCGTTGAGAAGCCCCTCGCCGCCTCGGTCGAGGAGGCTGAGCGCATCGCGGCCAAGGCCAAGGCCGCCCGCCGCAAGGTGGTCATCGGCTACATCCTCCGCCACCATCCCGCCTGGACCCAGTTCATCCGGGTCGCCCAGACCCTGGGCAAGCCCCTGGTCATGCGGATGAACCTCAACCAGCAGAGCTCGGGCGACACCTGGAAGACGCACAAGGCGCTGATGCAGACGTGCAGCCCGATCGTGGACTGCGGCGTGCACTACGTGGACATCATGTGCCTGATGACGGGGAGCCGCCCGGTGCGCGTCTCCGGCATCGGGGCGCGCCTCTCGGACGAGCTGCCCCCGGGCATGGTCAACTACGGCCAGCTGCAGGTGACCTTCGCCGATGGGTCCGTCGGCTGGTACGAGGCGGGCTGGGGCCCCATGATGTCGGAGGAGGCCTTCTTCGTGAAGGACGTGGTCGGTCCCCGCGGCTCGGTCACCATCGTGGCCGGCAAGGGGGCCCAGGAGGGCAACTCGGCCAGCGTCGACGACCACACCGGCGCGCAGGCGCTCAAGGTCCACCACGCCGAGCTCGGCCCCGACGGCAAGTTCGCCCGCAAGGACGAGCTGGTGCCGACCGACGCCGATCCCGGGCACGACGGGCTTTGCCAGCGCGAGCAGGAGTATTTCCTAAAGGCCATCCGCGAGGACCTCGACCTGACCGCCCACCTCGACGACGCGGTCAACTCGATGCGCATCGTGGCCGCGGCCGACCTGTCCTTCCGCACCGGCAAGACGATCGACCTCTGAGCGGCCGCCGGTCCCCTGGCCGGCGCGGGAGCTCACTCGCCGAGGGCGATCGGCCCGCTGTCCGTGGGGCTCGCGAAGCGGCGGCCCTCGGCGTGGGGCCAGTCGCCCTGGGTGGTCACCGCGCCCGAGGCGTCGCCCGCCCACTCGGAGCCGTCGGCCAGCGTGAGGATGAGGCGGAGGCCGCGGACCTTGTAGGAGTCGCCCCGGTCCCTCTCCGTGGTGATGCGGACCGCGGAGGCCGGACCTTGGGAGCGAAGGGCGTCGAGGGCGGGGCCGGCGATGGGCAGGCTAATCGTCTTCCAGGAGTCGCCTTGGGCGGGGAGGATGCCGACCTGGGCGCCGTTGAGGAGGACGACCTTGTCGCCGTGGGTTTCTCCGTTGTTGCCGAAGACCTCAAGCTCGAGCCGGGCCTTGGCGACCTTGGCCCAGGCGTCGCGGGCGAGCGGGGGCGTGGGCGCGGCGGGACCGGCGTAGACGAGGAGGGTCTCGCGGCGGTGGCCGGGCAGGGTGAGGGGCGAGAGCGTCCCCTGGGGGGCGGGGTTGCCCTCGAGGGTCTCGGCGAGGGTGTAGGCCTCGACCCGGGTGCGGCGTCCCTCGAAGCTCAGGGCGACGTCCTTCCCGCGGAGGTCGGCGAGGCTGTAGCTGGCCATTTCCCAGGGCTCGGCGAGCGGCGTGGGCATGCCATCCCTGGCATAGCTGGGGAACTGGTTGATGGCGCCCTTGGTGCGGCGCAGGGGCTGGGCGGCCTTGCCGTTGATGAGGACGGTGGGGAGGATGGGGCGTCCGATGACGAGCAGCTCGCAGCGTCCGTCGACGAAGCTCGCGGGCGTGACCTGGGCTTGGCCAACGGCCTTCCCCGGCTTGACGACGGCGCTGGGCATGCGCTTGACGACGGGACCGACGCCGTGTCCGGGGCGCAGCTCGAGGGCGACGGTGGCGTAGCCGGGGAGGGTGATCTCCATCGCCTCGCCCGAGGTCCAGGTCCGGGATAGCTCGACGCGGGCCGGGTAGACCTGGGTGCCGGTCCAGGCTTGGCCTGCGGCGGCGCGGAAGAGCGTGGTGGCGTCGAGCGGCACGCGGAGGGTCTGGAAGGCGGGGGAGGGGTTGCGGGCGACCAGGGTGCCCGTCTTGCCGTCGCGGGACCAGCCGACGTAGCCGTAGGCTCGGCCCTCGTCGGGTCGGCCGCCGACATAGGTGCTGTTGACGAGGTCGGCGCGGCGGCTGTCGGTCCAGCGGTGGACGGCGATGACGGACTTCCACTCCTCCGGGGTCAGGGAGCCGGGGAGGAAGTACCATTCGCGGAGCAGGGTGCCGCGGCCGTAGTGCATCAGGACGTAGTCGCACCAGTCCTCGAGGGTGTCGGTCTTGAAGGACATCTGCCCGCGGGGGTTGCGGATGATGCCGTGGGTCATGATCGAGGCGACGGGGTACCAGGGCCGGTCCTTGGGGTCGCCCCACATGCGCCAGAAGAAGAGGTCGCGGTCGGTGGTGGATTGGGCGCGCCCGGCCAGCTCGGGCCAGTTGCCGTTGAAGCCGTCGTCGCCGGCGAGGAGCCAGACGCTGTCGGCGTGGTTGCGCCAGGCGGGGCTGTGCCAGGTCCAGTTGGTGACGTTGAGGAAGACGTCCTTGGGCAGGCCCTCGATGACGGCGGCGAGGCCGCGGAACTCGCCGACGTGGCCGTGCCGGTCGGTCGGGTTGACGTTGGAGAGGTGGTTGAAGTCGAACTTGAAGTAATTGACCTTGGCCTCGGCGACCAGCCGCCCGATCTGCGCGCGCAGCGCCTGGTTGTAGGCGGGGTCGGCGAGCGAGACGTGGGCGAAGTAACGGGCGAAGTAGGCGTTGGGCTTGGCCTTGGCGTAGCCGGCCTTCTCCGCCCAGCCGATGTCGTTGGTGGTCATGTCGGGCGACAGCCAGAGGCCGAGGGAGGTGCCTTGGCCGCGGAGGCGGCTGCCGAGCTTGCCGAGGCCTTCCATGCCGTCGGGGAAGTGGCCCTTGGACGGCTGCCAGACGGAGGCCCGGTCCTGCCAGCCGTTGTCGGGCACAAGGGCGGCGAGCTGGATGCCCGTGCCTTGGAGGGCGCGCTCGAAATCCGCGGCGATGCGGGGAAGGGTCTCGCCGCCGACGGCCTTGGCGGAGCCGTCGAACCAGTTGTTGTAGTGGGTGAACTCGCGGAGGGGTCGGGGGGCGAGGTCGAGCACCGCCATCTCGGGGGTCTCGCCGGGCCCGCACAGAAGGACCTGGAAGCCGTGGGCGCGCACGACCCAGGCGCCGTCGGGCTGGCGCTCGGCGGGGGCGAACTCGATGGCGCGCACGAGGCCCGGTCGGCTGACGGGGTCGATGTCGGCCTTCTCGAAGTCGACGAAGCTGTGGTTGCCGACCTTCTCGAAGCGCCGGCTGTAGGCGGCGGGCTCGTTGCCGTCGGTGTGGCGGGTCAGCGTGGTGGGATGCCAGGGCAGCAGGACCCAGCGGCCGTCGAGGACCACGGGCTCGCCGCGTCCGCCGCGGTCCGCCGGGACGCGCACCCTGAACCGCTCGGGCTCAAGCGAGGCGACCTTGGGCTGGCGATCGAAGAAGGCGGTGACGACGCGGGGGTGGGACTCGACCCGGACGCGGGTGGGCGCGCCCTCGGGGTAGGCCTTGCCGGCGATGCGCCGGTACTCGATGGCCCCGGCCAGCTCCTCGCCGGCGAAGTCGAGGGCGGTGAAGGTCGAGCCGTCCTCGAGCCGCACGAGGAACTCCTCGCTTTCCACCGGGAGGCGGGAGCGCCCGTCGGCGCTGGTCAGGGCGGTGGTGACGAGGGCTCCCTCGACCTTGCCGAGGACGCGCTCGGCGAGCTCGGCGGCGATGGCCTGCGAGGCGAGGAGGGAGAGGCCGAACCATGCGGCCAAGGGGAGAGGGCGGGGCATGCCCAAGTGACAACCCCGCGGCGCGTAGGTTCCTCCTCAGCGCGGCTCGGCCGAGAATCGGAGGCCGTCCGCCTCCACGAGGGACCCGGTCGAGGCGTCCCACTCGCACGGCACGACGGTGAACATCCACTTGCGCAGCCTCTTGCCGTTGAGGTGGGAGGGGGTGCGCACGAGGATCTCGTTCCAGCCCGCCTTGAGGCGGACCTTGGCGGGCGGGCGGTTGAACCAGGAGGCGTCGGTCCAGGGGGTGGAAGCCTGCTCCTTGGTGGAAAGGCCCCCCATGTCCCACTTGGCGGGCGCGGCGACGGGCTTGCCGTTGAGCAGGACCTCGGAGCCGGGCGGGTTCCATTGTCCGTCGACGAAGCGGTGCTCGGGCCGGGGCGTGTCGCTGGACGAGGGGGTGTTGAAGCCGATGGCCAGGCCCACCTCCCGCTCGCGCTCGCTGTGGATGTGGGTGCGGGCCCAGGCGAGGGTCGGCTTGGGCGCGAGGGGCAGCCAGGAGGGGAGCTCGTGCCAGTGGTGGTTGAGGTAGACGGTCGCGCCCCAGGCCTCGGTCGACGTCGTCCAATCGGCGGGGCCGTCGGCGCCGGGTTCGGTGGTCGCGATGCGCCAGGGGATGTGCGCGCCGCGGAGGAAGGGGAAGGGTTCGCCGGCAGCCATGAAGACCGCTCGCTGGGCGTGGATGCGGCGCTCAAGGTCGAGGTAGGCGGCGCGCTCGGGCTGGTCGGGCCGCGGGGCCTTGGCGTAGAGGTCCTTGCGGTCCTTGGGCACGCCGCGCCAGGCGGATTCGGCGAAGGCGACGGTCACGGGCCAGGTGGGGGATATGCGGTTGGTGAGGGCCTCGTTCTCGATGACGTGGTCGGGCCAGTGGCAGAGGATGGCGCCGAGGGCCTTGCCGTCGGTCGACGGGCGGCCGGCCAGCTGCACGAACATCTGGCTGGGCGCCTCGGAGGGGTCCATGTGGTTGGTGTAGACGTAGCGCGAGTCGATGAAGGGTTTGCCTTTGTGCGGCTGGTCCTTGGCCCAGAGCTGGTAGACGATGTCGTCCCCGGGCACGCCCCCTCCCGGCTTCCAGAGCACGGGGATGCGGTTGTGGGATCGGACGTGCCCGACCATCTCGGGCAGGAAGGATTTCATGCGGATGGCCACCTCGTCGGAGCCCAGGTGGAAGTACTTCCCGGGGAAGAGCCGCACCCAGTCGTCGATCTCGCCCTTGAGCACGGCCACGCCCTCGGGCGTCTGCATGTCGAACCCGAGGCCCTTGCGGAAGTAGGTGGAGTGGCCGGGCATGTCCATCTCGGGGATGACCTCGACGCCGCGCGCCGCGGCGAAGGCGACGAGCTGGCGGACCTCGTCCCAGCTGTACTGCCCGAGCGGCTTGCGGTCGCGGGACTTCGGGTCGTTGAGCCCGGGGTTGCGTCGGGTCTCCACCCGCCAGCCGTGGTAGTCGGTCAGGTGCCAGTGGAAGGTGTTGAGCTTGTGCCGGGCCATCAGGTCGACCTGCCGCTTGACCATCGCGAGCGACTGGAAATTGCGTCCGACGTCGTGCATCACCCCCCGGATCGGGAAGGCCGGCCAGTCGCGGATGGAGGCGCAGGCCACCTTGCCGCCGCGGGTCAGCTGGGCGAGCGTGGCGCGCGCGTGGCGGGCGCCACGCTCGGTGTTGGCGCGAATGCGGATGCCTGTCGCGGGCGAGACCTCGAGTTCATAAGCCTCGTCGGCGCAGGTGGGAGCCGCGACGGACCCCGGCTTGACGACAACCCGGGCCTCGGCGGCGTCAATCTCGCCGGCTCCCCAGGCGATCTCGACGGGCATCGGCAGGAGCGGCGGCCGGTCGGCGGCGGCGAGGGGGGAGGCTAGGAGGCAGGCGAGGGCGACGAGTCGCATGGGGATGGGACACCTCGGCGAGACCCGGGCTCCATGGCAATCCCTGGTTCATTCGCCTTGCCTCATCCCCGCCGGTCGAGGCTGCGGTAATGGATGGCCTCGAGGAGGTGGGCGGTCGCGATGCGGTCGGCCCCGGCCAGGTCTGCGATGGTGCGGGCGACCTTGAGCACGCGGTCGTAGGCCCGCGCGGATAGGCCGAGGCGCTCCATGGCCTGCTGGAGGAGGTCGCCTTGGGCGCGCTCGAGCGCGGCGTGGGCCCGCAGGTCCGAAGGGCCCATGGCGGCGTTGCAGGCGCCGACGCGGCCGCCGAAGCGCCGACGCTGGGCCTCCCGCGCCGCCTCGACCCGGGCCCGCATGGCGGCTGAGCTTTCTCCGGGGCGCGCGGAGCGCAGCTCGTCGATGCCGAGGGCGGGCGCCTCGACCTGGATGTCGACCCGGTCGAGCAAGGGCCCCGAGATGCGCCCCCGGTAGCGCTGGACGGCAGCCGGCGTGCAGCGGCATTCGCGCAGGCGGTCGCCGAGATGGCCGCAGGGGCAGGGGTTCATGGCGGCGACGAGCATCAGGCGGGCGGGCAGCGTGACCTTGGCCGAGGCGCGGGAGACGGTGACGTGGCCGTCCTCCAGCGGCTGGCGAAGGACCTCGAGCGCCGAGCGGCGGAACTCAGGCAGCTCGTCGAGGAAAAGCACGCCGCGGTGGGCGAGGGAGACCTCGCCCGGGCCGGGCATGCTGCCGCCGCCGATCAGGCCGACGTCGCTGATGGTGTGGTGCGGGGCTCGGAAGGGGCGGCGCCAGCCGCGCTCGATGCCGCCTTCCTGCAGGCCCGCGGCGGAGGCGATGGCGAGGATCTCGAGGAACTCCTCCGCCGTGGGCTCGGGGAGCAGGGTCGGGATGCGGCGGGCGATGAGCGACTTGCCGGAGCCGGGCGGGCCGATGAGGAGGAGGTTGTGGCCGCCGGCCACCGCGACCTCGGTGGCGCGGCGCACGGCCTGCTGGCCCTTGACCTCCTCGAAATCCACGTCCGGGGGAGGGGCGCGGCGCCGGAAGGGGCTGTCCTCGGGGCGAAGCGGCGCCAGGCTGAGCTCGCCGGTGAGGAAGCGGACCGCCTCGTCGAGCGAGCGCACGCCGCGCACCTCGACGCCCTCGACCAGGGCGGCCTCCTCCGCGGACGCGGTCGGCAGCAGCAGCCCGCGCAGGCCGAGCCGGCGCGCCATGAGGGCGAGGGCGACGCCCCCGCGGACGGGTCGGACAGCCCCGGAGAGGCTGAGCTCGCCCGCGAGAACCATCCCGTCGCAGCGGGCGAGGTCGAGCCTGCCGAGGGCCCCGGTCAGGGCGATGGCGATGGGCAGGTCGTAGAGGGCGCCTTCCTTGCGCAGGTCGCCGGGGGCGAGGTTGACGGTGGTGTGGGTCTCCGGGCGGGAGAGGCCGGTGTTGGCCATGGCGGAGAGGACGCGGTCCTCGGACTCCTTCACCGCCGTGTCGGGGAGGCCGACGATGAAGAGACCGAACTCGCCGATCTCGCCCGTGTTGACCTCGATGTCGACGGGCACGGCCTCGACCCCCACGAGGGCCCCGGATCGGATGATGGCGAGCATGGGCCGAGGGAAGCGGCCGGGCTGGCCGGCTCCAATCCCGCCCGGCTGGGGTTCGCGCCCCGGGTGGGATTCCTCAGGCCTTGGCGGCGGCGAGGATGGCGTCGAGGTCGACGTGGTTGGCGACGAGCTCGCGGATGAGGGGAATCTTGTCGTCGTCCTCCGCCTGGGTCTTGACCGTCATGTTGTTGATGCGGGCGGTGACGGCGAAGGCCTCCGTCTCGACGGCGAGTAGGGGGATGCCGGCCGCCGTCAGCGCGGCGACGATGGGCTCGGGCGGGAGGAGGCCGTTGGAGAGGAGGATGCCGGCGAGGGACTTGGCGGCCTCGGGTGTGGCGAGCGCCCCGAGGAGCTTCTCGCGGTCGCCGGAGACGATGAGGAGGGTGCCCGGCTTGTTGAGGTACTCGGCGGAGCGGCGGGCGGACATCGCGCCCATGATGACGCGGCGGACGCGCCGGTTGCCGCGGGGCCGGTGGAGCCAGCGGGCGTGGGTCTCCTCGGCCACCTGGCTGAGGTTGGGGTAGGCGAGGTTCTCGCGGAGGGGGAGGACGCCGAGGACGGGCAGGTTGAGGCGGCGGAGGCCGCGCCCGGCGTAGTCGCGGATGAAGTCGAGCTTGTCGGCTTGCACCTTGTTGAGGATGGCGCCGACGACCTCGACGCCGGCCTGGCGGAAGAGGGCCTGGTTGATGGCGAGCTCGTCGACCGGCTTGCCGATGCCGCCCGCGGCGACCATGACGACGCGGCAGCCGAGCATGCGGGCGTTGTCGGCGTTGGAGGCGCCGAAGACCGAGCCGACGCCGGCGTGGCCCGAGCCCTCGACCACGATGATGTCCTTGTCGTAGGCGGCGCGGTCGAAGGCGCGGCAGATGCGGTCGAGGAGGACGGGGCCGTTGGCGGCGGGGTCCTCGAGGAACTGCCGCGTGAAGTCGGGCCCGATGGCGACGGGCGACATGGCGGCCATGGGGATGTCGAGGCTGAACAGGGAGTTGAGGAGGAGGGTGTCCTCGTCGACCTGGTCGTCGCCCGACTGGACGATGCGCTGGGCGATGGGCTTGATGTAGCCGACCCTGAGGCCCCGCGCCCGCAGGGCGGCGGTGAGGCCGAGGCAGGTGGTGGTCGGGCCGTCGTTCATCCGGGGGGCCGCCACGAAGATGCGCGGCGTCGTCCGGTTGAGCGGCCGGGAGAGCAGGCCCGGGGTGTCCTGGCCGAAGCGGCTGCGCCCGGAGATGGCCATGCTCAGGCGCCGGGCTGGCGGACGACCGGGTAGAGGTACCGTCGGTCGACGGCCTGGGCGGCGACGATGACGGCGGTGCCCAGGATGTCGTGCGCGGAGGCCCCGCGCGAGATCTCGGCGGCGGGGCGCTCGAGCCCGGTGAGGATCTGGCCGTAGGCGGGGATTCCGGCGACGATCTGGACCATCTTGGAGGCGATGTTGCCCGAGTTGAGGTCGGGGAAGACGAGGACGTTGGCGCGGCCGGCGACCGGGCCCTCGATGCCCTTGGCCTCGGCGGTGAAGGCGTCGAGGGCGGCGTCGGCCTGCAGCTCGCCGTCGACCTCCGCCTTGATGCCGAGCTCGCCGGCGCGCCGGCGGGCGATCTCGACCGCGGCCTTGATGCGCTGGATGGAGGGGATGCGGCTGCTGGGGGCGTGGGTGCTGTAGCCGAGCAGGGCGACCCGCGGGAGCTGGTCGGTGAGGTGGGCCGCGAGACCGGCGGTGGTCACGGCGATGTCGGCCAGCTGCTCGGGTGTCGGCTCGGGCACGACCGCGCAGTCGGCGAGGAAGAGCACGCCCTGGGCGCCGAGCTTGGCGTTGTCCTCCGACTCAAGGATGAGCATGGAGGAGACGGTGCGGACGCCCTCCTGGCGCGGCAGGGTCTGGAGCATGGCCCGGAGGCCCGAGGCCGCGCTGCCCGTCGCGCCGGTGACGATGGCGTCGGCCGCGGCCGAGGCGACCATCATGCAGCCGAAGTAGTTGGGGTTGGCGGCGAGCTCCGCCGGGTCGCCCGACAGGTTGCTCTGGCCGTAGCGCTGGATGGACGCGAGCTTGTCGGCGTAGGCCTTGGCCTCGTCGGCCCGCTCGGGCTCCAGGAGGCGGATGCCCTCGAGGGGGATGTTGAGCCGGGCGGCGTTGATCTTGATGCGCTGGCGGTCGCCGAGCAGGATGGGCACGCCCAGCTTCTTGGTCGCGAACTGCCGGGCGGCCTGGATGATGCGCGGGTCGGCGCCCTCGGTGAAGACGACGCGCTTGGGGTGGTTCTGGAGGCGGGCGGAGAGGCGGGAAATGAGGCTCATGGTCGGCGTGGGTCGCCTTGGCGACCCGCGCAGACTAGGGCGCGAAACCCCCTGCGGGCGAGGCAGAAGCGACTCAGCGCGTCGGCTCGGGGAGCTCGAAGCGAGGGTAGGCGGCGAGGGCGGCCTTGGTCTCCGCCGTCACCGGGTAGCCCATGCGCTCGAAGAAGGCGCTGACATCCGACTTCGCGAACCGGCCGTAGCGAAGGACGAAGAGGTTCTGCTGGGCGGGGGTGTCCTTGGCGCCGGCGGCGGCGCTGGGGGAGTCCTTGTAGGAGCGGAGGGTTTGGCGCAGGGGTTCCCACGTGTGGGCGCGGACAAGGGCGATGAAGGGAGCGAGCTGCTCGAAGGGGCCCATGTCGGGAGGGGTGGCGAAGCGGCGGCGGAGGAGCCCGTCGAGGTCCTTGATCGACCCGTGGCCCTGCCCGAAGGGGAGGCCGACGACCCTCTCCATGCACAGCAGGGAGAAGAAGTTGACGGTCACCTCGGTCTGGCCGGGGAAGGTCCAGTCGCGCCGCTGGTGGTTGTGGCCGAGCTCGTGGAAGAAGCCCCAGTCCCCCTTGGTCGAGAGGCGCTGCAGGTCGAGCATGTGGCCCTGCGAGGGCTGGAGGTGGCACATGAACGGGTAGCCGGAGTGCATCCATCCGGCGGAGATCTGGATGTCGGGCACGATGCGCTCGGGCGCCTTGCGCTCGAGGGCGACGAGGTCGTCCTGGACCTCGAGGACGCGGTCCCACCACTGCATGAGGGCCACGGGGTCCTTGACCTTGGCCGCCGCCGACGACTGGACGTGCAGGACGACGCGCTTGCCGGCGAGAACGGCCCAGGGGGCGGGGTGGGCGAGCGACTTGGCCCAGGTCTCGGCGGTGTCCTTGCCGAGCGTGAACATGGGCGCGGCGACGGCGTTGGCGAAGCGCAGCGAGGCCGCGGCGGAGGAGGTTTCCGCGGGCTCGCCCTTGACCTGGATGAAGATGGGGCCGCCGAAGGCGTTGGCCACGGCGTTCTCGCCGGCGCGGAGCTCGAAGGTCCGGGTGATGACGGGGAAGCGCTTCCAGCTGTCGAGCCTCAGGAGGACATCCCGGTGGCAGCCGATGACGATGTGCACGGTCCGGCCGGCGGGAAGCGTGTCGGCGGTGACGCGGACCACCTCGCCGGGCGCGGCGTAGAGGCCGGTGTCCTGCCAGGACTCGGGGCCGGTGGCCAGGTTGGGCGCGTTGCCGGCCCGCGTGTCCCAGCGGTGGATGCGGTTCGGGTCGTAGGCGACGGCTCGCTCGACGCGCTCGGGGGAGGTGACCGCGCCCGGGAACGCCGCGGCGGCGGGATGGGCGCCGAAGGTGCCCGGGGCGCGGTTCTTGTAGGCGCGGATGGATTGGTGCAGGAGTCCGCGCTCGGCCTGCTCGGGTTGGGCGTGGGGCTTGGCCGCGGTGGGCGCGATGGCCTCGGGCACCGGCTGCGCGAGCGCGGTGGCGGCGAGGGCGAGGAGGGCGAGGAGGCGGCTCATGGAGGGAAGAGGGTTCATCGTGCCAGGTCGAGGCGGGTCAACTCCTTCCCGTCGAGGGCGGCGAGGACGCGGACGGAGAGCCGCGAGCTGGTGGCCTCGAGGAGCATGACGGTGGCGGCCTTGGGGTCGGGTCCGCCGCCGATGGCGGTGGGGAAGGGCGGGGTGTAGCGGACGACCCGGTCGAGCGGCTGGCTGTCCTTGGGGCTGGCCTTGAAGGCGATGGCCTGCTCCTTGCCGGCGGGGACGATCTTCCACCGGTGGTCGTGGCCGGCGAGGGCGAGGTCGACCTTGCCCTCGGCGAGGGTCGGGGTCCAGGTGAGCCGGGCGTGCTCGGAGTTCCAGATGTTGTCGTTGAAGAGGGGGATGTGGGTGGCGAGGACGCGCCAAGGGGCGTCCTTGGCCTTCGCCAGCGCGGACCTGAGGCCGGGCAGCTGGCGCTCGCGCAGGACATGGAAGACCTCGGGGCGCTTCTCGAAGTCCTCCCCGGTGTCGGCCCCGATGAGGGCGAGCGGGCCGAGTCCGAAATCCCATCCTTGGTCGGCGGCGCCGATGCCGCCCTTGGGGTCGTGGCCGGTCGGGTGGATCCGGGGCGCGAGGAAGAGGTCGTCGACCCGGTCGGCGAAGGCGCCGCGGTAGTCGTGGTTACCCGGCAGGTAGAGCATCGGCACCTCGTCGGCGCGGAGGAGGGTGGCGAGGGCGTGGAGGGTGCGGAAGGTGCGCTCGGCGCCGTCGCGGCCGCTGGGGTCGTTGAAGATGTCGCCGAGCAGGACGGTCAGCCCGTGGTTCTCGGGGGTGAGGCGCG
Source organism: Opitutia bacterium (assembly GCA_046315175.1). Classification (GTDB taxonomy): domain Bacteria; phylum Verrucomicrobiota; class Verrucomicrobiia; order Opitutales; family UBA953; genus UBA8828. Next base: position 63,718 of record JBKDBK010000122.1, on the reverse strand, counting down.
AGGCGGCGAGGGCGAGGGTTCCGGTGCGGTCGTGCAGGTCGTTGAGAAAGGCGACGCGGGCGCGGTCAGCGGAGGCGACGGCTCGGAGACGGCGAAGGCCGCCATGGGGGAGGCCGTCGACGAGGATGCGGTAGGGCTGGTTGGTGGCGACGGGCGCGTGCCAGATCGTCCAGGGCGTGCCGCGGATGGGCCGACCCGCGGCGGGATTGCGCGCGAAGACGCGATTTTTCCCAGGATCCCAGCCCTCGATGACGACCTCGCGGGCGGCGCGGGCGGGCACGCAGACCCAGGTGGACACGGCCCCCTGGGTCAGCTGCACGTAGGGGGCGAGGATGTCGGGCAGGGGGTCCTTCTCGAAATCGGGCGCGGAGGGCGCCGTGGCTTGCTGCGCAAGCAGCGGCGAGGCGCCCCCGACCAAGGCGGCCAGGGCCAGCGAGCGGAGGAACTCCCTGCGGGTCGGGCGCATCCTCCACGAGACACCGCCGGGCCGGCGGGGTTCCTCAGCGGAAGACGACGGTGCGCTGGCCGGCGAGGAAGACGCGGTCCTCGACGGCGCTGCGGAGCCCGCGCGCGAGGACGGTGACCTCGATGTCGCGCCCGCGCCGGGCCATGGCCTCGGGGCTGTCCGCGTGGTCGACGCGGATCACGTCCTGCTCGACAATGGGGCCGGCGTCCAGGTCGGCGGTGACGAAGTGGCAGGTGGCGCCGACGAGCTTGACGCCCTTGGCGTGGGCCTGGTGGTAGGGCTTGGCTCCGGGGAAGGAGGGTAGGAAGGCGTGGTGGATGTTGAGGATGCGCCCGGCCAGCGCCTCGCAGGTGGGCGCGTCGAGCACCTGCATGTAGCGGGCGAGGACCATCCAGTCGCCCTTGGACTCGGCGAAGAGGGCGCGGACGCGCTCCATCGCGGCGGGCTTGGTCTCGGGCGAGACCGGCACATGGTGGAAGGGGATGCCGTGGGCCTCGACGACCCTTCGGTGGGTCTCGTGGTTGGAGATGACGCAGGGGATGACAAAGGGGAAGTCCCGGTCGGCCTGGCGGGCGAGGAGGTCGTAGAGGCAGTGGCCTTCCTTGGAGACGAGGACGACGACGCGGGCGGGCCGTTCGGGGTCCGCGAGGCGGGCGTGGGCGCGGAAGTCGGCGGCGAGCTTGGCGAGGTCGCCCTTCAGCGCCCCGGCGTCGCGGGGCGAGCCGAAGCAGAAGCGGAGGTAGAGGCGGCCGCCCTCGACGTGGTGCTGGGCGGCGGAGACGTCGCCCAGGTGGTCGCGGATCCAGGCGGCGACCTCCGCGAGCAGGCCGGCCCGGTCGGGCAGGTCGAGCGTGAGGCGGTGCCGGTTCACGGGTTGTTGGCGGGATTGTCCTCGCCGTGCACCTCGCTGGCGTCGGCCATGGCCTCGTTGCGCGAGCCGAAGAGCGTGGTCTTGGCCCGGGGGGCCGAGGCGACCGCGGCGGGCTTGGGCGGGAAGTCCTTGGGCATCCAGGGCTTCAGGCCCTTGTTGAAGGCCTTCATGTGGTCGGTGTAGGGCCAGCCGAAGGTGGCGAAATAGGGCCCGAGGTCGTGACCGGCGTGCTTGGACCAGATCTTGACGAAGATTTCCTTCTTCTTCTCGTCGGAGTCCTGGCGGGAGAGGGCGGTGACGGCCTCGCCGGCCTTCTTGATTTCCTCGCGCAGGTCGGTCAGGCGGCCGGTGATCTCCGCGCGCTCGTCGCCTTTGGTGGCGCTGGGCTTGGTGTCCTTGTCGAGCAGGCGGAGGCGCTTCTCGAGGTCGGCCTGCTCCTTCTCAAGGGCCTCCTGGGCCTTGGTCAGGGCGCGGCCGGCGCGGTTGTTGGTGCGCGTGACGAGGCCGTCGGCCTTGGCGATGTCCTTCCGGTCATTCAACTCGTCGAAGGTGGCCTGGAGGGGTTCCCAGCCGAAGGCGGCGATGGGGTGGTAGTACTGGGCGAGCAGGTGGAAGGGCGAGTTGGCGTGCGCCTTGTTGTCGAGCGCGAGCTCGTTGGCGAGCGGGATGAGGTCGCTGTGGCCCTGGCCGACCTTCTTGCCCGCGACGCGCTCCATGCAGATGAGCGAGAAGAGGTTGCAGGTCACCTCGGTGTAGCCCGCGTAGGTCCAGAGGCGGGATTGGCGGTTGTGGCCGAGCTCGTGGAAGAAGCCCCAGTTGCCCTCGGTGGTGAGGTGGCGGATGCTGACCATGTCGGGCGCGCTGGCCAGGTAGCACATGACGGGGTAGCCGGAATGCATCCAGCCGATGGAGATCTCGGCGTCGGCCACGATGCGCTCGGGCGAGCGGCGGGGGCCGATGGCGGCGAGCCAGTCGCCGGTGTCGACGACCTTTTCCCAGACCTTCATCAGCTCGTCGGGATAGGGAAGCTTGCGGAGGAGCTCGGAGGGCACGGAGAGGACCATCTTGCCGCTGACCAGCTCGCCCCAGGGGGCGGGGGCGAGGCGGCGGTTCTCCCACTCGGCCTTGGTGGTCTTGCCCAGCTCGAAGAACGGGGCCTCGACCGCGCCGACGACCTCGACGCGGACGCGCTCGCGGGTGCGCTCCCACTCGCCGCGGCCCGGGATCTCGATGTAGATGGGGCCGCCGAAGGGGTTGGCCATCTCGACGGCGCGGGCGTTGAGGGGCTTGGTGTTGGTCAGGACGGGCCAGCGGTGCCAGAGCTCGCGCTTGCCGCCGAGGAGGCTGTCGGAGTGGCAGCCGATGCGGGCCACGAAGCCCTTGTCGATGTCGTCGGCCGAGATGCGGAAGGTGATGCGCTCGCCGGGGGCGGCGTAGAGGCCGGTCGAGTGGCGGCGCGGGATGTTGAGGGGGATGTTGACGGCGGTGATGACGCGGTCGGCGCCGGGCGCGATGGGGCCGGGGAAGAGCTCGGCGTCGGGGTGGGGCAGGCAGCGGTCGGGGTCGATGGACGCCCAGTACGCCTCGACGATGCCGCGGACGCGGGCCTGCTCGGCGCTATCGCCCGGGCTGATGCGGAAGGGCGCCTTGGGGCTGGCGCGGAAGGCGTGGGCGGCCAGGGCCTCCTTGGAGGGCTTCTCGCCCAGCACGGCCTTGGTGAGGCGCGAGGAGACGGTCTTGTAGCGGCGGAGCGCGTCGAAGTCGATCGCGTCGGGCTCGTAGACGGGCGGGGGCGGCAGGTCGGCCGCGACCTTGGCTGGCGTCTCGGTGACGACCTCGGGCTTGGCGAAGTCGCCCAAGACCGAACCCTCGGGCTTGGTCTGGGTCACGACCGGCGCGGGGTCGACGAGGCGAGGGGGCGGAGGCGGGGGCGCCTCGGCGACGGGCGCGGGGCCGGCGGGCCGGTTGAGGCGCTCGAGGACGACGATGCCCCCGACGCCGAGCAGGAGCACGAAGAGGATCCAGTAGGCGGGACCGCCCCAGAAGCCGGAATCCTCGGAGGCTCGCGCCGGGGGACGGGGCGGGGGCAGGGGGCGCCGCGGGGGCGCGGGTTTGCGGGGAGGCGTGGCCACGGGGGACAGGGTGGGGAGCGGGCGGGCGCCGTCAAATCCCGATGGCCACCCTTGGGATTGACCCATTCCTGCCGCCGCTTACGACTGCCCCTTGCCCCCGCGGGCAACCCTCATGGCCAAGACCCTCTTCCAAAAAGTCTGGGACGCCCACGCCGTCCGCCGCCTGCCCAACGGCCAGACGCAGCTGTTCATCGGGACGCACCTCATCCATGAGGTGACCTCCCCCCAGGCCTTCGGCATGATCCGCGACCTGGGGCTCAAGGTGCGGTATCCCCACCGGACCTTCGCCACGGTCGACCACATCGTGCCGACCAACGAGCTGAAGGAGCCCTATTCCGACCCGATCGCCCAGGAGATGATCGAGGCCCTGCGCAGGAACACCCGGGATCACGGCATCCGGTTCTTCGACACCAACACGGGCGCCCAGGGGATCGTCCACATGGTCGGCCCCGAGCAAGGCATCACCCAGCCGGGCACGACCATCGCCTGCGGCGACTCGCACACCGCGACGCACGGGGCGTTCGGCGCGATCGCCTTCGGCATCGGCACGACCCAGGTGCGCGACGTCCTCGCCACCCAGACGCTGGCGCTCAGCCCGCTCAAGGTACGGCGCATCGAGGTCAACGGCGCCCTCGCCCCCGGCGTCTACGCCAAGGATGTCATCCTCCACATCATCCGCCTCCTCGGCGTGAACGGCGGCCTGGGCTACGCGTACGAGTACGCCGGCTCGACCTTCGACAACTTCTCCCTCGAGGAGCGGATGACGGTCTGCAACATGTCGATCGAGGGCGGCGCCCGCTGCGGGTATGTCAATCCCGACCAGAAGACCTTCGACTACCTGAAGGGCCGTCCCTACGCCCCCAAGGCCGCCGAGTGGGACGCCGCGGTGGCCCGCTGGAAGTCCTTCGCCTCCGACCCCGGCTGCGCCTACGACGACATCGTTCGCATCGACGCGGCGTCCATCCGCCCGACCGTCACCTGGGGCATCACCCCGGGACAGGCCATCTTCATCGACGAGGCCATGCCCGTGCCCTCCACCCTCAAGGACGGCGACCGCGCGACGGCCGAGGAGGCCTACCGCCACATGAAGCTCGCCCCCGGCCAGCCCATCAAGGGCACCAAGGTCGACGTGGCCTTCCTCGGTTCCTGCACCAATGGCCGCATCTCCGACCTTCGCGAGGTGGCGCGCCACCTCAAGGGCCGCAAGGTCAAGGCCGGTCTCAAGGCCATCGTCGTCCCCGGCTCCCAGATCACCGCCGCCCAGGCGGAGAAGGAGGGCTTGGCCGAGGTCTTCCGCGCCGCCGGCTTCGAGTGGCGCGGCGCGGGCTGCTCGATGTGCCTGGCGATGAACCCGGACAAGCTGGTGGGCGACCAGCTTTGCGCCAGCTCCTCGAACCGCAACTTCAAGGGCCGCCAGGGCTCGATCACCGGCCGAACCGTCCTGATGAGCCCCCTGATGGTCGCCGCGGCCGCCATCACCGGCGAGGTGACCGACGCCCGCGAGGTCTTTGGCATCCGCTGAGCATGATCGCCCCCGCCGCCGCCCGCGTCCTTGACCGCGCCACGCGCGGCGAGGCGCTTGCGCGCGCCGCGGCGGCGGAGTCGGTCGGTCTTGAGCCCGGCGCCGAGCTGGATGCCTGCCACGACGGCAAGCCGGTCTGCACGGTCCGCCCGATCGCCGTCCTCGACAGCCTCCCCGTCTTCGCCGAGGCGGCGTCCGCGCCGCCCTCCGTGCTGGCCGCCCGGCGCTCCTCGCTGGCCCGGGCCCTGAACCGCCCGGTCGCGTTCCTCTCGGTCGGCTCCTGGTCGGTGGCCGCCCCCTGACCCCCGCGTCCCTTCATCCCCTAATTCCCCAGCCCTTTCCCATGTCCCTCGCCAAAATCACCCGCATCGCCGGCCGCGCCCTCGCCGTTCCCGGCGACGACATCGACACGGACCGCATCATCCCGGCGCGCTTCCTGCGCTGCGTGACCTTCGACGGGTTGGGCGAGCACGCCTTCCGCGACGAGCGCTACACGCCCGAGGGCGTCGCGCGCGAGCACCCGATGAACCGACCCGACGCCAAGGAGGCCGCGATCCTGGTCAGCGGCCAGAACTTCGGCTGCGGCAGCTCGCGCGAGCACGCGCCCCAGTCGCTCTGGCGCTTCGGCTTCAAGGCGGTCGTCGCCGGGAGCTTCGCGGAGATCTTCTTCGGCAACTCGACCGGCATCGGCGTCCCGTGCGTGACCCTTGAGCCGGCCGACCTGGCCGCCCTGACGGCTTGGGTTCAGGCCAATCCCGCCGGCGAGGTTGCCATCGACCTCGGGGCGATGACGGTTTCCGCGGGCGGCAAGGTCATGAAGGCCGCGATGCCCGAGTCGGCGCGCAGCTCGCTGACCGTGGGCAAGTGGGACAGCATCGCCGACCTGCTCGAGGGCGGGGCGGAGACGGAGCGCGTCGCCAAGACCTTGCCCTACGTGGTCTGAGCCCGGCCTGGCGGGCTGGCAACCTCGCGAAGGGTTAGCCCGACCGGTTGGGGTTGGCCTCCCTGTGCGGCGTGGCCGCAGCTAGCTGGCGAGGGGTTGGAACGAGCAGGGCGCTCAGCCCCCGTTGGGACATGACCCCCAGGGAGGGTCCTCAGCGGTTGGCAGGGGGCGGCTCGGGAACCTCGAGGGCGCCGGGGTCGCGTCCGGGGGCCGGGGTGGCGGCGCCGGAGGAGGCGACGCGGGCGGCGAGGCGCCGGACGGCGGTGCCGCAGATCTCGGAGACGGGGTTGAGCTCCTGGGCGGACATCCAGGCGGTGAGGGCGGCGGCGTCGTGGCCGTCCTTCTCCATGCGCTCGGCGAGGGCGAGGAGGCGGGCGTACTCAGCGACGAGGGGGGCGATCTCGGAGCGGGTGCGGGCGAGGACGATGTCGTTGGGGTCGATGGCCTGGGCGCGCTGGAGGAGGTCCCAGGCGAGGTAGGGGTTGCCCTGGGCGGCGAGGGAGGTGGCCTGGAGGATGATGGCCTCGATCTCGCCCACGCGGGTGACGACGGCCTTGAGCTTGGGCAGGCGGTCCTTGTCCTGGATGAGGGCGACGGCGAACTCGTCGCGGCGGTTGAAGATGTCGCGCCACTTGCCGTCGCCGTGAAGCTGGTCGAACTCGGGGACCTTCTGGGCGAGGACGTCCTGCCGGGCGATGGCCTTGGTGGCGAAGTCGCGGATGGCGGGGTTGAGGGGCCAGATCTTCCCGGCCCGCTCGAGGGCGGCCTCGGCCTTGGCGGTGTCGCCCGAGACGGCGGCCTGCTGGGCGGCGAGGATCTGCATGTTGGAGGCGGCGCGGGCGGCCTCGACCTTGGAGCGCACGGCGGCGGCGGGGAAGTCGCGGGCGCGGGCGGCCACCTGGTTGAGGTACTGGTCGACGTTGGCGAGGTCGCGCTCGTCGCCGACGCGCTGGAGCTCGCGCAGGTCGCGCCAGAGCTCGAGCAGCTGGCGCTTCTTGGCGGGGTCGAAGGACTGGATGGAGGGCTCGTGCTCGCCGAGGAAGTAGGTCTCCTGCAGGCGCTCGAAGGCGCCGTGGAGCTCGCCCTGGCGCATGAGGTCCTCGGTGGTGCGCAGGCCGGTGTCGACGTCCTTGATCGCCTCGCGGCACAGGCCGTCGAGCGACTCGAGCGTGGGCACGTAGTCCGAGATGGGGAAGAACTCCTTCACCTCCTTGGCCCCGACGCGGACGTTCTGGTTCTGGCTCTTGAACATCACCCGGTAGAAGGCGCAGGCGATGATGCAGTGGCGGTAGCGGCGGGCGAGGAGGTGCTGGACGATCTGCGACTGGAACTCGACCTGGGACTGCAGGGCGAGGGCGGTCATGCGGGCCTGGTTGGCCACGATCTCGGCCTGGGTCTTCTGCTCATCCTTGACCCGCGCGGCCATCTCGGCCGAGCCGGCGGTCGACTTCACGAGCGCGCCGCCCTTCTCCTTCTTGGCGCTCTGCTCGGACCGCTGGTCGTTGGCGAGCTCGAGCTGCTCCTGTCGGTTGATGGCGACGCCCTCCTGTCGCCTCCGCAGCGCCTCGAGCTGGTTGTGGTTGACCCCCATGTTGCGGAACTCGACCCGCATCTCCCAGACCTTGCGGATCTGCGCGGCGAGCGTGAGGGAGTTCTCGGCGTCCTGCTCGTAGCGGGCGGCCTCGAAGAGCAGGTCGAAGGCGGCCTGCTGGTTGGGCGCCCAGGTGCGCTCGTTGATGGCGTTGGGGGCGAGGAGGGACTCGATGCGCTGGAGGACGTCGAGGTAGCGGCGGCTGTCCTGGGCGGGGGCGGGGGCGGCGAGGTAGCGCTCGAAGCGGGCCCGCATCATGCGCGAGTTGCCGAGGTTGAAGGTGCGGCCCTTCCACTGCATGGAGCCGTTCTCCATGTCGATGGAGTCGCTGTTCACGTCGAACAGCCGGTCGCCCATGGCCTCGGCGGTCGAGCTGCGGTAGTCCCCTCCGCCGCCGCCGGTGACGGCCGCGCCGGGTTGGCCGACGGCGCCCTGGGCGCCGAGCCGGACGGTGGGCGCGAGGCCCAGGAGGGCCGCGGCGAGGGCGAGGGCGGGGAGGCGCATGGTGTTCAGAAGGATTCGAGGTCCTCGACCTCGAGGATGTCGCGCCGGACGCGCAGCTTGAGGTTGTAGCGCTGGCCGGACTCGAAGTTGGCCTCGATGGAGGCGGGGACGCGGACGGGCAGGGTGCCGGCGCCGCGTGAGGTGTCGACCGGCTTGACCGCGAGGATGCGGGCCTGGCCCTCGGTGAACGCCAGCTGGCGGTCGACCTGGCAGGCGAGGACGTAGGCGTTGCCCTGGAGGGTGGCCCAGTCCTTGCGGTAGGTCTCGGGCGAGAAGGGGGGCAGGTCGGCGAACTTGCCGCCTTGCCGGGAGAGCAGGACGACGGCGACGAAGCCGATGACCGCGACGGGGATGCCGAGCGCGAGCAGCAGCGGGTTCAGCTTGGCCATGGAGCCAAGTTAGCGGATTGGCGGCCTAAGACCAGCGCTTTTGCTGGCAGCCGACCAGGATCATGGCGGCCCCGACCATGCCTTGGGCGAGCAGGACGAGGAGGGCGGTCTCGTTGTCCGCCACGTAGGAGCCCTTGTCCGGCAGCGAGGCGGTGTAGGCGTCCCAGATGGGGGTGCCGGCCATCGACTTCATGGTGCCGGACCAGCCCCAGTAGGCGTTGATGAAGGGTCGGCAGACCCAGGTGAGCGCCTCGGGCAGGGCGAGGACGACGCCCGAGAGGGGGAGCTGGAATCCGACGAGGTAGATGGAGAGGAGGGAGGATTTCTCCGGCGAGACGAGGAGGGCGGAGAAGCCGAGGCAGACCACGGACATCGACACGCAGCTGGCGGCGAGGACGGCGAGCTGCTCCCCCCAGGGGCCGGGGAACTGGCAGATGACCTTGACGAAGGCGCACATCCAGGCGCCCTGCAGCAGGGCGAGAAGCGAGACGAAGCCCATCTTGGAGAGGGCGTAGGCGAGCGGGCTGAGGCCGGTCATGCGCTCCTTCTCGTAGAGCACGCGCTCGGCGGAGATCTCGCGGCCGCCGTTGTTGGCGCCCATCAGGGTGAGCAGGATGACCTGGAACATGACCAGGCCGGCGGCGAGGTTGGCGACCTGGGCGTTGTGCACCTGCACGGCGACGGCCTGCTGGATGGCCTCGAGCGAGGCGGTGCTGCGCTCCATCGGCACCTTGCGCACATCCCAGGTGCCCGTGAGGTTGAAGATGACGACGAGCAGGGGGAACCCGAAGGTGATGGCCATCGTCAGGCCGAGGTAGCCGGTGTCGCGGAAGAACAGGCGGAGGCGGCGCGCGAGGAGGGTGGCGAGCTGGGAGGCGCCCGAGGGCAGGGCGGGGGCGGGGGCGACGGGCTCGGGGTTGGCGGCGACGGCCACGTTGGCGGCGGCGGCGGCGAAGTCGGCCGCCTCGGCCTCGGCGCGCTCGGCCCGCCGGGCCCGCCAATGGGCGAGGTCCTGGCGGTTGAGGACCTCGTAGAGCCTCAGGCCGTCGTCCACCCCGAAGTGGGCGAGGAGCTCGGGGTAGGAGCCTTGGAAGACGACATCCCCCTGGTAGACCACGGTGATCCAGTCGAACAGGGCGAGCTTGGCCAGGTTGTGGATGATGCAGGCGAAGGACTTGCCGCGCTCGGTGGCGAGGCGCCTCAGGAGGGCCAGGATCTGGTCCTCGGAGTGGGGGTCGAGGCCGGAGGTGACCTCGTCGCAGACCATGCAGGAGGGATCGAGGGTGAGCTCGAGGCCGAGGGAGAGCCGGCGCAGCTGGCCGCCGGAGAGGGAGCCGACGCGCTTGTCGCGATGCTCGGCGAGGCCGGTGACCTCGAGGACGCGCTCGAGCCGCTCGGCGCGCACGGCGCTCTCGGATACGGTCAGCCGCAGCGCGTAGCCGAGGGACTCGGCGACGGTCAGCTGGGGTTGGGCGGTGGTGAACTGGGGGGCGAAGCCGACGCGCCCGACGAGGTCCTCTGGCCTTTGGATGGCCTCGTTGTTCAGGTAGGCGGTCCCGGTCGAGGGCAGGATGCCCAGGATGGCCTTCATCAGGGTCGTCTTGCCGCAGCCGGAGGGTCCGATGACGGCGTTCAGGCCGCGGGGGAGGAAGCGGGCCGAGGCCTGGTTCAGGATGAGGGGGCCTCCGGGGCCCGCCTGCACGGATAGATTCTCGCAGCTGAGCATGCCCTGGGGGTGAAACCCACCTTGCGGGGGCGGGGTTGGGGAGACAAACTCCATTTATGCGCTCCCACCTCCTCGCCGCCGCCCTCCTCGCCTCGGCTTCCGCCTCGGCCCTGCAGATTCGCCCGAGGGCCTTTCCCAACCAAGGCATCTTCGGCATCGAGGTCGCCGGCTCGGACGTGGGCTTCTACGCCCGCGCCGACCAGATCCTCTCGGTGTCCTTCCAGGAATACACCACGGGCAGCTTCATCGTGGCGGAGGTGACGGTGGACATGGCGAACTCCGGCCAGCAGCTGCGCATCTACTCCGCCCGGCCCCCGGGCGCCGCGGACGCGGCCGACCGCGCAAACCGCGGGCTGCAGGCCAACGCCCAGAACCGTGGCCTCGAGCCGGGTCAGGCCACCCAGCTGCCCGTGCCCGGCCCTTTGGCGGCGGTGGAGCAGAGGTTGGACAACCTTCGCAACAAGACGACCGACGGGCTGGTGGTGAAGCCCTGGCCGACCGCGACCCACGCGAAGACGGTCGAGATGACGGTCGCCTCGCGCGGCGAGATCCTGGCCTTTTACCGGGCTTTCCGCGACCTGATGGTGTCGCGCGAGGTGCGCATCGCCGCTGGCTCGACCGGGGCTGCGGCCGCGGCCCCCGCCGCCGGCCAGGCCGGGACGGTCTTTGGCACCAATGTCTCGGGCGCCAATGCCCAGACGCCGGCGGCACCGGCGGGGCAGGGTCAGACCATCAACCGGATTGGCGGTACGCTCTTCGTCCTGGAGTGACGCGGGGCCGGACGGCCCGGCTCACTTGCCCTCGGGCTTGGGCTCGGGCTTGCGCTCGATGAGGACCTGCTGGGGCTTCTGGTCGGCAATGAGCCGGTTGCGGAGGTGGAAGACGACCTCGGAGCCGTCGGGCGAGAGGGCGCCGTCCATGATGGGAGGGGAGACGGGGCCGCGCTGGGGGTGGACGAGGGAGAGGCGGCGGATGTCGACCGGCTTGCCGTTAACGCGGGGGTGGCCGATGCCGATCTCGAGCGGGGGGAGCGCGGCGATGTCGACCTTCTTGCCGCCGTAGATCTCGATGAAGGCGGAATGGCGCCCCCAGAACCTGAGGGTGCGGCCGGGGAACTTGAGGGAGCTGATGTGGGTGAAGTCGCCCTTGGACTTGTCGGAGACGAAGGCGCCGACCCAGGTCCACTCCTTGCCGTCCTTGTCCTTCTCATAGCTGAGCTTGCGGAGGGAGTAGGTGTAGGTGCCCTCGGTCCAGGCGTAGGGCCGGCGGCCGGAGGCGAAGTCGCCCTCGTAGCCCGCGGCCTCGATGAGGCCGTTGGCGGCGGGGCGGACGAAGGAGGTGTCGAGGTCCTTGTTGCCCCAGCGGGAGAAGATGCCGCCCTTGCCCTTGTGGTAGGGGCCGGTGGGGCTGTCGGGGCTGACGCCGTAGCCGCCGATGTTGGTCTGGATGCCGCCGTAGAAGTTGGTCTCGTTGAGCTGGCCGATGCCGATGGGGGCGATGTAGAGGTTGATCGTGGCGGGATCGGCCTCGCCCTTGACGCGGACGTCGAGGTCGAACGACTCGAAGTCCTCGGTCGCGGGGATGTCCCACCAGAGGTTGACCATGTGCCAGGGGAGCTTGGGCAGCTTGGCGGGGTCGACCGGACCGTCCTGGAACCTGGGCTGGGTCGCGGCGGGCCTGTCCTTGGCCGAGGGCGCGCCGGCGCATGCGGAGAGAAGAATGCCGGCGAGGAAGAGGGGGAGGGCGGGGCGCATGGGGATGGGACACCGCAAGGTTGGTCGGGTTCGGGCAGGGCCGAAAAAAGGGCGGCCCGAGGGCCGCCCTTTGGGGAGGAGGGGCTTGCCGACCTCAGGGTTTCCAGACGCGGAGGAGGGCGTCGGCCATGTCGGAGGGCGTCTTGGCGACCTCGATGCCGCATTCCTGGAAGATGCGGATCTTGGCGGCGGCGGTGTCCTCCGCGCCGCCGATGACGGCGCCGGCGTGGCCCATGCGGCGTCCGGCCGGGGCGGTGGCCCCGGCGATGAAGCCGGCGACGGGTTTCCTGCAATGGTCCTTGATCCATCGGGCGGCCTCGACCTCGGCCGAGCCGCCGATCTCGCCGATGAGGATGATGGCCTCGGTCTCGGGGTCCTCGTTGAAGAGCTTGATGACGTCGAGGTGCGAGGTGCCGTTGACGGGGTCGCCGCCGATGCCGACGCAGGTGGACTGGCCGTGGCCCTTGGAGGTGAGCTGCCAGACGGCCTCGTAGGTCAGGGTGCCGGAGCGGGAGACGACGCCGACCTTGCCGCGGCGGTGGATGTAGCCGGGGGCGATGCCGATGCGGCAGCCGCCGTGGGACTTGTCGCCGCGGCCGGGGGTGACGACGCCGGGGCAGTTGGGCCCGATGAGGCGGGTGCGACGGCCCTCCATGGCGCGCTTGGCGCGGACCATGTCGCGGACCGGGATGCCCTCGGTGATGGCGATGGCGAGGTCGAGGTCGGCGTCGACGCACTCGAGGATGGCGTCGGCGGCGAAGGGCGGCGGGACGAAGATGGCGGAGACCTCGGCGCCGGTCTGGCGCCGGGCGTCGGCCACGGTGTCGAAGATGGGCACCTTGTGGCCGTTGTGCTCGAAGACCTGGCCGCCCTTGCCCGGGGTCACGCCGGCGACGACCTGGGTGCCGTAGTCGAGGGAGAGCTTGGCGTGGCGGCCGCCGAAGTCGCCCGTGATCCCCTGGACGAGGACGCGGGTCTTTTCATGGACGAGGATGGACATTGTGAAGCGGGTCTTGGGTTCAGGCCTTGCCGACGAGGGCGACGATCTTCTGGGCGGCGTCGGCCATGGAGTCGCCGGAAACGAGCTTGAGCCCGCTGGCGGCGAGGGTGGCCTTGCCGGCGGCGACGTTGTTGCCCTCGAGGCGGACGACGAGGGGGAGGCTGAGCCCGGTCTCGCGGGCGGCGGCGACAATGCCCTGGGCGATGATGTCGCAGTCCATGATGCCGCCGAAGATGTTGACGAGGATGCCCTTCACGTTGGGGTCGCCGAGGATGATCTTGAAGGCCGCGGTGACCTGGTCCTTGGAGGCGCCGCCCCCGACGTCGAGGAAGTTGGCCGGGCGGCCGCCGAAGTGCTGGATGATGTCCATGGTGGACATGGCGAGCCCGGCGCCGTTGACGAGGCAGGCGATGTTGCCGTCGAGCGCGATGTAGGAGAGGCCGAACTTGGAGGCCTCGATCTCCTTGGGGTCCTCCTCGGCGAGGTCGCGGAGGGCGACGACGTCGGGGTGGCGGAAGAGGGCGTTGTCGTCGAACGACACCTTGGCGTCGAGGGCGACAAGCCGCCCCTCCTTGGTCACGAGCAGGGGGTTGATCTCGACCATGGCGCAGTCCTTCTCCCAGTAGAACTGGTAGAGCTTGGTCACGAGGGCGACGGCCTGCTTGAAGAGCTCGCCCTTGAAGCCGAGGGCGAAGGCGACCTGCCGGGCCTGGTAGGGCTGGAGGCCGGCCGCGGGGTCGACCTGCACCTTGGTGATGCGCTCGGGGGTGTCGTGCGCGACCTTCTCGATCTCGACGCCGCCCTCGGTCGAGGCGACGATGACGGGGCGCGAGGTGGCGCGGTCGAGGAGGATGGCGAGGTAGTACTCGTCGTCGCGGCCGTCGGGGCGCTTGCCGAGGTTGGCGGCCTCGGTGAAGTAGAGGGCCTGGACCTTGCGGCCGTCGGGGCCGGTCTGGGCGGTCACGAGGGTGTTGCCCAGCATGGCGCGGGCGTTCTCGAGGGCCTTCTCGCGGGTGGCGGAGAACTTGACGCCGCCCTTGAGCCCGTTGGTGAAGCTGCCCTTGCCGCGGCCGCCGGCGTGGATCTGGGACTTGACCATGTAGCCGGCGGAGCCGTCGAGCTTGGCCAAGGCGGCCTCGAACTCGGAGGGATCCTTGGCGGCGACGCCCCTGGGCACGGCGACGCCGAACTGCTCGAGCAGGGCCTTGGCTTGGTATTCGTGGATGTTCATGAGGGTTGGGAAGGGAGGACGGGCGACCGCGGGCGGGCGCCTGGGGCGGGCGGGCGCGGCCTCAGACCGTGCCGAGCTCGGTTTCCTTGGCCTTGAGGAGGGCGTCGACCTGCTTGGCGGCGGCGTCGGTGTGGCCCTGGACCTCCTTCTCGGCGCGCTTGAGGTCGTCGTCGGTCACGAGCTTGTCCTTGTGGCCCTTCTTGACGGCCTCGAGGCAGTCGCGGCGGGCGTTGCGCACGCGCACGCGGCCCTCCTCGGCGAGGCGGTGGGCGACCTTGGCCAGGTCGCGCCGGCGCTCGCCGGTGAGCTCGGGGACGGGGCACCGGATGAAGCCGCCCTGGGGGACGGGGTTGATGCCGATGTTGGCCGCCTGGATGGCCTTGCGGATGTCGTCGGTCACGGCCTTGTCGAACGGCGTGATGACGATGGTGCGCGCGTCGGGCGTCGTGATGGCGGCCATGTCCTTGAGGCGCTGGGTCATCCCGTAGGCCTCGACGTGGACGCTGATGCCCTCGACCATGGAGGGGGAGGCCTTGCCGGTGTGGAGCGTGGCGAGCTCGTGCGAGGTCCAGTCAACCGCCTTCTTCATGGTGGCGGCGCCGTCGGCGATGGTCTTCTTGAGGTCCATGGTGGTGGGAAAGGGTCAGCTGACGAGGGTGCCGGAGGAGGCGCCCTTGACGGCGCGGAGGACGGCGCCCGGCTCGTTCATCGAGAAGACGAGGATGGGCAGGTGGTTGGCCTCGCAGAGGGAGAAGGCCTCGGCGTCCATCACGCCGAGCCGGCGCTCGAGGACCTCGCGGTAGGAGACCTTGGCGTAGCGCTTGGCGGCCTTGTTGCGCTTGGGGTCGCTGTCGTAGACGCCGTCGACCTTGGTCGCCTTCATCAGCACGTCGGCCCCGATCTCGTTGGCCCGGAGCGCGGCGGCGTAGTCGGTGGTGCAGTAGGGGTTGCCCGTGCCGCCGACGAAGATGGTGACGCGCCCGCGCTCGAGGTGACGGGTGGCGCGGCGCTGGATGAAGGGCTCGGCGACGCGATCCATGGGGATGGCGGTCATGACGCGGACCTCGAGGCCGTTCTTCTCCAGGCGGTCCATCAGGGCGAGGCCGTTGATGACGGTGGCGAGCATGCCCATCGTGTCGCCGGTGGTGCGGTCGGTGCCGTTGGCCTTGGCCTCGGCGAGGCCGCGGAAGATGTTGCCGCCGCCGACCACGATGGCGATCTGGGTCCCGAGGGCCTGGACGGACTTGAGCTCCTGGGCGAGCCGGTCGAGGACGGCGGGGTCGATGGGGTCCGCGGTGGCGTCGTTGCGGAGGGCCTCCCCGCTCAGCTTGAGCAGGATGCGGCGATACCTCGGCTTGGCGTTGGGCATGAGCGGGGTTGTAGGGCGAACCCCCCGCGAGCGTCAACCCCCTGCTTGACTCCCGCCGCCCGGAGGGGGAGAAGAGACGTCCGCAGTCCGATGGTGTAATGGCAGCACAAGTGGTTTTGGTCCTCTTAGTCTAGGTTCGAATCCTAGTCGGACTAGCGGCTCCGGTCGCGGCGGCGGGCAAGAAAAAGGGCGGCCGAGGCCGCCCGAGGGGGAGAGCCGGGCCCGCGCTCAGGCGCGACCGAGGTATTCCTTGTTCTCCGTGCTGACCTTGATGACCTCGCCCTCCTTGATGAACAGGGGGACGTTGACAATCAGGCCGTTCTCGCAGGTGACGGACTTCTGGACGTTGCCGGCGGTGTCGCCCTTGACGGCGGGAGGAGCCTCCAGGACCTTGACCGTGACGGACGGGGGGAGATCGACGGTGACGGGCTTGCCCTCGACGAAGAGGACGGTGTAGCTCTGGCCGGGGATGATGAACTCCTTGGAGTCCTCGAGGGTCTGGGCGGAGACGTAGAACTCCTCGAAGGAGGAGGGGTCGACGAAGACGTAGCTGCCGTCGGCCTCGTAGGACATCTCGAGCTGCTTGATGGAGTTGTCGAAGACCTCGTAGGAGGCGTTGATGCCGGTGCGGACGGGGATCTTGGCCCCGGTCTTGATGGAGCGGATCTCCATCTGGCAGTAGGAGGCGTTGTTCGGGGGGGTGCGGACCTGGCACTCGAGGACCACGCACAGCTCGCCGTTGTAGCTGATGATGTTCTTCTTCTTGATGCGGTTGACCGGTAGGCTGGGCATGGGCGTCGTGGGGAAGGGTCTTTAAAAGCCCAGGCTGCCCCGGGTGGTCAAGCCTGCTTGCTCGGGTCGGCCCGCTCGAGCTCGGCGGCCTTCTCGGCCCAGGTCGCGGCGGTGGACTCGACCTCGGGCCCGAGCTCGGCAAGGCGCCGGTTGAGGGCGAGGGCCTTGGCCGGGTCGGTGTACGTTGCGGGGTCCTGGAGGGCGGCGGCGACCTCGGCCTGCTCCTTCTCGAGGGCGGCCACGCGGGCCTCCAGGTCGGCGACCTCCCGGCGGAGGCGGCGGGCGAGCTTCGGGTCGGGCTTGGCCGGCTTGGCGGGGGCGGGGGCCTGGGCGGGGGGCGCGGAGGGGCGGGCGTCGGTGAAGCCGGCGGTCAGGGCCTCGCGCTCGCCCTTGGCCTTCGATTTGTCGAGGTAGTAATCGTAGCCCCCGGCGTAGGGCGTGAGGCGGCCGGAGTGGACGTGGAGGACGTTGCCGGCGACGTTGCGGATGAAGTGGACGTCGTGGCTGATGAAGACGAGGGTGCCCTCGTAGGCGCCGAGGGCGTGGACGAGCGCGTCGATCGACGGCATGTCGAGGTGGGTCGTGGGCTCGTCCATCAGCAGCAGGTTGGGCGGCCGCATGAGCATCCGCACGAGGGCGAGGCGGGACTTCTCGCCGCCGGAGAGGACCTTGACCGGCTTGTGCACGTCGTCCTTGCGGAAGAGGAAGGCGCCGAGGACGGACCGGGCCTGCTCCTCGGTGAAGGGGAACTCGGTCGAGCGGCGCTCGAGGACGTTCTCCAGCACGCTCAGGGCGGGGTCGAGGTTGTCCAGGCGGTTCTGGGCGAAGTAGCCGACCTGGACGTTGGTCCCCTTCTCCATCAGGCCGCCCTGGATGGGCACCTGGCCGGCGAGGATCTTGAGCAGGGTGGACTTGCCCGCGCCGTTGGGGCCGACGAGCACGGTGCGCTGGCCGCGCTCCAGCTCGAGGCCGAGGTTCTCGTAGACGACATGCTCGCCGTAGGCCTGGCGGACGCCCTCGAGGCGCATGACGCGGAGGCTGGAGCGGGGCGGCTGGGGGAAGCGGAAGTGGATGCGCTTCAGGTCCTCCTCGGGCTCCTCGGGCGCGTCGGCCTCGAGGCGCTCGATCTGCTTCTCCTTGGACTTGGCGCGCGAGGCCATGGAGGCCTTGGCGCCGAAGCGGTCGACGAAGGTCTGGAGGTGGGCGATCTCGCGCTGGCGGTTGCGGAAGGCGGCCTCCTGCTGCTCGCGCCGGGCGACGCGCTCGACGAGGAAGTCGTCGTAGTTGCCGCTGTACCGGTGGAGGCGGCCGCCGCGCAGCTCGAGCATGCCGTTGCAGAGGGCGTTGAGGAAGGCGCGGTCGTGCGAGATGACGACGAGGCCGCCCGGGTAGCGGGTCAGGTAGTCCTGGAACCAGAGGAGGGCCTCCAGGTCGAGGTGGTTGGTCGGCTCGTCGAGCAGGAGGAGCGTGGGCTCGCTGACGAGGAGGCGGGCGAGGTGGGCGCGCATGACCCAGCCCCCGGAGAAGGTCCGGGCGGGCAGGTCGAAGTCGGCCTCGCGGAAGCCGAGCCCGGCGAGGATCTTCTTGGCCCGGGGCTCGAGGCTCCAGTCGACCTCGGGGAAGGGGTCGTCGGGGTTGTGGCGCGTGCCCGCGGTGGCGATCTCGAGGATGGTCTCCTCGCCGACGGGGGCGCTTTCCTGGGGCAGGAAGCCGAAGTCGGCCCCGCGTTCCCACTGGGCGCTGCCCTGGTCGGCCTCCTCCTCGCCGAGGATGATGCGGAAGAGGGTGGATTTGCCCGCGCCGTTGGCCCCGACCAGCCCGAGGCGGTCGCGCCGCTGGATGGTCAGGGAGACGTCGGAGAAGAGCTCCTTCGGGCCGTAGGCCTTGGCGATGTCGGTGAGCGTGAGCAAGGTGGGCTCCGAGGAGTGGTTGCGCCGCGCCCCCGGGGCAAGCGCGAACCCGCCTCAGGCGGCCGCGGCGTTGCCGGCCAGCCAGCCGGTGGTCCAGGCGGCCTGGAAGTTGAAGCCGCCGGTGACCCCGTCGATGTCGAGCACCTCGCCGGCCAGGTGCAGCCCGGGGGCGACGCGGCTCTCCATGGCGCGGAAGTCGACCTCGCGGAGCCGGACGCCGCCGCAGGTGACGAACTCCTCCTTGTTGGTGTTCTTGCCGTCCACCTGGAGCCGGGTGGCCGAGACCTGGGCGGCAAGCGCCTTCAGGCGGTCGGCCGGCAGGTTGGCCCAGGTGCCGGAGGCGCCGGTCGCGGCGGCGAGGCGCTCCCAGAGGCGACCGGGGATGCCGAAGGGGTTCCAGGTGGCGACGGACTTGCGGGCCTCGCGCTCGCGCAGGCCGGCGAGCGTGGCTTCCACGGCTGCGGGGGCGAGGGTCGGCGCCCAGTTGACCCCGAGGGTGAAGCGGTGGTTGGCCAGGGCGAGGTCGCGCGCGCCCCAGGCGGAGAGGCGCAGGATGCCGGGCCCGCTGAGGCCGTCATGGGTGACGAGGACGGGGCCGCGCTCGCGGAGCCGGGTGCCCTCGACCTCGGTCCCGGCGTCGGCGACGGAGAGGCCGGAGAGGCCCTCGAGGCGGGGGTCGCGGATGCGGAAGGTGAAGAGGGAGGGCACGGGCGGCTCGATGGAATGGCCGAGGCCCGCGGCGAGGGCGTGGCCGCCTCCGCCCGCGGCGCCTCCGGTGGCGAGGATGACGCGGTCGACGCGCAGGGGGCCGTCGGCCAGCTCGAGGGAAAAGCCGTCTCCCTCGCGGCGGATCGACCTGACAGGGCAGCGCAGGCGGAGGTCGACCCCCGCCTTGCGCGCGGCCCGCGTCAGGCAGTCGACCACGGTCGCGGAGTCGTCGGTCACGGGGAACATGCGGCCGTCGGCCTCGGCCTTCGCGGCCACGCCGCGCTTGGCGAACCACTCAAGGGTGTCGCGGGGTTGCCAGCGGTGGAAGGCGCCGAGCAGCTCGCGTCCACCCCGGGGGTAGCGTTTGGCCAGCTCCGCGGGATCGAAGCAGCTGTGGGTGAGGTTGCACCTGCCTCCCCCGGAGATGCGGACCTTGGCCAAGGGGTGGGCCGTGGCCTCGAGCAGCGTGACCTTGCCTTCCTTGCCGAGGCGCTCCGCCGCGGCGATGGCGGCGAAGAATCCGGCGGCTCCCCCGCCGATGACGGCGATGTGTCGGCTCATTCTCCCGGTCCCAGGGGCACTTCGGCGGCTGGGTGGCTGTTCGGGATGCGCATCTGCCCGATTTCGGGAACGCGCGTCGGGGCGGTGGCGGCGGGCGGCTCGGGCGCGGGCCCGAGGCGTCCGGTGCTGCCGGGGCTGGGCACACGCGAGGGCAGCCCCGTGCGCTCGTCGGCGCCGCCGGTCGGGTAGTTTCGGCCGAGGGGGAGGGCGCGCAGGGCGCGGAACCAGACGCCCTCGGCGTTGGAACCGACCTCGAGGCGGACGGTGGGCGGCTCCTCAAGCGGCTGGTCGCCGAAGGCGCCGGCCTTGGCCGCGCCCTCCTCGAGGGCGAACTCGAGCCCGCGCCGGCCCTCGGGGCTCTCGCTTAGGATGAGGTCGACCGCCGGGACGCGCGCGTCGGCCGGCAGCCGGTTGACGATGAGGACGGTGCGGGCGGGCAGGGTCTCGTGACCGGCCTGGGAGATGCGCTGGCGCCAGGCGGGCCAGAGGCGGCGGCCGTCGGGCCCGACGACGGCGACCTCGCCGGCGACGTCGACGGTGAGGAAACGCTGGCGGAGGGTGGCGATTTCCTGCGCGCCGAGGCTGGGTGTGGCGACGCCGCGGGGGCGGAGGGGTCGGCCCTCGTCGTCGAGCGCGGTGGCCTCGGCGATCCACACGATGTCGATGGGTCCTGCGCGGTTGCGGTCCATCGCGTTGACGATGCCGTAGGGCAGGGCGGTCATGCTGAGGGAGAGGAGGGCGCCGACGCCGGCGGCCTTGGCCCAGCCGAGGCCTCGGCTCATCAGGGCGGCGGCGAGGGCGCTGCCGGCGAAGGCGGCGGCGGTGACGGACATCTCCATGCCGAGCCGGCCCTCCGCGGCGGCGCGGTGGGCCTCGCTCCAGGCGATGCGGCCCCAGGCGTGGTGGAGGAACAGCTGCCAGGCGACGCCGAGGACGAGGCCGAGGAAGGCGGCCTTGCGGGGGCCGAGCTGGCGGTAGGCGGCGAGGGCGCCGGCGGCGAGGAAGGAGGCGACGGCCCCGCGGAGGAAGGCGTCGTACACGGGGGCGACGCCGGTGGCGGCGGCTCCCGCGATGAGCAGGAGCCAGTTGATCCAGTAGACCTGGGCGCGCGCGATGAGCATCGAGGCCTATTCCCCGACCACGGTGCCGGGCGAGAGCACGGCGTTCTTCTTGACGACGAGCACGCCGTCGCGGACGTACCAGGCGGCGGTCTCGGTGCGCTCGGCGAGGCCGGCGGGGGAGAGCCGGCAGTTGGCGCCGATGCGGGCGTTCTTGTCGATGATGGCGCGGCGGATGTGGCAGCCGGGCCCGACGCCGACGTCGGGCAGCCCCGCCTCGCGGTTGCGGGCGAAGTCGGCCGGCCGCTCGTAGCGGTCGGCGCCCATCATGACGGTGTTCTCCAGGCGGGAGCCGGCGCGGATGACGGAGCGCACGCCGATGACGCAGCGCTCGAGCTCGGCGTCGTCGACGATGCAGCCGGGGGCGAGCAGGACGCGGTGGGAGCGGGAGCCGTTGATCTTGGCCGGGGGCAGGTAGCGGGCGTGGGTGAAGACGGGCTGGCCGCCGTCGAAGAAGTCGAAGGGCGGCACGGGGTCGGTCAGGGTCAGGTTGCATTCCCAGAAGGAGCCGACCGTGCCGATGTCCTCCCAGTACCCGTCGTAGACGAAGGCGGTGAGGCGGTGGCTGGCGACCATGCCGGGGATGACCTCCTTGCCGAAGTCGGTCTGGAGGGGGTCGGCGAGGGCGGCGCGGAGGCGCTGGCCGGAGACGAGGTAGATGCCCATCGAGGCGAGGCAGTAGGCGCGGTCGGAGGTGTCGCTGAGCCGGGCGCGGGCCTCCCCGGCGAGGGCGAGGCTGCGGACGAGGGCGGGGTCCTTGGGCTTCTCGACAAACTCGGTGACGCGCAGGTCGCCGTCGACCCGCATGATGCCGAGGCCGGAGACCTGGTCGGAGGGGAGGGGCTTGGCGGCGATGGTGATGTCGGACTTGGTCCGCAGGTGCTGCTCGATCATCGGGCGGAAATCCATCCGGTAGAGCTGGTCGCCGGAGAGGATGAGAACGAGGTCGTCGTCCTGCAGCCCGTAGTGGTGCATGTTCTGGCGCACGGCGTCGGCCGTGCCTTGGTACCAGGTCTCCTTGTCGCCGGTCTGCTCGGCCGCGAGGATGTCGACAAAGCCCTTCCCGAAGGGGTCGAACTTGTAGGTCTGCTGGATGTGCTTGTGGAGGGAGGCGGTGTTGAACTGGGACAGGACGTAGATGCGGTTGAGTCCGGAGTTGAGGCAGTTGCTGATTGGGATGTCCACCAGGCGGTAGTTGCCGGCCAGGGGGACGGCCGGCTTGCAGCGGTCCTTGGTCAGGGGGTAGAGCCGGGTGCCGCGGCCGCCGCCCATGATGATGGAGATGACGCGAGGGGTGGACTGGGACATGCCCGCAGCCTACGGGGCGGGGCGGGGCAGGGCGAGCCAAAGAGGGTTTCCGGTTGGCAGTCGCCCGCCGGCGGGTTCCCTTGCGCGGTGGCCTTCTCCTTCCATGTCCTCGGCACGAGCAGCTCGGGCAACTGCTCGGTCCTGCGGGCCGGGGGGCGGACCTTCCTCATCGACGTGGGGTTCGCCTGGCCCCGGCTGTCCGCCGGTCTGACGGCGCTGGGCATCGAGCCCCGCCAGATCGACGCGGTCTTCGTCACCCATGAGCACGGCGACCATTGCGGCGGCCTCCCGGCCCTGCTGGGGCGCCATCCGGGGCTGAAGGTCTTCGCGAACCGCGAGACCGCCCGTCGGATCGGGGCCCTGCAGAAGGTGGCGCCGATCTGGCAGCTGTTCGACACCGGGGCTGCCTTCGAGGCCCTGGGGTTGGCCGTGACCCCCTTCTCGATTCCCCATGACGCCGCCGACCCGG
Organism: Opitutia bacterium; assembly: GCA_046315175.1. Lineage (GTDB taxonomy): Bacteria > Verrucomicrobiota > Verrucomicrobiia > Opitutales > UBA953 > UBA8828. The sequence goes on along the minus strand of JBKDBK010000122.1, from coordinate 41,354 downwards.
TCGGGTTCGCCATCCAGTGCCCCCCGGAGGTCGGGTCCCCGGGCCGGAAGGTCACCTGGATGACCGACCTTGGGCATGTCACCCCGGGGGCCAGGGCCCAGGCGGAGGCGGCGGACATCCTCGTGCTCGAGTCGAACTACGACGACGAGATGCTGGACCTGTCCCGGCGCCCCGCCCACCTCAAGCAGCGCATCCGGGGCAACCACGGCCACCTGTCGAACCTGGCGGCCCTCGACCTGCTCCGGTCCATCCGGGCGGAGGGGCTGGGCCACGTCTGCCTGGGGCATCTCAGCAAGGAGTGCAACCGGGCGGTCATCGTCGACGGGCTGATGGCGGAGGTCCGGGCGACCCGCCCCGCCGTCCGGGTGACGGTCTTCGACCCCCTGGAGGAGCGCCCGGCCGAGCTGACCTGACCCCGCAGCGCGGCTAATGGGCCGCGCGAGGGCGGCGAGTTTTTCTAATAGAAAAAACAGGGTCGCCTTTGCCCTCCGCTCCGGCGCGATTTGATGACAGCCTCGGCGGGTCATGCGTTTTCCCGCCGTCCTCCTCCTGCTGCTCCCCTTGCTTTCCCTCCCCGCCGGCGACACGGCGCCGGTCGCCCCCGGTTTCTCCGCCGACGAACCCGGCGCCGTCGCGTTCCGCGAGTTTCTCGAGGATGCCGGGATGCGCGGCGAGGCGGCGCTGCGCGCGGAAGGGCGTTACCTCGTGACAGCCTTCCTTGCCTCAAGCCCCGATCCGCGCGTGCGCCGGATGCGACTCATGCTTTTCGCGCAGCCCGAAGCCGGCGGCGCGCGATGGCGCGTTCGCGTCCGCGCCAGCCTGCTGGGCGGCGTGCCGGAGTTCGACGCCGACGACTACAATCTCCGAGTCGTCGAGCTGGCCCGCGAGCTGGACTTGCTTCGTTTCGAGCGCGCGGTCGATGACGAGTTGCCGGGCCCCGGCGTCCATGTCGTCGCCACCCAGCACGCCTCGGCGGCCGACCCCGCGGCCTTCGGCGCGTTCCTGGCGGAGCTGGGGCGCGAGCTCTCCGCCGTGCTCGCCACGGAGACAGGCGCGCACCGTCCGGTGTTCGTGAGCCTGGAGGAGCACGCCGCGCTTGTTCCCGAGCAGGTCGCGGACGCGCTTGCGTTGCGCCAGGCCCACCGGTCGGGGCTCGGACGCCGGCCGCACTGGCGGGCGCCCTCGCATCCCGCGGTCGCCGATCCCTCCGCCTTCGCGGCCAACCTGCTGCACCCCGGCCTTGTCTTCGCGGCGCTGAGCCATGAGGACCCTGATGCCATCGCGCGGCTCCTGGAGCATGAGGAGCACCATCCTGTCCCGGCGCGACGCGCCCTGTACCTGGCCTTCCGGGCCCGGGCCGATGGACCTGGTTCCGTCGCGGCGGGCAAGCTGAGGGAACTTGCGTTCGACCCGGTCACCCGGGCGCCCCGCGACGCCTGGGCGCTGGGGCTCTGGGGTGACTTCCTCGCCAGGGCATGGTTGGAGGATGAGCGCCAGGAGGACCTGGTCGACGCGCTCGATGCGCTGCTCGAATCGGCCCGGCTTGGCTGTGAGTTCGGGCTCAACTCCTATGTCACCCTCCAGGAGGGCTTTGGCGAGCCGGTGCCTGGGGCGGAGGCTCACTGGCAGCGCCTGCCGGTCTGGAGGGCCCTTCATCCCCATTTCGCCCCGCACCAGCTCGGCGAGGAGCTTGCGCTCGAGCAAGCCTATGCCGACGGGGATTTCTCCCCGGCTGTGCTCGGGGTGGCTCGCAATGCCGCCGACCTGACGCTGGTTCGCCTGGCCATCGCGGAGATGAACCTCGCCCGCGCGGCGAGGGGCTGGAAGCCCTACGCGATCCAGGAGGAGGCGCCGGCCGACCGACGCGAGCCGTCTCGGGGAGACTGAGGGCGCTTATTCGCCGAGGCCCATCCGGTCGGTGACGGCCGGGGAGCCGTCTTCGCGGTGGTAGTTCACCTTGAGGGCGTCGAGGCGCCTGAGGTGGGTGTCGAGGCGGCGGCGGAAGTCGCCCCAGTCCTTGCCCTCCTTGGGCGACCAGGCGACCTCGGCGAGGGCGCAGGCGCGGGGGAAGGCCATGTACTCGACCTTGTTCCAACCGTAGAAGTACTCGGACCAGAGCTGGGCCTGGGTGCCGATGACCTGGCGGTGCTGGGCGGGGGTGAAGTTGCCGGGGATGGGCTCGAAGGAATAGACGGTCTGGAGGGGGAGGTTGCCTCCGATGACGCCGAACTGGGGGCCGGCGCCGCGCTTGCCGGGCGAGTAGTCGAAATAGGTGTGGGAGGTGGGCGCCATGATGACGTCGTTGCCGTTGTCGGCGGCGTGCTTGGCCCACTTCCAGTCGCGCCAGACCATCATCGTGGCGGTCTTGGACAGGCCGCCCTCCTGGATCTCGTCCCAGCCGACGAGCTTCTTGCCCCGGGCGGCGAGGAGCTTCTCCACGCGCCGGATGAAGTAGGATTGGAGCTCGTACTCGTTCTTGAGGCCCTCGCGCTTGATGACGGACTGGGCGAAGGCGGACTTCCTCCACTGGTCCTTGGGGGCCTCGTCGCCGCCGATGTGGAAGTAGGCGGAGGGGAAGATGGGCGTGAGCTCGGCGAAAATGTCGTCGATGAAGGCGAAGGTCTCCTCGCTGGGGGAGAAGGTGTAGGGGTGCACGCCCCAGCGGGACTGGACCTTGGGGGCGAAGCCCGGGATGTCGTTGTTGCCGAACTGCGGGTAGGCGGCGATGGCGGCCGAGGCGTGGCCGGGCATCTCGATCTCGGGCACCACCTGGATGTGGCGGGCGGCGGCGTAGGCCACGATCTCGCGCAGGTCGTCCTGGGTGTGGAAGCCGCCGTAGGGCTTGCCGTCGAACTTGTTGCCATCGTAGGCGACCTGCTTGCCCCCGAGGGCGTGGGACTCGGCGCGGACGGCGCCGACGGAGGTCAGCTTGGGCCACTTCTTGATCTCGACGCGCCAGCCCTGGTCCTCGGTGAGGTGCCAGTGGAAGACGTTCAGCTTGTGCAGGGCCATCAGGTCGAGCAGGCGCTTGACCTTCTCCTTGCCGAAGAAGTGGCGGCCCTCGTCGAGCATCATGCCGCGCCAGGCGAAGCGGGGCTTGTCCCAGATGCGGCCGGGCGGGAGGTAGTCCTTGCCGTCCCCGCCGCGGTAGGTGGCCTGGAGGAGGGTCTGGTAGGCGTAGAAGAAGCCGGCGCGGGTGCGGGCCTCGATCACGATGTCGCGCCCCGGCTCGCAGGTGATGGTGTAGCCCTCGGGGCCGACCTCGAAGCCCTCGGTCTTCTCGGGGCCCGTGACGGGGACGAGGCGGATGGTGGCTGTCCCGGAGCCGGGGAAGGCGGCGCGGATGAGGGCGGCCTCGGCGGCGAAGCCCGACGGGGCGAGGACCTTGGCGCCGTTGAGCGCCTGGGCGGGGGCGTCCATCAGCGGGGCGATGCCGACGGGGCGCGGGATGATGTCGGGGCCGGCCGACAGGGAGGCGGCGACAAGGGCGAGGATCGCGGCGAGGGAGCGCATGCCGCATTCCATCCCCAGGGAAGGGCCTTTCGCCAGCCTAAAGGGTCGCCTTGCGCGACCGGTGGGGCGGGGGTAATCTGGGTTCGTGCCGCTCTCTTCCTCGCGTCGGATCTGGATCTTGGTCGGACTGGTGCTGGGCGCCGTCCTGATTCCCTGGGCGATCTGGGGCGAGCGGCTGGAGTCGGCCCTGAACCCCGGCGAGCTGGCGCGCTTGCTGGGCTCGGATCCCTTCGTCGCGGCGGCGGCGGGGTTGGGGTTGATCTGCGCGGACATTCTCCTGCCCGTGCCGGCGACGCCGGTGATGTCGGCCCTCGGCCTGACCCTCGGCCCGTGGTGGGGCGGGCTGGTGTCGGCTGCCGGCTCCTTCCTCGCCGGCTGCATGGCCTATGGCTTGGCGAGGCTGCTTGGACGGGCTCCGGCGGCGTGGGTGGCGGGCGAGGGAATGGCGGGCCTCGAGGAGCGGTTTGCCGCGCAGGGCGGATGGATGGTGGCGCTCTCGCGCTGGACGCCGGTCCTGCCCGAGGCCGTCGCCGCGCTGGCCGGCGTGGCGCGAATGCCCTTCGGGCGCTTCGCCGCGGCGCTGGCGTGCGGGTCCGCGCCGCTTGGGTTCGCCGTCGCGTGGGTCGGGCACCTCGGCCACGAGTCCCCGGGGCTCGCCCTCGCGCTGAGCGCCCTCCTGCCGGCGCTGCTCTGGTTCACAGCGGTTCGGGCGGGCCTGGGGACGTGTCGCTCCGGCCCGTCCAGAAGTTGAGCTTGCCGAGGCGTCGGTAGAGCATGTTCAGGGTGAACTTGAGGTGGTTGAAGCGCGGGCCGGGCAGGTGGGAACCCGGCAGCAGGTAGACGTCCCTGCGCACCTCGATCATCACGCTGAAGAAGCCCTTGCAGGGAGCCATCTGGGAGTGGAAGCTGTGGTTCCAGGCCAGGTTGCGCTGGGGCTCGAGCCGGATGGCGTTGGGGACCATCGCGCCGCCGTAGGGCTGGTTGAGGGCGACGGTGTAGCCCGAGCCGACGAAGTGCCGCTCCACCACCCGCTCGACGCCGCGGCTCCACTCCGGGTCCGTCCCGATGCAGATCTCGGGTCGCGCGGCGCCCTCGAGCTCGGTGGGGAGGCGTTCCAGGGGGTAGCTGTGGGCGTCGATGAGCACGCAGGCGGTCTCTTGCCGGCGAATGGCGGCGACGGCCCTGTCCAGCTCGGCGTGGTGGGGGTCGTGCCAGCAGCGGAGGAGCCGCTCCCGTTCCCGGGCGTCGAGGTTGGGCCGGAGGACGACGTTGCCGACGCCGCGGGTGTAGACGGCGCCCATGCCGAGCTCGGCGCAGGGCTCGAGGGCGTCGTCGCGGCGGCGCTCGACGTCGACCACCAGCCGCGAGACGGGCGAGGCGACGGTGACGACCCCGGGCGCCTCGACCGGGGCGAAGAGCTCGTCGGTGCGGTCGTCGACCAGGGCGAGGTGCTGGCGCTCGATCTCGTCGTCGTCGACGGCGAGCCCGGCGCGCTCGGCCAGGGGAATGTAGCGGGAGGCGTGGGGGAGGTGGAGGAGGACGCGTGCCATGGAGCCCTGATGCCCGCGCCGCGGCCCGCCGTCCAGCCGGGGGAGCGTCATAGGAAGCAAAAGGGGCCGGCATCGCCGGCCCCCTGGGGGTGGACGGGTGGCTTGCTCAGCCCGCCTTGGCGTCGACGGGGATGCGCATGCCGTAGAAGCTCCGGTAGACGAAGACCAGGCCGATGGCCACGATGGCCGAGCCGATGACCTTGGCGGTCGCGCCGGGCAGGTTGACGGCGATCTCCACGGCGAGGAGGCCGAAGAGGGTGGTGAACTTGATCACGGGATTGAGGGAGACCGAGGAGGTGTCCTTGAAGGGGTCGCCCACGGTGTCGCCCACGACGGTGGCCGCGTGCAGCGGGGTGCCCTTGGCCTTGAGGTCGACCTCGACGATCTTCTTGGCGTTGTCCCACGCCCCGCCGGCGTTGGCCATGAAGATGGCCTGGTACAGGCCGAAGAAGGCCATGCCGATGAGGTAGCCGATGAAGAAGAAGGGGTCGAGGAAGGCCAGGCCGAGCGCGAGGCAGAAGATGGCGACGAAGATGTTCGTCATGCCCTTCTGCGCGTACTGGGTGCAGATGCGGACGACCTCCTTCGAGGACTCCGTCGAGGCGCTGGCGGCGTCGAGCTTCATGTTGTCCTTGATGTAGACGACCGCGCGGTAGGCGCCCGTCACGACCGCCTGGGTCGAGGCACCGGTGAACCAGTAGATGACGGCGCCGCCCATCAGGAGGCCCATCAGCGCCTCGGGGTGGACGAGCGAGAGCTTCTCAAGCACGTTGATCCCGGCGGCCTTGTAGTGCTCCTGCAGCATCATGATGATGCCGAACACCATGGTGGTCGCCCCGACCACCGCCGTGCCGATGAGGACGGGCTTGGCCGTGGCCTTGAAGGTGTTGCCGGCGCCGTCGCCCTTCTCGAGCTGGTGCTTGGCGCCCTCGAAGTCGGGCTTGAACCCGAAGTCGCGCTCGATCTCGCCGGCGATGCCGGGCCGGGACTCGATGCGCGAGAGCTCGTAGACCGACTGGGCGTTGTCCGTCACGGGGCCGAAGGAGTCGACCGCGATGGTCACGGGGCCCATGCCGAGGAAGCCGAAGGCGACGAGGCCGAAGGCGAAGATGGGCGCGGCGAAGCCGAAGGCGCCGGGCATGAGCTGGGCCACCGCCGGGTGGAGGGAGAGCAGGTAGGCGCCGAGCATCAGGCCGAGGATGCACAGGCCGGTCCAGAAGGCCGAGAAGTTGCCGGCGACCAAGCCGGAGAGGATGTTGAGCGAGGCGCCGCCCTGGTTGGAGGAGGTCACGACCTCCTTGACGTGGCGGCTCTCGGTGGAGGTGAAGACCTTGGTGAACTCGGGGATGAGCGCGCCGGCCACGGTGCCGAGCGAGATGATGGTCGAGAGCACCCACCAGAGGTCGGCGTTCACGCCTTCCTTGCCCGCGAGCAGGGCGTGGCTCGCCCAGTAGGTCGCGGCGATGGAGACGACCGAGGTCACCCAGACGAGGTTGGTCAGGGGTTGCTCGAGGTTGAAGTCGCGGGACTTGCCCCAGACCGCCTTGCTCACGAGGTCGTTGATCCCGTAGGACGCCACCGCGGTGGCGACCATCAGGATGCGCATGGCGAAGAGCCAGATGATGAGGATGGCGCACAGCGCCGGGCTGGCGGCGAGGGCGATGGCCAGGAAGGCGATGAGGGCGACGCCGGTCACGCCGTAGGTCTCGAAGCCGTCGGCGGTCGGCCCGACCGAGTCGCCGGCGTTGTCGCCGGTGCAGTCGGCGATGACGCCGGGGTTGCGGGGGTCGTCCTCGGGCAGCTTGAAGACGATCTTCATCAGGTCCGCGCCGATGTCGGCGATCTTGGTGAAGATGCCGCCGCAGATGCGCAGGGCCGCGGCGCCAAGGGACTCGCCGATGGCGAAGCCGATGAAGCAGGGGCCGGCGAGGGTGATCGGCAGGAAGAGCAGGATGCCGATCATGAAGAGGAGCTCGATGGCGACCAGCAGCAGGCCGACGCTCATGCCGGACTTGAGCGGGATGAGCAGGGTGGCGAGCGGGTTGCCGCGCAGCGAGGAGAAGGCGGCGCGGGAGTTGGCCACCGTGTTGATGCGGATCCCGAACCAGGCCACGCCATAGCTGCCGAGGATGCCGAGGACGGAGGCGCCGAGGATGACGGCGACGTCGGAGGCCGACTTGGCCTCAAGGTACCCGAAGTAGTAGATGATGCACGCCGCGATCAGCAGCCAGAGCGCCGAGAGGTACTTGCCTTGCTGCCAGAGGTAGGTCTTGCAGGTTTCCCAGATGATGTCGGAGACCTCGGACATCGAGCGATGGACGGGCAAGGCGCGGGTCTGGACGTACTGCCACCAGCCATAGGCCACGGCGAGCAGGCAGACCGCGATGCCGATCCAGAGGATGTCGGGTCCGGTCAGCGAGCCGCCGAGGAACTTGGCGTCGGCAAGCGGCGGGATGCGGATGTCGGCCTCGCCGGCGAGGGCGAGGGAAGGGGTGAGGGAGGCAAGGGTCAGCCAGCCGGCGAGGAGGGACTTCATGGTGGGATGGGCGCCGGGGTGGGCGCTTCCCCATCAATCCCCGCCGCTTAGCAAGGGTCGAGCGTTTTTTTGGGCAGGCGGCGCCCGGTCAGCCGGTCGAAGGCGGGACCCGCCATGGCGGTGGTGACAATCGCCATCAGGACGAGGATGGAGAAAAGCAGGGGCCCCACGATTCCCGCCCTCAGCCCGATGCCGAGGAGGATGAGCTCCATCAGGCCGCGGGCGTTCATCAGCGCCCCGATGCCCAGCGCCTCCTTGGGCGGCAGGCCCGCGAGGCGCGCCGCGGCCCAGCAGGCGCCGCCCTTGCCGAGGATGGAGACCGCGAGGACAAGCGCGGCGAGGGCCAGGCCCTCCGCGGTGAGAATGAGGTCGAGCTGGGTGTGCAGGCCGGAGTAGGTGAAGAACACGGGCAGCAGCCAGGGTCCGACGATCGGGTTGAGCCGCCGCCCGGTCTCCTGGCTGAGCAGGCCCCGCGGCAGGCAGAGCCCGCAGATGAACCCGCCGAAGACCGCGTGGAGCCCGGCCCATTGGCTGAAGGCGAGGAAAGCCGCCAGGACGAGGGCGAGGGCGGCGCCGTCCCCGACCGTGACCTTGCCGCGTCTCTCCGCCGGCTGGCTGAGCGAGCCGAGGGTCCTGCGTCCGAGGAACGCGGCGAAGAGGCCGAGCGCGGCGGCTCCGCCCACGGCGCGCGCGATCGTCGCCGGGTCGCCCGAGACGGCGGAGACGACGCCGGCCAGGATGCACCAGGCGAGGACATCGTCGATGGCGCCCGAGGTGATGGCGAGGTTGCCCATCGCGGTCCTTTCCAGCCCGCGCTCGCGCACGATCCAGACCAGCATGGGGAAGGCGGTGATGGCGATGGCCGCCCCGAGGAAGAGAATCCGCATGGGCTCGGTGATGCCAGGGCCGAACAGCCCGGGCGTTTCGCCGATGGCCAAGGCGGTTGGCCAGGCCACGAGGAAGGGGACCGCGATGCCCGCGAGGGAAATCGCCGCCGCCGCCCGGGCCCGCTGGCGGACCAGGCCGGTGTCGAAATCCAGTCCCACCGTGAAAAGGTAGAGCCCGACGCCGATTTGGGCGATGAGACCGAGGATGGGCAGGCTTTCCGCGGGAAAGAGCCAGGCTTGGGCCTCGGGCGCGAGCTGTCCCAGGGCCGAGGGGCCGAGCAGGACGCCGCCCACCATCATGCCCACGACCTCCGGTTGGCCGAGTCTCGACGCCAGCCATCCGGAAGCCCGGGCCACCCCCAGGATGAGGGCGTACTGCAGCGCGAGCAGGGCGATGAGCTGGGGCGAGCTCAGGTCCATCCGCGTTCACGATGGGTCCGGCGGAGGCGAGGGCAAACCGAATGTGTCGGCCGCCCGCCTCAGGCCGGCGGCGTCCGGGAGGCGAGGAGGTCGCGCAGCCGCGCAGCCTCCTCGTAATTTTCCTCGAGAATGGCCTTGGCGAGGCGCGCCTCGAGCTCGGCGGCGCCAGGCCGGGCGGGCGCCGCCGACCTCAGGCCCTCCATCTCCCGCTGAAGCGGCGCCACCGGGGCCCCGGGGCGGCGACCTTGGTGGGCGAGCGCGGGTTGCGTGCGGGCGACCAGGCCGCGCGACTGGGCGGCATGCGACTCGTAGCACTCCGGGCACCCCAGGCGCTGGTGCCGATCGAAGTCCGGCCATCGGAAGCCGCAGGCGGGACACGGCGCGCGGCTTGGAGGCAAGGGGATGGGCACCGAGAGGCCGGCAGCCGAGGCGGGCAGGGGGGCTGCGGCCAATCCCTGCGGGGCGCAGCCGGCGCAGAGGGCGACGACGGCGGACTGTTCCCCGGCCACCTGGGCGAGGAAGAGGGTGGCGGGGGCGCCGCAGCGGTCGCAGGGATGTCCCGGCATGCCCCCAAGGATGAGGGTGGGGCGGGTCTTGGCAAGCGCCCGGCGCTCAGCTTCCGAGTCGGCTGAAGTCGATCACGGTGTGGCTGATGGATCCGCGCTCGATCGCGGCCACGTCGGTGTCGGTCCGTCCGCTCAGCTCGGCGCCGTCGTTCCATCTGAAGGTGAATCCATGGGTGTCTCGGGCGAAGAGCGCGCCGAAGCGCAGATGGGCCGGCACGGTGCGCTCCACCGGGGTCCGCGAGGTGGTGTCGCTCGGGTAGTTCAGGTTGTGGACGGTGAGCCCCGGGGTCTCCGCGCCGACGAGGGTGCGGGCGAAGGCGACGGCGTGGGCGCAGGCGGCGCGCAGGTGGGGCTCGAGCTCGGGCGGGCAGGTTTCCTTGGCATGGCGCACCTGCTCGAAGACCTCCGGGCTGAGGTCGAGCGAGCAGGCGGCGGCCGGGATGCCCCAGGCGGCGCCCTCGATGGCGCCCGCGAGGGTTCCGGAGCTGAGGCAAAGGGGCATGGAGGCGTTGTAGCCGATGTTCATGCCGGAGAGGACGACGTCGGGGCGGCGGGGGAGCAGGTGGCCGAGGGCGATGTTGACGCAGTCCGAGGGGGTGCCGTCGAGGGACCAGGCGAGGTCGCCCAGGCCGTCGATGGCGGCGGCCGGGACATTCCGGTTGCGGCTGAAGGCCCGGCCGATCCAGCTGCGCTCCCCGGTGGGGGCGGCGACCCAGACCTCGAAGCCTTCCTGGGCGGCCGCGGCCGCCAGGGTCCGGAGAAAGAGCGCCCCGATGCCGTCGTCGTTGGTGAGCAGGACCGTGGGCCGTCGCATGACCCATGCCTAGGCGGTATGGGCGGGGCGGCAAGGAAATGAGGGGCCGGCGTTTGGGCCTTTTCCCCGGCCGTCCGGTGGTCTAATCCTTTGCCATGCGCTCCCTGCCCGCGCTCCTCCTTCTCCTGCTCGCCGGCTGCGCCCCGGACGAGGACACCGCCACCCGCTCCGCCCGGGAGGGTGTGCTCATCATCAACAACAGCGCCGAGCCGGCCGGCCTCGACCCCCAGATTGTGACGGGCGTGCTCGAGTCGCGCATCGTCAGCGCCCTCTTCGAGGGCCTGGTCGAGCCCAATCCCCGCACGCTCGAGCCGGAGCCCGCGGTGGCGGAGCGGTGGACGATCTCCTCCGATGGCAGGACGTGGACCTTTCACCTGCGTGCGACCGCCCGCTGGTCCAACGGCGATCCCGTGACCGCCCAGGACTTCGCGTTCAGCTACCGCCGCATGCTCTCGCCGGGACTCGCCTCCGAGTACGCCTGGATGCTCTTCGCGGTCAGGGGCGCGCGGGACTTCAACGCCGGCAAGACGGCCGACTTCTCCACGGTCGGCATCCGGGCTGTCGACGCGCGCACCCTCCAGCTCGAGCTCGACCACCCCACCCCCTATTTCCTCCAGCTGCTGTGCCATCACAGCTGGCTGCCCGTCCACCCGCCGACCATCCTCGCCCACGGTCCGATCGACGCCAAGCACGGCCGCTGGACCCAGCCCGGGAAATTGGTCGGCAACGGCGCCTTCACGCTCGAGTCCTGGGAGGTTGCCCGCCGCATCACCGTGCGGCGCAATCCGCTCTACTGGGACGTCGCCAACGTCGCGCTCAACGGCGTGCAGTTCCGGGCCATCTCCGACCTCTACACCGAGGAGCGCGCGTTCCGGGGCGGCGAGCTGCACATCACCGGGGCGGTGCCGCCCTACAAGGTGCACCGGCTGTTGGCGGCCAAGAGCCCCGTGTTGCGCGTCGATCCCTATCTCTCCGTCTCCTACATCCGCGTGAACACGCAGGTTCGCGACAACCCGGCCGTGGCGAAGGCGCTCGCCGACGTGCGCGTCCGCCGCGCCCTCGGGATGGTTCTCGATCGGCAGCTGATGGCCGAGAAGGTCCTTCGCGCCGGCGAGACTCCCGCCCTGGGCATGACCCCGCCCGGCACCGCGGGCTATGTCAGCCGGCACGCCTGGAGCCAGGACCGCGACGAGGCCCGCCGCCTGCTGGCCGCGGCGGGCTATCCCGGGGGCAAGGGCTTCCCCGCGCTGGAGTACCTGACCAACACCTCAGAGGGCTCGATCCTCGCCGCCCAGGCCTACCAGGAGATGTGGCGCCGCGAGCTGGGCATCGAGGTGGTCATCCGCAACCAGGAATGGAAGGTCTACCTGCAGAGCCTGCACAAGGGCGACTACCAGATCGCTCGCTCGGCCTGGACCGGCGACTACAACGACCCCAACACCTTCCTCGAGATGTTCACCACGGGCAATGAGATGAACCAGACCGGATGGAGCGACCCCGAGTACGACCGCCTCATCGCGCTCGCCGCCGCCGAGTCCGACCGAGACCGGCGGTTCGAGCACTTCCAGGCCGCCGAGGCGCGGTTGATCGCCGGGGCGCCTGTCCTTCCCGTGGTCTTCAACCGGAGCAAGTTCCTCATCCGCCCTGAGGTCGAGGGGTGGCACCCGACCCTGCTCGATGTGCATCCGCTGAAGCACGTCCGCCTGAGGCCGGCTCAGGCTCCCGGGCGCTGACCTGTTGTCGGCGACCCGGGCGGGCTGGTTCCCGCGGCGAGGGGCGTCCTTGTGCCGGCGCGCCCGGCGGGCGTCAGATGGCCTCGGGGCCGCGCTCGCCGGTCCGGATGCGGATAACCTCGGAGACGGAGGTGACGAAGATCTTGCCGTCGCCGATCTTCCCGGTCCGGGCGGCCTTGGTGATGGTCTCGATGGCGCGGTCGACGAGCTCGTCGGCCAGGACCAGCTCGAGCTTGATCTTGGGGAGGAAGTCGACGGTGTACTCGCTGCCTCGGTAAATCTCGGTGTGGCCCTTCTGGCGGCCGAAGCCCTTGACCTCGGTCACGGTCATCCCCTCGATGCCGACCTCGGCGAGAGCGTCCTTAACTTCCTCGAGCTTGAAGGGCTTGATGATGGCGGTGACGAGTTTCATGTGCGTGTTGTGGATTTTTAGGGTTAACGGTTCCGCTGGCTACTGCAAACCCCGTGCCAAGGCGCTAAATGCCGTCTCTTGGGCTCACTTTTGGATATTTTTGCGCAGAAGCTCGCGGACGAGATGGAGTTTCTCCACCGATTTGAGGCCCGGGGCCAGTTCAACGCCGCTGTTGAGGTCGATGGCCTTCACGCCTCTCGCCGCGGCCTCGGCCACGTTGTCGGGTCCCAGGCCGCCGGCGAGAATCCAGCGGCGGTCGGGATGGGCCGACTGGAGCGAGACATGCCGGTCCCAGTCCCCTCGGAGGCCGGTGCCGCCGTAGGCGTCCGCGCGATGCGCGTCGTGCACGAACGTGGAGGCCAGCGGGAGCAGGGTCTCGGGGAACTTGGCGCCAGCGGGGAGTCGCGGGGCGAGCCAGAGGCGGTCGGGGCCTGCGGCGGACGAGAGGGCCGCCGGCTCGCAGAGGCGCTCCGCGGGGTCGAAGTGGACCTGGACGGCGGCGAAGCCCTCGCGAAGCAGGTCGAGGACCTCCGCGGTCGAGGCGTTGACGGTCACCGCGACGCGGCTGGCCTCGGTGATTTCCCTCAGGAGGGCGGCGCGTCGAGGCGGGTCGACGAAGCGGGGCGATCCGGCCCAGGCGTTGATTCCCAGCCAGTCGGCGCCCAGGTGCAGGGCGGCTGCGGCGTCGGCGGCGCGCGTGATGCCGCAGACCTTGATTTGGCAGGGTCCGATCATCGCTTGGCCGAGGCCAGGGCCTCGGCGGCGGCATCGCGGATGCCCTCCGCGCTGGGCTTGGCGGCGATGGCGCCGACGGGGATGCCGGCGCGGCGCATGGCCTCGGCGGTGGTGGAGCCGACGGCGACGGCGATGGGCTGCCGGGCGCCCGGCTCGAGGCGGAGCGAGGCGGCCTGGTGGAGGAAGGACTCGACGGCGGAGGGGCTGGCGAAGACGAGGAGGTCGGCGCCCTCGCGCCGGAAGCTCGCGGCGGCCTCCAGGGCCGACACGTCGCGCTCGCCGGTGCTGTAGACGAGGATCTTGTCCACGATGGCGTGGCCTTGCTCGGAAAGCAGCCGGGGGAGCTCGTCCGTGGCCAGGTTTCCGGAGACGACCAGCACCTTCTGGTGCTCGACGTCGTGCTCGGTCATGAGGGTTCGGGCGAGGCCCACGCCGTCGGCCTCGCGGGGGGTCAGGTCGCTGTCCAGGTGGTAGGCCCGGAGGGCGGCCTCGGTCGCGGGCCCGACGCAGGCGAAGCGGACGCCCCCGACGGAGCGGATGTCGGTGTAGCGCTCAAGGAAGCGCTCGAAGAAGCCGCGCACGCCGTTGGCGCTGGTGAAGACAATCCACTCGTACTCGCCGATGCCGTCGAGCACCTCGCGCAGCACGGTGGCGTCGGCCTCGTGGTGGACGGCGATGAGGGGCAGCTCGTCGACGCTCGCCCCGGCCGCCTCGAGGGTGGAGCGCCAGGCGGCCGCGGAACCTTCAGGGCGGGTGAGCAGGACGCGTCGTCCCTTGAGTCGGGTGGAGCTCATGGCCTTAGGCTAGGGCGGCGATGTAGGCGGCGACAAGCGGTTCCGCAGCCTTGGCGTCCCGCGCGGGCATCGGGTAGGTGAGCCGGCCGAAATCCTCGCGGAAGAGGTGGACCTCGCCTCCGCTGACATGGCAGGCGAAGGCGGTATGGCATCCCTCGCCGAGGCGCGAGAGAAAGAGGCGCTCGATGTCCACGGCGCGGCCGGTCTCGGCGTCGAGGCAGGCGGCGAGGGAGGGGAGGTCGCCGAGACGGCATTGGAGCGCCACCGCGCCCTGGCCGGCCGCCGGCACCATCCGGTCGAGCCCGATGGGCTCGATAACCAGCCCCTCCCAGGATCGGATGCCGAGCCGGTTCATCCCGGCGCAGGCGAGGAAGGACGCGTCGGCCTGGCCCGCGGCGACCTTGCGCAGGCGGGTGTCGACGTTGCCCCGGAGCTCGGTCCAGTCGGCGCGGGGAAAGAGCAGCCGTCCCTGGGCGCGGCGGCGCGGGCTGCCGGTCGCGATGAGGCGGGGCTCGGCGACGCCTTCGCGGCGGACGAGCGCGTCGCGCGCGTCCTCCCGGGGAAGGAATCCGGCGAGGCCGAGGCCCGCGGGCAGCTCCGTGGGGAGGTCCTTGGCGCTGTGGATGGCGAGGTCCCCCTCGCCGCGGAGCAGCGCCTGCTCGAGCTCGGCGGTGAAGAGGCCCTTGCCGCCCTGCTTCTCGAGCGACCAGTCGGCCTGTCGGTCGCCCGTGGTCACGAGGATGCGGATCTCGGCGGGGCGCCCGAGCGCGGCGCCGAGGTGCGCCGCCGCCAACTCCGCCTGGCGTCGGGCCAGGGGGCTTCCGCGGGTGAGGAGGACAAGCGGGCGCATGGCGGTTTTCTAGGCCTCCCGTCGCCCCGGGGGCGAGAATGAATCGGACCGCGCCCGCGCTGTCGGCTTGTCCCGATTGCCGTCAGGTGCGGTCGTCCGGCCAGGACCCCCGGGAGCTTTCCTTGAAGGGATGGGCGAGAAGACCCTTCACCGAGTGGTCGACGGGCTCGAGGATGCCGAAATTCACCGGCTTGCGGTCCTTGGGCATGTAATGCGTGCCGAAGAGGATGTCCCACAGCGGGAGAAAGCTCGCGAAATTCTTGTCGATGGCCTCCGGCTCGCGCGAGTGGTGCCAGCGGTGGTAGACGGGCGAGGTGATGATGTGCCGGAAGGGCCCCCAATCCCAATCGACGTCCGCGTGCCCGAGCAGGGCGAAGACCCCGAGAGCGGGGCCGGCGGAGGCGGCGGCCACGGGATCGAAGCCCAGCAGGATGAAGGGGAAGACAAGCAGGGCGTTCGCGACGACGTCGTTGATGGGGTGAGCCCGCACGCCGCTGAGCCAATCCAGTTGCTCCGAGCTGTGGTGCACCGCATGGAAGCGCCACAGGCGCTTGCCATGAAACCAGCGGTGGATCCAGTAGAGCAGGAAGTCACCCAGCAGGAAGGCCAGCGCGAACTGCGGCCAGCGGGGTAGTTCGCCGATCGGTCCAAAGCCCCGGTATTGGCCGTCCTTCAGCTCCGCCAGGGGAATGATGCCCGTGGGCACCAGAACCAGAAAGCCCAGGATGCTGATGATGACGAGGTTCAGCGGGTTGGATAACAGCGCGTTGGCGACGCCGGTGAAAAGGTCGGTCCAGACCTGCGGACGCCACCAAGGCCGCCCCTGCTTGTTGCCAAAGAGGTGTTCGACCATCCAGAACAGCGTCACCAGGAACGCCAGGGAAAAGAGGTATTCGGCCATGGGAGGGCTTAGGCTGCGGGGTCGTCGGGCAAGGCGGGGGCGCTCGGATCGAACTCGAGGATCTCGCCCGGCTGGCAATCCAAGGCCCGGCAGATGGCCTCCAGCGTGGAGAAGCGGATGGCCTTGGCCTTGCCGGTCTTGAGCACCGAGAGGTTGGCGAGGGTCACGCCCACTTTCTCGGAGAGCTCGGTTAGCGACATCTTGCGCCGGGCGAGCGCGACATCGAGTCGGACGACGATGGCCATGGGTTGTCAGACGGTGAGGTCCTGCTCCCGCTTGAGGGCGACCGCCTCCTCGAGGCTCCAGGCGAAGAGGAGCAACAGCAGGCCGCTGAGGAGCGTGCCGAGGTTGATGAAGTCGAGCGTCGCAAGGATGATCAGGAAGATGCCGAGCTTGCGGAGCTCCCGGGAGCTCTCGAGGGAGATCAGCCGGCATTCCGATGCCGCGGCGAAGACGGTGCGAAGAGAGTGAAGGGCGCCCAGGACAAGGACGCCGCCGAGCACGACGATTGCGGTGACAACCGCCCGGTAGCCGCCCTCGGCGGCCAGGCGCTGGTAAAAGGCGGTTTGCTCGGGAGTCTTGGCTAGGTGCTCGATCGACCACTGGCCTGCGCCGTGGATGGCGAACAGCCATGCCGCCACAACAAGTGTCCCAGCGAGGAGAAGGAAGGTGCAGACAGCGCGGCCTACGAGGCCAGTGCGTCGGATGCGTTTTTGGAGCGGTGAGTAGGTGGTTGTCGTGCTCATACCCCCTGATCAAAAGCCATTTTTTAACTAAATCAACAACTATTTATTGATTATCAGTAAATAGTTACCTTTTAGCGATTTATCAGTGACCGACACCCTCGTGCTCCTTGATGTACTCCTGCTTGAGCCCAAGGGCCTCGGGGGCGTGGAGGACGAGCATCTTCATCCGGATGTCGGCCGGCACACGGACCGCGGTCGCGCGGGAGACGAGCCACATCAGGGAAATGGCGAGGGGCACGGCCCAGATCGCCGGCTGCTCGCAAAGGATGCGCGCGAGGGGGTGGGAGGCCCAGAGGTCGGCCAGGGCCTTGGCCACGGGGCGGTCGGCCCAGTAGGCGGCGAGCTCGGCGGCGGGCAGCTTCCTGGCGCCCGCCGCGGCGACGTCCGAAACCGAGGTCAGGGTGATGGCGGCGAGCGCGGAGAGCCCGCCCCCGAGCATGCCGGCGGCCGCGCCGGGCATCGTCATGCCGCGCCACCAGACGCTGAGGAAGAGCAGGGGAAAGTAGCTGGCGGCGGCGATGGCGAAGGCCTGCCCGACCATGAAGTTGATCTCGAGCGCCTCGACCTGCATGCCGAGCAGGATGGAGACGGCCCCGATGAGGACGGCGCACCACTTGAAGGCGCGCAGGCGCTGCTCGGGCGTCGACTCGGGCCGCAGGATGCGGCCGTAGACATCGTGGGCGAGCGCTCCGGTCATGGAGACGAGGAGGCCGGAGAAGGTCGACATGAACGCGGCGAAGGCGCCGGCGCAGGTGATGCCCGACAGGATGGAGCCGAGCAGGGTGAGGTCCTTGCCCGCCAGGAGGGTGGGCAGCTCGAGCACGACCTTGTCGGTGCCCTTGGCGCCCAGGCCCTCGTAGAGGTGGGGAGCGAGGGAGCGTCCGAGCACGCCGTAGACCGGCGTGAAGAGGTAGAAGACCCCGATGAGGATCATCACCCACATGGTCGTGCGCTTCGCGGCGACCCCGTCCGGGTTGGTGTAGAAGCGGACGAGGATGTGGGGCAGGCCGGCGGTGCCGCAGACGAGCGCGATGATGAGGGAGTAGGTGTAGAGCAGGGAGTAGGGGCGCCTGTCAGCCTCGAGGGCGGCCTTGGCCTCGGGGGTGGGCGCGGCGGCGATCGCGGCGTCGACCGCCTTGGTGGTGAGGCGCCCGAAGGGCGCGATCCACTGGTCGTCCGCGGGCGCCTTGGCGGGCAGCCCGCCGCGGACCACCTCGGCGGGGATGGCCTGCCCGGCCTCCTGGGCGGTGCGGTTCGCCCCGAGGTGGTCGTGGTAATGGCCCACCACGGCGGCCAGCACGAACACGGGCACGGCGATGGCGAACATCTTGAGCCAGTATTGGAAGGCCTGGACCAGGGTGATGCCCTTCATGCCGCCAAGGGAGACGTTGAGGGTGATGACCGCGCCGACCACCACGACGCCCGCCCAGTAGGGCAGGCCGGGGAAGATGTAGGCGAGGGTGGTGCCCGCGCCCTTCATCTGCGGCATGGTGTAGAAGAAGCCGATGAAGAGGACGAAGCAGACCGCGATCTTCCGGAAGAGGGGCGAGTCGTAGCGGCCCTCCGCGAAGTCGGGGATGGTGTAGGCGCCGAAGCGGCGGAGCGGCCCGGCGATGAACAGCAGGAGGAACAGGTAGCCGCAGGCGTAGCAGACGGGGTACCAGAGGGCGTCGTAGCCCACGGCCATGACCATCCCGGCCACGCCCATGAACGAGGCCGCCGAGAGGTACTCGCCCGAGATGGCGGAGGCGTTCCAGCCGACGGACACCGAGCGGCCGGCGACGAAGAAGTCGCCGGCGGACTTGGACTTGCCGGCCGACCAGAAGCCCATGCCGACCGTGACGACCACGGTGACCAGCGAGAAGACGGCGATCCAAGGGTCTATGCCGCCGAGGGCCGCGAGCAAGGGGCTCACCGGCCGGCCTCCTCCTTGGCGGCGGCCGCCTCGGCCGCCTCAAGGGCGAGCGAGCGGCGGATGAAGATCCAGGACAGGAGCCAGACGTAGGGGAAGAAGAGGACGCCCAGGATGAGCCAGCTGAGGGTGAAGCCGCCGATTCGGCGGGCCATCAGCTCGGGCGCCAGGTAGTTGACGAGGGGCAGGGCGACGAGAGCCACGACAAAGGCGAGGGCGCAGGCGACGGAGAGCCTGAGCTGCTCGCGCATGAGCCGAGCGAGGAAGGCCTCGCTGTGGAGGTGGTTGTCTTTCATGGGGGTGGGGCAAGCCCCTACCTAGCCTTCCGGCCCGGGAGGTCAGTCGCAAAATAAAGTCTCAGCTCGACCAGAGCTCAGCCAGCCGGCGCGCCTCGGCCTGCAGCCGGGAGGTTTCTTCCGCGGAGAAGTCGTGCGGGACGGTCTTGCCGATGCCGATCACGCCGAGTACTCGGCCGTCGGCGGAAAGGACCGGCACGGCGAGCGAGCCGTTGACGCCGGTCGCCCTGGCCTCGGGGCGGGCCAGGCCCGAGGTGTCGGTCTGCAGGTTGCACAGCTGGACGGGCCCCTTGCGCTCCGCGGCGCAGCCGGCGATGCCCTTGCCGAAGGGGATGCGGGCCACCTTGGGCAGGAGAAAGTCGGGCACGCCGACCTGCGCGAGCAGCTCCAGCTGGCCGTCGGCGCCGGTGCGGTGAACCGTGCCGGTCTGGCAGCCGAGGTCGCGGAGGACGCGCGCGAGGAAATCCTGCATCCGGGTGGGACAGGTGGGCCGGGCCAAGGGTTCCGCTCAGCCCTCGAGCTCGAGCCAGCGGGTGACGGCCGCGCCGTGGGCCTTCTCGGCCTCGGCCAGCCTCGCCTGGAGCTCGGCGGCCTTGGCCGGCCCGTCCTTGTAGAGCGCCGGGTCGCCGAGGGCGGCGGCGAGGTCCGCCTGCGCCTTCTCGAGCGCGGCGATGCGCGCGGGCAGCTCGGCGAGCTCGCGCTGCTCCCGGTTGGACAGCTTGCGGGCGGCCTTGGCGGGCGCGGGCTCCGCCTTGGCGGCGGCCTTGGCCGGGGGCTTGGCCGCGGGCGCGGCCTTGGCAAGGCGGGCGACCTCGGCGCGCCAGTCGGAGTAGCCGCCGACGTGCTCGGTGACCTTGCCGCCGCCCTCGAGCACGAGGGTGCTGGTGACGACGTTGTCGATGAAGGCTCGGTCGTGGCTGACGAGCAGGAGCGTCCCCTGGTAGCCGACGAGCAGCTCCTCGAGCACGTCGAGCGTGTCGGTGTCGAGGTCGTTGGTCGGCTCGTCGAGGACGAGGACGTTGGCGGTCTTGGCGAGGAGCTTGGCGAGGAGGAGGCGGTTGCGCTCGCCGCCGGAGAGCATCCGGGCGGGGGAGCGGGCGCGCGCGGGCTCGAAGAGGAAGTCCTGCAGGTAGCTGATGACGTGGCGGCTGCGTCCCTGGACGAGCAGGGTGTCGCTCTCGCCCGCGACGTTCTCGGCGACGGTCTTGGCGTCGTCGATGGCCGCCCGCATCTGGTCGAAGTAGGTCACCTCCAGCTGGGTGCCGTGCTTGATCGTGCCCTCGGTCGGCGCCAGCTGCCCGAGGAGGAGCTTGATCAGGGTGGTCTTGCCCGCGCCGTTGGGCCCGAGGATGCCCACCTTGTCGCCGCGGCGCAGGACGAGGTCGAGGCCCCGCACGACCGGAGGCTGGCCGGGATAGGCGAAGCCGAGCTTCTCGGCCTCGACCACGCGGACGCCCGAGAGGTCGCCGGCCGAGAGGTCCATTTTCGCGGTGCCGTCGGCCCGGCGCCAGCCGCCGCGCTCGGCGCGCATCTTCCGGAGCGCCTCCATCCGGGCCTCGGACTTCTTGCGCTGGGCGCCGGGACTGCGGCGCGACCACGCCTCCTCCTGCTCGAGCTTCTTCTCGAAGGCGGCCCGCTGGCGGCGCTCCGCCTCCTCGGCCTCGACCTTGCGGCCGAGGTAGGTGTCGTAGTCGCAGGGCCAGTTGGCGAGCTTGCCGCGGTCGAGCTCGACGATGCGCGTGGCCATGCGGCGGAGGAAGGCGCGGTCGTGCGTGACGAAGAAGAGCGGGATGCGCGCCTCGAGCAGGAACTCCTCCATCCAGAGGATGGACTCGAGGTCGAGGTGGTTGGTGGGCTCGTCGAGCAGCAGGAGCTCGGGCTTGGCGGCGAGGGCGCGCGCGAGCAGGCAGCGGCGCTTGAGGCCGCCGGAAAGGGCGTCGAAGGGCCTGTCCTCGGGCAGGCCGAGGCGGGCGACGAGGTCGTCGACCCGGAGGTCGCGCTCCCACTCCTCCTCATGCCCGTCCTCCGGCCCGAGACCCGAGGCCACGACCTCGCGGACCGTGCCCGGGAGCGAGCCGGGAATCTCTTGGGTGAGGATGCCTTGGCGGGCGGTGCGGCCGACCTCCCCGCTGTCGGCCCTCGTCTCGCCGGTCGCGATGCGGAAGAGGGTGGTCTTGCCCGCGCCGTTGCGTCCGACAAGGCAGACGCGCTCGCCCTCCTCGATCTGCAGGT
The DNA here is from genome assembly GCA_046315175.1 of Opitutia bacterium. Lineage (GTDB taxonomy): Bacteria > Verrucomicrobiota > Verrucomicrobiia > Opitutales > UBA953 > UBA8828. Next base: position 20,457 of record JBKDBK010000122.1, on the reverse strand, counting down.
TGACGCCGTCCAGCAGCGGGGGGCCGCCGAAGGCGAGATGGACGTCGAGCAGCGAAAGGAGGGCCATTCGGCAGGAGGCAGGAGGAAAACGGTGGAAGTTTAAAGGGGAAAGAGGCGGGGCTGCCAAGGGGAGCGAGGCAAGCGCCGGCGCTGCCGGGGATGAAATGATGAATGGATGGGGAGATGAAGGGATGAAAGGAGGGGTGCCGAGCCTCTCTTTGCCACGCCGTCGGGGACGCTTTCCCCATCCTACGCCTCCTTCGAATCCTCCGCCTCCTTCGTACCCTTTTATTTTCCGTGCCCCTGAGCCCCGTGCCCCCCCCGACTGCCGTCGTCTAACAAAAGGGGCCGGCGCGAGCCGGCCCCTTGGCGACGGGCAGGGCGCGTTACTTGGTCGTGTAGTCGGCCTGGGCGCCCTTGATGTTGCGCTTCTGGACCCAGGGCATCAGCGCGCGGAGACGCTGGCCGGTCTTCTCGATGGGGTGGTTCTCGCCCTGCTTGAGCAGGCGATTGTAGTTCTTCAGGCCGCCCTTGTACTCGGCGACCCACTGCTTGGTGAACTTGCCGGACTGGATCTCCCTGAGGATTTGCTCCATGGCCTTGCGCGAGGACTTGTTGATGACGCGGGGGCCGCGGGTGATGTCGCCGTACTTGGCGGTCTCGGAGATCGAGAAGCGCATGCCGGAGATGCCGGACTCGACCATGAGGTCGACGATGAGCTTCAGCTCGTGGAGGCACTCGAAGTAGGCCATCTCGGGCTGGTAGCCGGCCTTGACCAGGGTCTCGAAGCCGACCTTGACCAGCTCGGAGGCGCCGCCGCAGAGCACGGCCTGCTCGCCGAAGAGGTCGGTCTCGGTCTCCTCCTTGAAGCTGGTCTTGATGACGCCGGCGCGGGTGGCGCCGATGCCCTTGGCCCAGGCGAGGGCGGTCTTGAGGGCGTGGCCGGTGGTGTCCTGCTGCACTGCGACGAGGCCGGGGACGCCCTTGCCCTCGACATACTGGGCGCGGACGACGTGACCGGGGCCCTTGGGGGCGACCATGGCGATGTCGACGTTCTTGCCGGGCTTGATCAGCTTGTAGTGGATCGAGAGGCCGTGGATGAAGAGGACGGTCTTGCCGCCCTTGCCGAGGTTGGGGGCGATGCTCTTGGCCCAGACGTCGGCCTGCTTCATGTCGGGGATGGCGACGAGCATCACGTCGGCGCGGCGGACGGCCTCGCCGGTCTCGTAGACCTTGAAGCCCTTCTTCTCGGCGGCGGCCTTGGACTTCGAGCCTTGGTAGAGGCCGACGATGACCTTGAGGCCGCTGTCGCGGAGATTCATGGCGTGGGCGTGGCCCTGGGAGCCGAAGCCGAGAACGGCCAGGGTCTTGCCCTTGAGGTTCTTGAGGTCGGCGTCGCGGTCGGTGTGGACTTTGGCAGGCATGGTCGTTGGTGGAAGGGGGTAGGAGGCCCCACAAGGATGCAAAGCGGGGCGGGGGGCGAGAAGAAAAGGGGAGGCCGGAGGGGAGGGGGAGGCCGGGGAGGAGGCGCGTCGCCGCGGCCGTGTTGCGCCCTTCGCTCCGCGCTCCCCGCGCCTCGCTTTAGTCTTCCTTCTCCCCGCCGCCTGCGATTGCCTCCCCGCCATGTTCATCGACGAAGTGAAGGTCCATCTCCGCGCCGGCGACGGCGGGGCCGGCTGCCTTTCCTTCCGTCGGGAGAAGTTCATCCCCAAGGGAGGGCCCGACGGGGGCAACGGCGGAAAGGGTGGCGACGTGGTCCTGGTCTGCGACAACAATATCGGCGACCTGGAGGCCTACCGCTGGCAGCCGCATCGCTCGGCCAAGAACGGCCAACCCGGCATGGGTCGCCTGAGCACCGGCTTCAACGGCCCCGACCTACCCCTTCACCTTCCCCCGGGCACCCAGGTGCTCGACCTCGACACCGGTCGCCTCGTCGCGGAGCTGACCGAGCCGGGCGAGCGCGTCGTCCTCCTGCAGGGCGGGCGGGGCGGCGCGGGCAACGCCGCCTTTCGCAACTCCATCAACCAGGCCCCGCGCACCACGACGCCGGGCAAGCCGGGCGAGACCGGCTCCTTCCGGCTCGTGCTGAAGACCATCGCCGACCTCGGGCTGGTCGGATTCCCCAACGCGGGCAAGTCCTCCCTGACGCGCGCCCTGACGTCGGCCCGCCCGAAGGTCGCCCCCTACCCGTTCACCACGCTGCACGCCAATGTCGGCGTGATCGAATACCCCGACCGGCACGGGCGCGTCTTCCTGGCCGACATCCCCGGCCTCATCGAGGGTGCCAGCGAAAACCGCGGCCTCGGCCACCGGTTCCTCAAGCACATTGAGCGCTGCACGCTGCTCGTCTTCCTCCTCGACATGGCCGGGAGCGAGGGCCGCGACCCGCTTGCCGACTACAAGGTCCTCGAGCGCGAGCTCCGCCTTTACTCCAAGGTGCTCGCCGCCAAGCCTCGCCTCGTCGTCGCCAACAAGATGGACCTCGCGGCGGCCGCGGCCCATCTCGCCCGATTCCGGGCCAAGGTGCCCGTACCGATCGCCCCCATTTCCTGCCTCCAGGGCGACGGGCTCGCCGACCTCCGCGAGGTCCTCTGGAAGGCGGTGCGCGGCGGCAAGCTTCCCGTCGCGGCCGGCGTTCCCGCCGCCAAGGCCAGGCCTGCCGCCCGGGCCAAGCCGAAGGCCCCCGCGCGAAAGCCGGCCTCGACCCGCCGCAAGCCTTCCCGGGTTCGACCGCCGTCCGCCCGCCGCAAGTCCGTTCCGGCCCGCCGGCGCGGCGCCGCCAGGCGCTGAGCGCCTAGGCGCGAAGCGCGGCGCGCGTCCGGCGTTCCCGCGCGAGCAGCAGGAGCAGCGGTCCGCCGACGAGCACGAGCGACCAAAGGCCCACGAGCAGGGCCCAGAAGGTGCCGAGGGAGCAGAAGCACTGCTGCTTGCGGCGGAGGACGAGGTACCATGGCGTGGCGAGCGCCAGGCCCACCAGCGTGCCGGCGGTGGCCTGGGCGACGCGCCGCTCGATCAGGTCGGGCTTTCCCTTGGATCGGTGGGCCAGCAGGAGGGACAGGCCGATCCAGCTGGCGCCGAGGCCGAGCATCAGCCCTTGGAAGAGGGTGTTGCCGAGCACGGGTCCGACCTCCGCGTCGAGCCAGTAGGGAAGGTCCGCCAGGGCGAACACGGGCAGGGCGATCGCGAGCGAGAGGACGATCGCGCCGGTTGCCGCGCGACCCATCAGGCCGCTCGGCGAGGCGCCGGCCGACGCGTCGGGCGCGGGCAGGGCGAGGGCCGCCGCCTGGGCGAGGGCGGTCGGCACGGCCAGCCAAAGGAAGATTCGAAAGGGCCCGTCGAGCGTCCAATTGAGGTCCGCCGGCGAGGCGCCGCTGACCAGGGCTTGGCTTAGCTGGAGACCGACGAGATGGACGCCGGTCAGGCCTGTCGCGAGGAGGAGACAACGGACCGCTGGGCTCATGGGGTCAGATTGCCGAAGGCGGCGGATTGACGCAAGCCCGCGTTGCCCCTGGGCGCTTTTCGCTCAGGCCACCTCGAGGGTGAGCTGGACCTCGACGGCCGAGTTGAGCGGGAGCCCGTTGACGGACACCGCGGCGCGGGCGTGCCGGCCGGACTCGCCGAAGACCTCGAGGAGGAACTCGGAGCAGCCGTTGAGGACCTTCGGGCTGTCTGGGAAGCCGTCGACCCCGTTGACGAATCCCTGGACCATCACGACGCGGCGGACGGCGTCGAGCGATCCGAGCGCCGCGCGGGCGTTGGCCAGCGCGTTGAGGGCGCAAAGCCGGGCGCCCTCGGCGGCCGAGGGGATGTCGAGGTCGCGCCCGACCTTGCCCGCGTGCGTCACCTTGCCGTCGCGCATCGGCAGCGTGCCGGCAAGGACCAGCAGGTTGCCCGTGCGGACAGCCGGGACGTAGGCGCCGGCGGCGGCCGGAGGGGAGGGCAGGACGATGCCGAGCTCCCGGAGGCGGGCTTCCGCGGACATCGCCTCAGCGCGAGGGCAGGGCCGGGGCGGCCTTGGCCTTGTTCATGCCCTCGAAGAGCTCGGTCAGGAGCTCGCGGCTGCGGTTCTTGATGTCGCGCGTGAGAAGGGAGTCCGAGGTGCCCGCCGCGGCGCGCTCCGAGCGGTAGGTCTCGGCCATGACGGGCTGGCCGTTGCGGCGCACGGTGGCTTCGTCGCGCACCGTGACGGCGACGACGGCGGAGTAGCGCCCGAGACCGCGGTCGAAGCGGATGTCGATGATGAGCTGGGGCGCGCTGGCGTCCGGATTGATGCCGGGCAGCTCCCGGGGGGTCATGCCGGCGCGGCGGAGCTCGAGCTCGATCAGGTCGCGCAGCTCGGCGCGCAGGTCGCCGTCCTCGGGCCGGTTCTCCGAGGTCCTGACGTCGGTGAAGAAGTAGGAGATGGAGCGGAGCCGCCCGAAGCCCGGGTCGGATTCGGCGGGCTTGGGCAGGACGCGGGTCGGAGCCGGGGCGGCCGAGGGGGTCGGATCCTCGAAGCCTTGGGCTCGGAGGGAGGGGGCGCAGGCCAGGACGAGGAGGGCGGCGAGAAGGCGCATGGCAACAGATTGGCCTCGGCCGGCCCGAGGGCAACGCGGAAACCGCCGGCCCTTTCCTCCTCGCCCTCCCGCGGGTCCCTTCCCAAGATGGCATCGATGATTTCCCTCGGCGTTCCCCTCGTTCTGGCCACCACCTCCCGTGGCGCCGTTTGGTTCTACGAGCAGATGGACGGTCCCGGTCGCGCCATCGCCCTCATCCTCCTGATCTGCTCGTTCATCGGCTGGGGGGCCATGATCCAGAAATGGACCGACATGACGGAGCTTCGCCGCCGCAACCACGCCTTTGAGCGGCGCCTGCGCGACGAGTCCCTCGTCACAGGCCTCAACTTCCCCCGCAGCGCCACGCTCTGCCCCTATGAGTTCCTCGTCGCCGAGGCCGCGACCGCCTACCAGCGACACAAGGGCAAGATGGTCTCGCGACAGGACATCGCGCTCTGCATGGGCCATGTCGAGAACGCCATCCAGCGCGGCATCTCCCGCAACCTTGTCCGCTACGAGGAGAAGATGGTCCTCCTCAGCTCGCTCGTCTCCGGCGGTCCCTTCCTCGGCCTGCTGGGAACCGTCTGGGGCATCATGATCACGTTCGCCGCCCTGACCGACAAGGCCACCATCTCCATGCTCGCCCCGGGTGTCTCCGGCGCGTTGGTCACCACCACCCTCGGCCTTCTCGTCGCCATCCCCGCGACCTTCGGGTACAATTACCTCCTGACCCAGGTGAAGATCACGACGACCGAGCTGGAGAATTTCGCCAGCTCCACCGCCGACCGCATCGAGCTCGAGCTCGAGGCGGAGGTTCGGCGCAACCTGGAATCCCGCCCGGCCGCGCCCGTCGCCCTCGCCCCGTCCCCCGCCGCGCCCTCGATTCCCGCCTCGCCGGCCGCCGCGCCCCAGGCCTCGCTCCCCACCGACATCATCCCCGGTTGGGAGGACGCTCGCTGAGCCATGGGCCGACGCAGCTTCAGCAGGCCCCACCGGCTCCACGCGATGACGGAGCTCAACGTCACGCCCATGCTGGACCTTTGCTTCTGCCTGCTGATCATCTTCATGATCTCGACCCCGGTCCTTGAGCAGACCACCCAGGTCAACCTGCCCAAGGCCGCCCAGGGCGCGGGGCGCCCGCCCGAGGCGAAGCAGCGCTACCTGGTGGTGTCCCTCGACGCCCGCGGGCAGCTGAGGCTCGCCGACAAGTCGGTGACGCTGCGCGAGCTCGAGGCGGAGTTCAGCCGCGTCGCCGCCCTTCCCGAGGCCGAGCAGCCCATCGTGCGCGTGCGGGGCGAGGCCACGGTGACCCTCCAGGGGCTGATGGACATCTTCTCGGCCGCCAAGTCCAAGGGCCTCTCCAAGGTGGCGATCGACACCGAGGTTCGCTAAGCCATGCCCGAGGGTTCGCGAGGCTGGGTCGGCTCGGTGGTCATCCACCTGGCCGTCGTCGCCGCCTTCGTGGCCGCCTCCTGGTGGGGTTCCCGCCAAGGCGAGTCCCTCGAGGCGGTCGACCCGCTCCTGGTCACGCTCAACGGCATCCCCGGACGCAAGCCTGGGGAGGTTGGGCGCAAGGAGGGCGTGGCCAAGGGCTCGGAGAAGGGCAGCCCCCTTTTCAAATACACGCCGCTTCCCCCTGAGAAGACCGTCACCCAGCCCCAGGCCCAACCCCGGGCGGCCGCTTCCGGTTCCGCCTCCTCGTCCTCGCGCGGTGCCACGACCTCCTCGACCAGCAACCGAGTCTCGCTCGACGAGTTCAACCGCGGCAGGGGCCAGGGGCGCTCCGCCGGCACCGCCAGCGGCGTTTCCGGCGTGTCGCTTGGCCGGGCAACGGGCACGGGTGACAACGGCGGCGACGGCGGAACAGCCAGCGCCCGTCAGCTCTATGCCGGCGAGGTTCTGGCGAGGTTTCGCGACGCCTGGGCCGAGGTGGTGGCGTCCGAGGGCGAGGATCTCGGCGACCTTCTCTGCGGTGTCAGGGTATCCATATCCGCATCCGGGCAGGTCAGCTTCAGCGCGTGGATTCGGCAGCCCGCCAGCGCCAAGGCATCCCAGCTGGTCCAGAAGGCAATTGGGCGAATCGGCAACTGCGGACCGCCCCCCGAAAACAAGGCGTTTACCATCGACTTCACTCGGGTGACGGCGGAGGGAGCCTGAGGACAGGGTTTTTCGCAGCCGACGCCAGTTGGAGCATGTCTCCACAAGCCAACCCGCGGGTTGTCGGGTAGGCGTCCATGCTCAGCTCACTTTTGAGGCTGCCGAGGTCTTGGTGCCAGTCGGTTGCGCGGGATTGCCGCCGCGTGGATAAAGCCTGCGCTGCTCATTCGTCATCCAAGCCAGCGGTAGGGCGACCTCAACATCCTCCACGCGCCGATTCCCGAGCCGTCGAGCTACGGGCTGTTTGCCGGCCTCGGCGCGCTCGCCCTCGCCGCCGCGCGCCGCCGCCGGCGGTCCTGACGTCGCCCTCAGCCCGCGCTTGCGTCCCAAGGCGCGCGCCGTTCCCCTCGCTGGGTGGAAATCACCGTCCTTGGCTGCGGGACCTCCCAGGGCGTGCCCCTGGTGGCCCATGACAATCCCGGGTGGGATCGGGGCGAGCCCCGCAACTGGCGCACGCGCTCCAGCATCCATGTCGTCCTCGAGGGGCACCACGTGCAGGTCGACTGCGGCCCGGATTTCCGCTCCCAGTGCCTGAGTTGCGGCATTCGCGAGGTCGACACCGTCATCCTGACCCACGGCCATGCCGACCACGTGCTCGGCATGGACGACCTTCGCCAGTTCTGCACCAACCGCGGGGGCGCCTCCATCCCGGTCTACTCGACCGACGAGGGCCTTGGGCGGATTCAGGCCATCTTCCCCTATGCATTGGGCAAGCCGGTGAGCAGCGGCTATGTCTCGCTGGATCCGCGCCTCATGCCGGCCGAGCTGACCTTGCCCGGGGGCGGCATCGTTCGCTCGACCCTGCTTCCCCACGGCGTCGATGTCCTCGGCCTGGTTTTCGAGGAGCCCTCCACCGGCGCCCGGCTGGCCTACTACACCGACTGCAAGCGCGTGCCGGCGGCGGCCCGCGAGCTGGCCATGGACGTCGATGTCGCGATTCTCGACGGCCTCCGCCCCGACTGGCACCCGACGCACATGACCGTCGCCGAGGCCTGCGAGGTGGCCGCCGCCATCCGCGCCAGGCAGGCCTACCTCACCCACATGACCTATCAGGTCGACTATGCGACCTATGCGCGCAGGCTGGCGTCCGAGCACCCGCGGGTCGGGTTGGCGCACGACGGGCTCATCCTTCGCCTTGGCGGGCGCGACGCCGGCTCACTTGGTCGCAGCTGAGCGCGCCTTCAGGTCTTCCTTTGTCGGCGGGGCGGGAGGCGTCTTGTCCGCGATCGGAATCTCCGCGACCAGGCGGAGGTCGGGGCGGGACGACTGGAGGGCGCCGACGGCCTGGGCGGTGACCTTGCTTTGTCCGACAAAGAGCGACCTCAGCGACCGGGACGACCCGAGCGACGCCAGGCCGGCGTCGGATAGCTGGGTCGAGCGCAGGGCCAGCCGCTCAAGGCGCGGAAGAGACGCCGCGGCCTTGGCGAGCGCGTCGCCCGCCTGGGTTTCGTTGAGGATCAGCACCGCGAGATTGGGGAATTTGGGCAGGTGGGCCGCGGCGGCGTCGGTGATTCTCGACCGGGAGAGGTCGAGCTCGGCCACCGCGGAGCCGTTCGCCGCCAGCTTGGCGAAGGCGGCGTCGTCGAAGCGGGCGGCCACGGCGTGCGCGGCCACGACCAGCCCGGCGTCGACCTCAAGCGCCCGGGGCAGGGCGGTCAGCCCGTCTTGCTCGGCCAGGCGCGCGGCCACCTTGCGCAGCTCGGCGTTGGGGCGAAACGACGCCGGCTTGGCGGGAGAAGGGCTCGCCGCCTCGGGCGCGGAGGGCTTGGCGGGCGCGGCGCCGGCGGCGGGAGCCACGCCGTCGATCCATGCCCGCAGCACATCGACCTGCTCCTTGCTCAGCATCGGCTTGGGGTCCGGGGGCATCGACTCGTCGTCCTCCCGGGGGAGTGACGAGCGGATGACGATCAGGCTCTCGGCCGACTTGCCCCAGACCAGGGCCGGCCCCTCGCTGCCCCCTTTTTCCAGGGCCGCAATCGAGTCCATGCGCAGCTTCCCCTTCTGCTTCTTCGCGTCGTGGCAGGCGGTGCAGTGCTCGGCCAGCAGGGGTTTGACCCGCGTCTCGTAGACATGCAGCCGGAGCTGCTCGGGGGTCATCGCGGACAGGTCCGCCCCCGCGGCCTCGGCCTGGGCGCTCCTCGCACCGGAGGGTCGGGTGAGGAAGCCCTCGCCGTGGACGAGCTCGCCGCCCACGTGCCCGGCGGCGGCCACGGAGAGCGCGGCGGCCGCCTGCAGGGGCAGGCGGACGAGGAGGGCGGACTGCATGAGGCACCAGGCGACGGCCGACAGCGCGGCGCAGCCCACGCCGAGCCAAAGGTGGTCGTCGATGCCCTGTCCCTCGAAGCCGTTGTGGTGGGCGTGAAGGATGCCGAGCATGGCGGCCAGCCAGGTTCCCCCCGCCGCGAAATCCCCCATCACGACAAGGGCGCGCGAGGGGGTCTTTTCGCGGAGGACGATTTCCGCGAGCGGGATGAGGAGGAGCAGGGCCGCCGGGATGTGCAGGAGCACGAGGTGCCACTTGCCGACGACGGAGAGCGCGGCGGGGCCGCGGGTCGCTCCGTCGGGCGGCAGGAGCAGGGCCAGGGCGACCAGGAGGGCGGTCGCGGCGAGGGCAATCCAGGGGCGGAGACGGGCGGGAATCATGAGAGGAGGGCGCGCACGACCTTGCCGCGGGTGTCGGTCAGGCGGAAGTCACGCCCTTGGTAGCGGTAGACCAGCTTCTCGTGGTCGAGGCCCAGTTGGTGGAGGAGCGTCGCCTGGAGGTCGTGCACGTGCATCTTGCCGTCGACAATCTCGTAGCCGATCTCGTCGGTCCGGCCGTAGCTGAGCCCCGGACGGAAGCCGCCGCCGGCCACGATCATGGAGAAGGCGGCCGGGTGGTGGTCGCGCCCGAAGAAGGCGTTGTCGGCCCCGTTGCGGTTCTCCCACATCGGCGTGCGCCCGAACTCCCCCCCGATGACCACGAGGGTGTCGTCAAGCATGCCCCGCTCGCGCAGGTCGGCGATGAGGGCCGCGCAGGCCTTGTCCATGTAGCGCGTCTTGCCGGTGAACGCCTTGGCCAGGTCGGTGTGCGCCGCCTCGCCGTGCATGTCCCATCCCCAGTCGTAGAGCTGGATGAAGCGGACGCCCCGCTCGGCCATCCGGCGGGCGAGCAGCACGTTGTTGGCGAAGGATTCCTTGCCGGGCTCGGCGCCGTAGCGCGCGAGCGTGGCGGGGCTCTCCTGGGAGAGGTCGGTCGCCTCGGGAGCCGACATCTGCATGCGGAAGGCGAGCTCGTACTGGGCGATGCGGGTCAGCGTCTCCTGGTCGCCCATCTCGGCGTGCTCCGCGCGGTTGATCGCCCCGATGGCGTCGAGCGCCTGTCGGCGCAGGTCGCCCGTGACGCCGGCGGGGTTGGCGAGGTAGGGAATCGGGTTGCCCACCGTCTGGCACTGCGTGCCCTGGTAGACGGACGGGATGAAGCCCGACGACCAAAGGGCCTTGCCGCCGTCGGGCTTGGTTCCCCCCGAGAGCAGGACGATGAAGCCGGGCAGGTTGGCGTTCTCCGAGCCCAGCCCGTACATCACCCAGCTGCCGAGGGAGGGGCGTCCGGAGATCTGGAAGCCCGAGTGCACCAGCAGCTGGGCCGGCGCATGGTTGAACTGCTCCGTCCAGAGGCTGCGGATGAGCGTCAGCTCGTCGGCCACCTGCGCGAGGTTGGGGAGACGGTCGCTGAGCTCCATCCCGCAGCTTCCGTGCTTGGCGAAGGGGTAGAGCGGGCCGAGGAGCTTGGGCCGCCCCTTGATGAAGGCGAAGGTCTTGCCGGCGATGAAGGACTCGGGGCAGAGCTCGCCATGCAGCCGCATCAGGTCGGGCTTGGGGTCGAACAGCTCGAGTTGCGACGGGGCGCCCGCCAGGTGGATGTAGATGACGCGCTTGGCCTTGCCGCCGCGGGGCGCGGGCCGGGCCGACAAGTCGCCCGCCGACGGCTCGGCCGCGAGGGACTTGCCCGCGAGCATCGGCAGGGCGGCCGCACCCAGGCAGAGGCCGGCGTTGCGCATGAACTGCCGTCGCGTGACGAGGCGGAGGTGTTCCCGGACGGCCTCCTCGGCCAGGCGGTTGGGGTCGGAGGTTCGCATCTCAGTTTCGGTTCAGGGCGGTGTCGCTGTTGAGCAGGACGGTGGCGACCTGCCACCAGGAGGCCTCCTCGGGCGTCAGGCCGGCCTTGCGGGCGAGCTCGGGGTCGGCGGCGTACGCTTGGCGGGAGGCGAGGAGGAGCCCCGTCGCGGCGCGCATCGACTCGGGCCTGGGATCGGTTTCCCCGACGAGCGCGAAGCCGGCGCGGACCTTCGCGGCGTCGTCCCCGGGCTCCTGCAGCAGCCGGCGCCCGAAGCCCTTCTGGGCCTCGACGAGGATCTCCTCGTTGAGCGCCGTCAGGGCCTGCAGCGGGGAGTTGGTGTTGACCCGGCGCGTCGCGCAGGTGTCGCGGTCCGAGGCGTCGAAGATGGTGAGGATGGCGAAGGGTTCGAGCCGCTTCCAGAAGCCGTAGACGGAGCGGCGGAAGCGTCCGGCGTCGGTGGTCACCCTCACCTCGCTGGCGCCCGAGAACGCGTTGCGCAGGTAGCCTCCGGGCGAGGGCGGCACAAAGGGAGGGCCCTCCGTCTGCGCCGTGTTCAGCAGGCCGGCCAGGGCCAGGGACTGGTCGCGGACCATCTCGCCGCTCAGGCGCTTGCGGGGCGCGCGGCCCAGCAGGCGGTTCTTGGGGTCTCGTTCCCTGAGCTCGGCCGAGGCTTGGGATGTCTGGCGGTAGGTGGAGGACAGGGCCATCTCGCGGATGGCGCGCTTAGGGCTCCAGCCCCACTCGTGCATCAGGCGGTGCGCGAGGTGGTCGAGCAGCTCCGGGTGGCTGGGCTTCTCGCCCATGGTCCCGAAGTCCTCCGAGGTGAGGACGAGCCCTGTGCCGAAGAGCTCCTGCCAGAGGTAGTTCACCGCCACGCGGGCGGTCAGCGGGTTGTCCTTCGAGGCGATCCAGCGCGCGAAGCCGAGCCGGTCGCGGGGCTGGTCCTTCGGAAAGGGGTGGAGGGTGGCCGGCGTGAACGGCTCCGCGATGAGCTGGCCCGGGCTGTTCCAAGCCCCGCGCACGAGCAGGTGGGTCTGGCGGCGCTTGTCCTGCGGCAGGTCCATCATCACCGGCAGCCGCACGGTCGGGAGCTTCTCCAGCTGCTGCCGGAGCTTGGCCAAGGTGCCGAGCGGGGCGTTGGCGGCCGCGGCGGGCGAGTCGGTCGCCACCACCTTGAACACGGCGAGGTCCATGCCGGCGAAGCCCCGCTTGGCGTGGGCGTGGTGCAGCCGCACCCTGATTTGCTCTCCCGGGGCGAGGGCCGTCGGCTCGGCCAGGGCCAGGGTGAGGCGGTGCGGCTCGTTGACCCGAGGTCCAACCGCCCAGCCTGTGGTTGCGGGAGACCCGTTGGCCAGGACCGCCGAGGCGGGATAGTCGTTCTGGGAGTGGCCGGCCTCGGCGCGGGCGAGGGGCAGGGCGAACTCGGCGCGGTCGACCGTCAGCTCGACCAGTTGTCCGGTCGGACGCAGGGGGATCGCGCGAGACCAGACGGGGCGCCCGTCGGCGGCGAGCAGCGAGACGATGGCGCCCGTGATGCGGGCGTCGTTGCCGGCGTCCATCCGGTTCCAGAGGCGGATTGCGGCGACGGTCCTGGGCGCGCCCAGGTCGATTTCCAGCCAAGGATTGTCCTGGGTGTTGGTCGAGCTGGTGTCGTCGATGCCGGTCGAGCGCTTTCCGTTGACCGCGATCGACGCGGGGTAGCCGGGGGAGGTGGACGATTGGGCGGCCTTGGCGTTGAGGGCCACGTTCCTGCCCTCGGGGTCCAGCACCTCGATCTCCGAGAGATTGACGACCTTGCCCTTGCCGGGGATGTCGATCCGCAGGCGCTGGGCGGCGACAAAACCCGCCGTCGGGGCGATGCGGGAAACCTCCACGGCGCTCAGCACGAAGTTGCCATCGGGGTGCCGGCCCGCCGGCTTGCCCGGCCCGGCGGGGATGTCGACGGCCACCGCGGCAACCTGGCGGAGCGCGCCCGGGCTAAGGTCGACCTCGCTGACCGTGGCGTTGGGCCGGGGGCCGGAGGCCCTGAGCAGGCCGTCGGCCTGGGCGGTCAGGACGGCGCCGCCGGAGGCGACCAGGCGGCTGGCCCGCAGCTCGGTCCAGACGAGAGACGGCTGCTTGTCGGCGCCCGCCTTCTCGGCCTCGGCGATGGCGGCGCGCAGGCGGCGTTCGGCGGCCGGGTCGACGGGGAAGGGGATGGTGGGCCGGTCGTCCTGCTTGTCGGAGTCCTGCGACTGGTTGAGGAAGGCGTAGCTGCCGTAGTAGTCCTTGTCGCGCAGGGGATCGTAAGGGTGGCTGTGGCATTGCGTGCAGGCCATCTGGAGGCCCATGAAGGCGTTCCAGGTGGTGTTGACCCGGTCGATCACCGCGTACGTGCGGTATTCCTCGTCGTTGGTGCCGCCCTCGTCGTTGGCCTTGGTCAGCCGGTGGAAGCCCGTCGCCACCAGGTCCCGCTCGGGCTCGGGCAGCAGGTCGCCGGCCATCTGCCGGATGATGAACTGGTCCCAGGGCATGTCCTGGTTGAAGGCCCGGATGACCCAGTCGCGGTAGGGCCAGATGTGGCGGGTGCTGTCTTGCCCGATGGCCTTTGAGTCGCCGTAGCGGGCGAGGTCGAGCCACATCGCGGCCCAGCGCTCGCCGAAGCGGGGAGAGGCGAGCAGGCGGTCGACCACCTTCTCGTAGGCCTCGGGGGACTTGTCCGCGAGGAAGGCGGCGGTTTCCTCGGAAGTCGGGGGCAGGCCGGTGAGGTCGAGCGTGACGCGCCGGAGAAGGGTCGTCTTGTCCGCCTGGGCGGAAGGCTTCAGGCCCGCCTGCTCAAGCCTCGCGAGGATGAAGTTGTCGACCGGGTTCGACGCCCAGTTCTTCGACTTGACGGTTGGCGCGGGCGAGGGCTTGGGGGCGACGAGGGACCAATGGTCGTCCCACTTGGCGCCTTCCTTGACCCAGCGGATGAGGGTGTCGGTCTCCGCCTTCGTGAGCGGGGGCTTCTCCTTGGGCATCCGGTCGTCGTGGTCGTCGGTGAGGATGCGGCGGATGAGCTCGCTTTGCTCGGGTTTGCCGGGGACCACGCAGGGCTCGCCCGACTCTCCCTTTCCCAGGATGTCCTCGCGGTACTGGACCGAGATGCCGCCGGCGTGCTTCACGCCGCCGTGACACCCCATGCACTTCTCGTTGAGAATGGGCCGGACGTCCCGGTTGAAGTCGACGGGCTCGGCCGCGCCGACGCCTGCGGCGACCAAGAGGACGAGGAGCGGCCTAGCCATGCCCCCACTGACAATCAAAAAGGCCCCGGGTTGCAACCCGGGGTCGCCTTCCGGCTTCAGGAAAGGAGGCGCCTCACTTGCCCGTCTCAATCCACTTGCGGAGGGTTTCCAGCTCCTCCGGGGTCAGGGGCTTGGCGCTGCTCTTCTTGGGAGGCATGGCCAGGTCGTCGTCGCGGTCGGCCTTGGAGAGGAGGTAGACCGAGCTTTCCATGGGCTTGCCCCAGGTGATGCCCGCGCCCTGTTCCTTGCCGCCCTTGACGACGGCCTCGAGGCTGGTGGTGCGGAAGCCGCCCTTCACCCTGACCTTGCCGTCCTTGTCCTTGCCGCCGTGGCAGCCGACGCAGGAGCGCTCCAGCATGGGCTTGATGGTCTTCTCAAAGGCCTCCTCCTTCGATTGCGCGAGGGCGAGCGAGGGGAGGAGTCCGGCGGCGATCAGGAGGGTCGGGGTGCGCATGGGTCTTGCCCCTTCTGACAAATCGCCGTCCGTCAGGTTGCAACCTTTTGCGCGAAGGGAGCGGCCGCCTCGAGCAGGCGGGCAGGCACCAGGGCCTCCAGCTCGACGCCCCCGTCCGTCGCCCTCTCCGAGAGAATGGCCGCCGCGCCGTGGAGCTTGGCCACCAGGTCGTAGCGCTCGTGGGGAATCAGCAACCTCAGCCGGCGGTCGCCTTGCGACGCCAGCCGGTCCAGCTCCGCCAGCAGCTCCGGCACACCCTCTCCGGTGTGGGCGCTGACCAGGATGGCGCCGGGGTGGCGGGCCAGGGCCTCGGCGCGGGCCAGGGGGTCGGTCACCAGGTCCGCCTTGTTCAGCACCGTGAGCACGGGACGGTCGCCCGCGCCAACCTCGCCGAGGACCCCCAGCGTGGTCTCGGCGTGGGCGGCGGCGTCGGGCGAGGCGAGGTCGACCACGTGCAGGAGGACGTCGGCCTGCACCGACTCCTCGAGGGTCGCCTTGAAGGCCTCGACCAGGCGGTGGGGCAGCCGGCGCACGAAGCCGACGGTATCGGTCAGCAGGAGAGCGCGGCCCGAGGGCAGCGTCAGGCGCCGGGTGGTCGGGTCGAGGGTCGCGAAGAGCCGGTCCGCCGCCAGGACCTCGGCCCCGGTCAGCCGGTTGAGGAGCGAGGACTTGCCGGCGTTGGTGTAGCCGACGATGGCGAAGGTCGGCACCGGCACGCGCTGGCGCTGCTTGCGCTGCGTGGCGCGCTGGCGCACCACCTCGTCGAGCTCGCGGCGCACGCGGGCGATCTTCTCCCGGATGCCGCGTTGGTCCATCTCCAGCTGCGTCTCGCCGGCGTCGCGCTGCATGGCCCCGCCGCCCCGCTGCCGATCGAGGTGCGACCAGAGCCGCCGCAGCCTCGGGAGCTGCTGCTGCAGGCGGGCCAGCTCGACCTGGAGGACCGCCTCGCGCGTCTTGGCCCGGGCGGCGAAGATGTCCAGGATCACCTCCTGGCGGTCGATCACCCGAAGGCCGGGCGCGTCCTTCTCCCAGTTGCGCTGCTGGGCCGGCGTCAGGGCGTCGTCGAAGACGACGAGCCCGCAGTCGAGCCCGCGGGCGAGGGCGGCGACCTCCTCCATCTTGCCCGAGCCCACGAGGTGGCGCGGGTGCTCCTCGCGCAGGCGGGCGATCAGGTCGCCCCTCACCTCGATCCCAAGGTTGCCCACCAGCTCGCGCAGCTCCTCGAGCAGGCTGAGCGACTCGCGGGCATCCTGCTCCGGCCGCTGGAGGCCGACGAGGAAGGCGCGGCCAAGGCGTTCCCGGACCTTGGGGTCCTGGGGGTCGATCGGGGAGGGCAGGGGGGCGGCGGTGGACAAGGTGCTCAGTTCCTCCGGTCGATCAGGGAGCCGGCCAGCGCCTCGAGGAAGGCCGTGCGGCCCCCCGTGGCGCGAAGGCTTGAGCGGCAGGCCTCGGTCAGCTCGCGCACCTTGGCCCGGGCGGCCTCGACGCCGTGCAGCCCGTGGTAGGTGAGCTTGCCCCGCGCCGCGTCGGCGCCGGTCGGCTTGCCGACGACCGACGGGTCGCCCTCCAGGTCGAGCAGGTCGTCGGCGATTTGGAAGGCGACACCGAGCGAGAGGCCCGCCTGCCGGAAAGCCGCCCGAGCCCCTTGTCCGGCGCCGGCGGCCACGGCGCCCATCTCGAGCGCGGCCGCGATCATCGCCGCCGTCTTGCCGCGCTGGATCGCATCCAGTCTCTCGGCGCTTGCCGGACCGAGCAGCCCCAGGGTGTCCTCCATCTGCCCGCCCACGAGCTGGGCCGGGCCGCTGGCCCGGGCCAGGATCAAGGTCAGTTCCCTCGCCGCCTCTGCAGGATGGTCGGCGGTCAGCTCGAAGGCCAGGGACAGGAGGGCGTCGCCGGCCAGAACCGCCGCGGCCTCGTCGAAGGCGCGGTGCACGGTCGGCTTTCCGCGGCGCAGGTCGGCGTCGTCCATGCAGGGCAGGTCGTCGTGGATGAGCGAGTAGGTGTGGACGAGCTCGAGGGCCGCCGCGGCGCGTCGCGCGTCCGCCCCGGCGTCGATCGAGGCCGCCGCGGCCAGGCAGAGCACCGGCCGCAGCCGCTTCCCGCCGGCGTTGACCGCGTGCCGCATCGCCGCCTCAAGGCGGGATGAGGTCCCGGAGCTCCTGGCGAGCGCCTCGGCGAGGGCCGTGTCGGCGACCCCGACCAGCCGGGCCAGCTCGGCGCGCTCCGCGGCCGTCATTCTCCCGCCTCCTCGCCGCCCTTGCGGTAAAAGGCCGCCGTGCGCCCAACCGCGCCGACCAGCGCGCTGGCCGTGGCCGCGGCGAGCGCCTCGGCCTGGGCGGCCATCGCGTCGCGACCGGCGGTGAACCGAACCTTCACCAAGTCGGCCTTTTGGAAGGCCAGGTCGAGCTGGCGGGCCAGCGCCGGGGTGGCGCCTTCCTTGCCGACGAAGACCTTCGGCTCGAGCGTCTGGGCGAGCCCACGGAGGTGGGCCTTCTGGGCTCCGGTGAGGATGGGTGCGGAATCGGGCATCAGGGCCCAATCTGACAGGCCTAGGGCCAAAGGGAAAGGGGGAAAGGGCTCAGCCCCTTAGGCAGGCCCCGGTCGGGGTGTCCGCCCTTGCCAGGCTCTCGGGTGGTCCCTCGTGCAGCAGTCTCCCGCCCGCCCCGCCCCCTTCCGGTCCCAGCTCGATGGTCCAGTCGGCTGCCCGGATCACATCCGAATGGTGCTCGATGACAAGCAGGGTGGCGCCCGCGTCGCGCAGCCGGAAGAGCAAGGCCATCAGCCGCTCGACGTCGTCCGAGGCCAGGCCGGTCGTCGGCTCATCCAGCAGGTAGAGCCGGCCCGCGTGCTCGCGGCGGGCCAGGTCGGCGGCCAGCTTCAGCCGCTGGGCCTCGCCGCCCGAGAGCGTGGTCGCCGGCTGTCCGAGCCGCAGGTAGCCCAGCCCAACCTCCTCCAGGGTGCGCAGCTTCTCCGCCAGCCGCGGCTGGGCGCGGAAGACCTCCGCCGCCTCCCGCACCGAGAGGGCCAGCGCGTCGGCGATGCTCAGGCCCTTGAAGCGCACCTCGAGCGTCTCCCGGTTGAAGCGTCGGCCGGAACAGCTCGGGCACTCGACGTAGGTTTCCCCCAGGAACTGCATGTCGAGCGCGACCGCGCCCTCGCCCGAGCAGGCCTCGCAGCGGCCGCCGCGCACGTTCGCGCTGAACCGCCCCGGCCCGTGGCCGCGGGCCTTGGCCAGCGGGGTCGCCGCCCACAGGTCGCGCAGGTGGTCGAGGATGCCGGTGAAGGTCGCGGGGTTGGACCTCGGGCTGCGCCCAATCGGCTCCTGGTCGACGAGCGTGTAGGCGTCGAAGCGCTCCAGGCCCTCGATCGCGCGGTGGCGCCCCGGCACCACCTTCGCGCCGTTGATCCTCCGGGCGGCCACCGCCCCCAGCACATCGAGCGCGAGCGTGCTCTTGCCCGAGCCGGAGACGCCGCACAGTACGGTCAGCCGCCCGACCGGCAGCCGCAGGTCGATGTCCTTGAGGTTGTTCTCCGTCGCCCCGCGGACGGTCAGCCAATCCCTCGGCTCGGCCAACCGGCGCCGACCCGCCGGCTTGGCGCGCCCCGACAGCCAGGCGCCGGCGCGCGACAAGGCGCTCGCCTCCGCCTCCGCCGGCGTGCCCTCGAAGACGACGCGCCCGCCCTCCTCGCCGGCGCCCGGCCCCATCTCGACCAGGTGGTCGGCCGCCGCAACCATCTCGCGGTCGTGCTCGACCACGATGACGGTGTTGCCGAGGTCGCGCAGCTGCCTCAGCGAGCGGATGAGCCGGGCGTGGTCGCGCGGATGCAGGCCGATGCTCGGCTCGTCGAGCACGTAGGTCACGCCCACCAACCCGAGTCCCAGCTGCGAGGCGAGCCGCACGCGTTGCGCCTCGCCGCCCGACAGCGTCCCGAATTCCCTGGCCAGCGTCAGGTAGGACAGGCCCGCCTCGTCGAGGAAGCCGAGCCGGCGCTCGAGCCCGCGGCGCGCCTCCTCGGCGGGACGCACCGAGGGCGCGTCCGCGAGCCCGCGCGCGAAGCTCAGCGCCTCCGGCACCGTCAGCTCGAGGAACTCCGCGAGGTTCAGCCCACCCAGCCTGAGCCCGAGCGCGGCGGCCGAGAGCCGTCGGCCCTCGCAGGCGGGGCAGGGTGTCGCCGCCTGGTAGGCGAGCAGGCGCTGGCGGAGCGACTCGCTGGACGTCGTGCGCGACACCTGGGTGAGCTCGTGGAACATGCCCTTCCAGGCCGACTCCACCGGCTTCCGTCCCTTGGGCGGCGGGAGGAGGAACGTGCGGCGCGGCTCGCCCTCCAGCAGCAGGCGTCGCGTGGCGGCGGCAAGCTTGGCCCAGGGGGTCGAGGGGTCGAAGGGCACCTGCTCCGCCAAGGCCCGGACGAGGGCGTTCCGCCGGATGAGCATCTTGCGCGTGCCCAGGCGCCAGGGTTTCACGACGCCTTCCGCCACGCCGAGGCTCTCGTCCGCCACGCAGAGCTCCTCCCGGAAACTCAGCGTCTTGCCCAGCCCGTCGCAGGTCGGACAGGCGCCGCGGGGATGGTTGGGCGACAGCTCCCGGGCGCCCAGGGGCTCGTGGGTCTCCCCGCAGCTTTCGCAGGCAAGGGCCAGGGAGAGCGCGAGCTCGCGCCGCTCGCCACCGGCCTCCGCCAAGACGAGGCACTTCCCGGAGCCCTCGCGGAAAGCCAGCTCGAGCGAGTCCGCCAGGCGGCTGCGCTGGTCGGGCCCGGTCACCGCGCGATCCACGACGAGCTCCAGTCGCCTCTCCGCCCTTCCGGTCAGCAGGCCTGGGGCCTCGTCGGTCGTCACCACCTCGCCATCGACCCGCACCCGGGAGAAGCCGCGGCGGGACAGGTCCTCGACGGTTTGCAGAAGCGCGCTCGGCTTGTCCGACCTGATGGGCGCGAGCAGGACTACCCGCGTGCCCGCCTTCATCCGCAGCAGCGGTTCCAGGCAGTCGTCCAGGGACCGGCGTCGGATGAGGCCGCCGTCCTTGGGGCATCGGCGCTCGCCGCAGAGCGACCAGAGCAGCCGAGCATGGTCGGCGATCTCGGTCACCGTGGCCACGGTCGACCGAGGATTGGCCCCGCCCGACGTCCTTTGGGCGATCGCGACGACCGGCGAGAGCCCATGGATAAAATCCACGTCCGGTCGGGGCAGGGCCTCCAGCAACCCCCGGGCCTTGGTCGACAGCGACTCGAGGTACTGGCGGCTACCCTCCGCGTGGAGGGTGTCAAAGGCCAGGGAGGACTTACCCGAGCCGCTCACCCCGGTGACCACCGTCAGCCGGTTCCGGGGGAGTCGCACCTCCACTGACCTCAGGTTGTGCACCCGGGCCCCCTTGATGTGGATGAAATCCCCCTCCATTACCCCCTAAATCAGCAGGTGAAGCCGGGGGAGTCCAGCGCCATAGCCAAACTCGCCCCCCTCTCTGCTCAACTCAGTTTCACAGCAGGGGGTGCACCCTTTTTGCCTTTTTGTAACCAAAAGGACTTGATTGGCCAAAACGACCAAATAAATTTGGTACATCGCAAGCACCCCCTTGCGACTTCCATACCCCCAAAACGCTCACGGACCTAACTCCGAGACATCTCCGCAGACCCCTCGCCGAGACCCCTTAAATCAAATGAACCCCAGAGCCAATCGCCCTTTGTTCCGCGCGCTGCTGGCAGCCGCCGCGCTCACCCCCGCCGTGCACGCGGCCACGCTCCACTGGGACGGTAACGACACCTCGGCCAACGCCGACGGCGGCGTGGGCACCTGGACCGCCTCCGGCTTGGTCTGGGACACCGCCGCCACCGGCGGCAGCTCGGTGGCCTGGGCCGCCGGTGATGATGCCGTCTTTGGCGGCGCCGCCGGCACGGTCACGGTCGACGGCAGCTTCTCGCTTTCCTCGCTCTCCATCACCGGCGCCTACACCC
>JBKDBK010000121.1:0-2071 GCA_046315175.1 Opitutia bacterium | reverse complement strand
ACGGGACAAGCCTCGCCGCACGCTGGCGGCCGGCGGAACACGACGCGCTAAAGGGGACTAAATCGTCGCCTACCGCAACGCGTCCGCCTCCGCCGGCGCAGCCAGCCCCGCCGCCACGCGCAGGAAGGTATGCGCGCGGGCCTGGTAGTCCGGGTTGGTGGACAGCCAGCGGCCCGCCAGGCGCTGCGCCGCCAGCGCGGGCGCCGTCCGCTGCAACATCGCGAAGGTCGCGGCGGC
This sequence comes from Opitutia bacterium, assembly GCA_046315175.1. GTDB lineage: Bacteria > Verrucomicrobiota > Verrucomicrobiia > Opitutales > UBA953 > UBA8828. The sequence continues at coordinate 1,834 of JBKDBK010000121.1, read as the reverse complement.
CCTCGCGAGGTCACCGACGCCGACCTGCGCGATGGCGCCCAGCACAAGCGGGGGCGCGGCGTTGGCCATGCCAAGCAGCGCGGCCTGCGCCGACGCATCCGCGCCGGGATAGTCGCGCGTCGCGAACTGCGCGAATCCCAGCGCGCAGAGCATCTCGCCGCGACCCTGATCGCGTGGGCTGCGGCGCAAGGCTGCATCAGCCAGCGGCACGCCGCGCTCGCTCTCGCCGTGCAGCGCCTCGTTCAGGCTGAGCCAGGCCAACGTCACGGCGCAGTTGGGGTTCAGGTCATGGGCGCGGCGCAACGCCGACAATCCTGCGGCGTGATCCTGCGCCATGAAGGCCAGCAGCCCCTTCTGCCGCCAGGCGTGGTGGTCCTGCGCGTCCAGCCCGATCGCAGCATCCGCCGCGGCGCGTCCCGCGGCGACGGTGGCCGCGAAGTCGTCGGTGGTGCCATGATAGGCATGCCACCAAGCGACGGCGGCGAGCACCCGATGCGCAAGGCCGCAGCAGGGGTCTGCAGCCAGCGCCTCGCGCGCCAGCGCAGCCGCCCGGTCGCGCGGCGCGGTGTCGAAGGCCATCTCGCCGGCCGACATGACCGACCATGCCGCCTGCGCACGGCCGAAGGCGCCGAGGTTCGACGGCGACGCGCGGCGCATGCGGAACGCCTCCGCGCCGTCGATCTGCGGTGCCAGCGCGGAGACGATCCCGGCGGCGATGCGCGCCTGCATGGCGAAGGGATCATCGAGTTCCGCGTCGAAATTCTCCGCCCAGACATGACCACCCGAGGTGGCGTCGATCAGCTGCGCCGTCGCGCGCACACGCCCGGCGGCAACGCGCACGCTGCCCTCGACGACATAGCGCACGCCCAGCGCGCGAGCCACGCCGCGGACGTCCCTCGCCTGGTCCCGCCAGGCGAAGGCGGAGTTGCGTGCCACGACGAAAAGGTCGCGAAAGCGCGACAACTCCGTCGTGATGTCCTCGACGACGCAATCCGCGAGCCATGACCACGCGGCTTCGGCGCCAAGATCGGTAAAGGGCAGGACCACCACCGAGGGCCTATCGGGTGGCTCCGGCTCCGCCTGTGTGGCGGCGGCGACCCGCACCGGATGGCCGAACCGAAGGCCGCGGCCCGGAATGGTGAGCACGGCGTCGCGCCCGAGCAACTGGCGCAGCGTGGCGACCTGCACGTTCAGGTTGTTGTCGCCGACGATCGCATCGCCCCAGACCGCCAGCATGATCTCGTCCCGGCCGAGCACGCGGCCAGCATTGGCGACCAGATGCAGCAGCAGGTCGAAGGCCCTTGCGCCGAGCGCCAGCGGCGTGCCTTCGCGCAGCACCTGTCGTAGCGACGGCCGCAGGATGCAGTCCTGGAAATGAAAGGCGTCCACGCTCACGGACGGCTGACCGGCGGTCAGCGAGGGGTCGGGCATACCGAGCATCCTGTCCCGATCAGGTCTTGCGACCTTATTCGTAGGGCATGGAACGAACAGGCGCTACGGCACTCGTTCCCGACGCGCCCACCGCGGATCGCCCGCGATGGAGGCGACGTCCGTATCGACCAACCGGGGCATCGGGAACTCCCTTCAGCATCGGCCCGGGTCGCTTCCCCGCGGATGGCGCGGAGGCATTCCGCGCCTGCCCGGCGCAGCAGACTGAGAGCTCCGGCCGACTCATCCGCGCCAACAACCTGCGGGTCGAATAGTTGGTAGATGCCCGAGCCGCCTGCCTTTTCCTGACCGCGGCGGCGGCCCGGTTGGGCTGACGCTCGGCCTTGATCCTGCGCATCAACGCGTTCTGGAGCCGCTCGGTAGGGCTCCCCGATCCGTTCAAGAT
>JBKDBK010000120.1:0-3962 GCA_046315175.1 Opitutia bacterium | reverse complement strand
CCTCGCTCGCTGAGTCCTCGCGCATTGGACGTCAGGCGGAGGCCTTGCTGCGGGAGATTCCCGAGGTGCGCTCTGTGGCCCGGCTCACCGGTCGCGCCGAGAACGACGAGCACGTTCTCGAGGCCAATGTCAGCGAGCTCGAGTTCGCCGTGACTCCCTCGGAGCGCTCGCGCAAGGAGGTCGAGGCCGACATCCGGGCGCGCCTCGCCACCCTCCCCGGCGTCGCCATCGGCCTCGGTCAGCCCCTCTCCCACCGCATCGACCACGTCCTCTCCGGCGTCCAGGCCCAGGTAGCCGTCAAGGTCTTCGGCGATGACCTTCCCGCCCTGCGCGAGGCCGCCGCCCGCGTCGGCGAGGTCCTCCGTGCCACGCCCGGCATGGCCGACGTCCAGGTCGAGGCCGTCACCGAGATTCCCCAGGTCCATGTCCGCGTCGACCCCGTCCGCGCCGCCGCCGCCGGCCTCACGCCCGCCGACGTCGCCCGCCAGGCCGAGACCGCCCTGTGTGGCCGCGTCCTCGGCGCCCTCTTCCGCCAGGGCCGCTCGCACGACCTCCTACTCGCGCTGGATGACGAGGTCCGCGCAGACCTCGCCGCCATGGCCGAACTTCCCCTCGCCTCTCCCCGCGGCGTCGTGACGCTCGGTGCGGTCGCTGACCTCGAGCTCGCCGCCGGCCCCAACCTCATCCAGCGCGAGAACGGCCTCCGCCGGATTGTCGTCTCGGCCAACGCCGTCGGGCGCGACCTCGTCGGAGCGGTGGACGACGCCCGGGCGCGCCTCGACGTCTCCGCCGCCCTCCCCGCCGGCGTCCATCTCGCCATCGACGGCCAGTACGCCAGCCAGGCCGAGGCGCGCACCCGGCTCGGTGTCCTCGCCACCCTCGCCATCGGCGGCGTCCTGCTCCTCCTCCGCTCGCACTTCGGCAGCTGGATCCTCGCCGGACAGGTCCTCCTCAACCTTCCCCTAGCCCTCATCGGTGCCGTGCTCGGCGCCTGGGTCGCCGGCGGCGGCGTCCTCTCCCTCGCCACCCTCGTCGGCTGCATCACCCTCGCCGGTATCGCCTCGCGCAACGGCATCCTCATGGTCGGCCACTACCTCCACCTCATGCGCCACGAGGGCGAGCGCTTCGACTGGCAGATGGTCCGCCGCGGCAGCCGCGAGCGCATCGTACCCGTCCTCCTGACCGCCGTCACCGCCGCCCTCGCCCTCCTCCCCCTCGTCCTCGGTGGCGGCCAGCCCGGTCGCGAGATCCTCCACCCGGTCGCGGTCGTCATCTTCTTCGGCCTCCTCTCGAGCACGCTGCTCGACCTCGTCGTCACGCCCCTTGTCTTCTGGCACTTCGGTCGCCGCGCCGTGGCCAAGCTCATTCCCCAAGCCCTCTGAACCCACTGATTTCCATGCGACTCCCCCTCCTCTTGATCCTTCCTCTCCTTACCGCCTGCGGCGACCACCATCACGACCATGCTCCCGCCGCCGAGGCCGGGCACGCCCACGCGCATGGTGGTCCGACCGCGACCATCCGTGCCGAGGGCGATGCCGCCAAGCTCTGGGGCCACCTCAACGCCATCGCCGTCAGCCTCGGCCAGAATGCTGCCACCATGGCCTCCGACGCCGCCAACCTCGCCGCCCTGGCCACGGCGCTCGAGCCTCTCGCCGCCAATTCGCCCGATCCCGACCGCGCCGCCGGCATGCTCGCCAACCTCGCCCGCGCCGCCGACCAGCTCGCGCATGAGGCCGACGAAGGGGCTGCCGTCGAGAAGCCCCTCGCTCGACTGCGCCAAGTCCTCGAACTCGCCCGCCGCCTCGACCCGGCCTCCGTCGCCGCCCCCGTCGAACCCATCCACGTCGCCGGTCCTTCCGGCGGCGTCCTCGCCCAGCTTCGCGACGCCTCCGGCAATCCCGCCGGCTGGGCCGAGGTCAAGCTCCACGGCGACGCCGGCGACCTCGAGCTCTGGCTCGCGCGCGACATTCGCATCACCTCACCCCTCGCCGTGCCCGTCACCGTCGCGGCCAAGCTCGAGCTCGCCGCGCCCGGACGCGCCCTCGAGCTGCGCGTCCGGGACGCCGCCGCCAACAAGGACGAGCGGGGCAGGGCGACCGTGGCCGACGGCCGCACCCACTACCTCGTCTACCCCGGCGAAACCGGGGCCGACGCCTCTTGGCTCAAGGGCGAGGACTTCCGCTCCCGGGCAAAGCTCAGCGTCGAGGGGCTGACGGCCGAGTTCGACCTCACCCCCCACTAACATCCCCGTCTTGGGTAGGGGCATGGCTACGTCCTTGCCCTCTCAGCCTCCTTGCGTCGTCTCACCTCGCCCCTAGCCTCCAATTGGTGCATTCACCCTATTCCCTTCCGCACGGCAGTCATGGTATACTGATGTCATGAAATTGAAGACACGAACCCCGAAGCCCCTCTGCATGGCTTCCCCGGCCCGCATCGCCGCCGCCAAGAAGCGCGCCTTCGCGCGGGCACGGCGCAGATGGGGCGACATCCCCTTGGTCGACATGGCCGATGTTTCCCGGGAGATGTTCCGAAAGTGCGGACCCATCTCACCCAATTTCCGCCGGCCGCGTCAGCCTCGTTAAGGGTGTGTTTTGGGACACCGATGTCTGCATCCGCCATATGCGGATGGGCGCCTTGAGCGTCCCAGTTCCCAAGTGTGCCATGATTTCATGGGTGACCTTGGCCGAGCTCGAGACCGGCGTGTCGAAGTGCGACGACCCTCGCCGCGAACGACAGCGATTAAGCATCTTGCTCAGGGTTGTGCGCGTGCGCGCCTTCGGTCGCCGCCAGGCCCGCTGCTACGGGCGCCTCCGCGCCGGCTTGGAACGCTCCGGCCTGCGCATCGGCACGATGGACATGCTCATCGCCGCCCACGCCCTCAGCCTCGGCCTCCCCCTGGCCACCCGCAACCGCCGCGAATTCGGGCGCGTCCCAGGGCTCGACCTCGCCTGAAACCCAGGGTCTCCACAGTCCTTCCTTGCCACCGTCTGCCCACCCATCCACGCTATGCCCCTGTTCCCCCCGGACCAGACACGGAGAGGTGGCTGAGTGGCCGAAAGCGCCCGTTTGCTAAATGGGTAGACGCCAAAAGCGTCTCGTGGGTTCGAATCCCATCCTCTCCGCCACTTTAACTGGCTAGCCGAGGGGATTTATAGTTTCTCTGTCGGATGCGAACCGTCGGCTTGCCGTAGAAAATGGGCACGGCAGGCGGTCAGCAGGACGGCCAATTCTTCCGCCTTGTGCCCATAGGTGTCGGGCAGGGCATCATGGAAACCCACCAAGGCGGAACTGGCATTCCGGGAGAACCCCTTTGCCGGTCCCTCGAAGTTGATGCCGACAAAACCCTTGGATGCCTGCCGATAGTGGCCGAACCCGCTGATCTCCGCCCACGCGATCCGCCGGGTGCGGAAGAGTGTCCTGAATTCGATCCCGCCGGGGCCTACCTTGAGGTAGGCGGCGCCAGGAAGCATCTGTATGACGGAGACAAGAAAGGTGGTGCCGAAGAAAACGACGCCGACCCAGCCTGAGGCCTTGCCTGATTGGGTTCCGATGACTCCGCCGTAGCAAAGGATGAGGCTGCCTATCCCGACCCATGTCCACTTGGCTTTGGCTGCCGGGAACACCCGCTCGAAGCCATCCGGGATTATGAACTTATGGGTAACGTGTTGGGTAAGGTCGTTGCTTGCCATCGGGGGTGGGCGGGTAGTTTATCTAAGCCGAATGAGCTTGGTTTCTTCGTGTAAAGCTGAGGGTGCTAGGGGATAATTCCGCTTTTGGTCCAGTGAGGCTCATTTTATCGCTTCAATCTAGCCCGTTTGTCATTCTGAGCCAGTCTGGATGTGGGCGGCTCTCATGCCGTGCTGATCAATGGAGGCTGTTTACGAAAATACGATGTATCTTAAAATGGTCTTTACCAAAATCAGATAGGCCTTAAATTGGTAATCATGTCCGACCGCCGCCGA
>JBKDBK010000119.1:0-41473 GCA_046315175.1 Opitutia bacterium | reverse complement strand
GGCGAGCTCGGCGCGCAGGGCGGCGATCTCGGCCTGGTGAGCCTTGAGGGCGGCGTCGGCCTTGGCGCGCGCGTCGCCGAAGGCGCCGCGCAGCGTGTCGGTGTCCTTGCCCGCCGCCTCGGCTTGCTCGAGGGCGGTCTCGGCGTCGGCGGTGGCGCCGCGGGCGGCGTCGGCGACGGATTGGATCTGGGCGCGAAGCTCGTCCAGGCCCTCGTTGGCGCCGGAGGCGGCGGCGAGCTCGGCGCGCAGGGCGGCGATCTCGGAGGAGGCCTTGCGGGCGACGGCCTCGGCGGCGGCCTCGCCGGCCTTGCGGGCGCCCATCTCGATGTCGGTCGCGCGGCGGGCGGCGACCTCGCCGGAGGAGCGGATCTCACCGCGGAGCAGGTCGAGCTCGGCGGCGAGGGCGGCGCGGAGGCGGCGCTCCTCCTGCTGGCGCTGCTTGCGCGTGCCCTCCTCGCGGAGGACGGGGATGACGACGATGGCGGAGGCGGCGAGGATGCCGGCCACGGCGAGGAAGGCCTGGAAGCTGTCCTTGGGGTCCAGCCCGATGCTGAGGATCCCGACGACAACCAGGGCGTCCGCCGCGACCAGGAACCACTTCTCCTTCAGGAACTGTTCGAGTTGTTTCATAGGCAGGGGTGAGCGCGGGCTCGAGCCGCAGGATGGCGCCGAACGGCCCGGGGACAAGGACGGAAGCGGGCCGACTCAGCGGGGGCGCTCGACGAAGCCGACCTTGCGGTGGACCTTGGCCAGGGTGCGGTAGGCGGTCCGCTGGGCCCCCTCGGCCCCGGCCTTGAGGACGCGGTCGAGCTCGGCGCGGTCGGCGGAGAAGGTGGCGAAGCGGGAGCGGACGGGGGCGAGGACGGCCTCGACGGCGTCGGTCACGGCCCGCTTGAAGTCGCCGTAGCCCTTGCCGCGGAAGTCGTCCTCGAGGGCGGCCACGGGGCGGCCGGAGCAGGCGGAGAGGATCTGGAGCAGGTTGGAGACGCCGGGCTTGTCGGGGGCGGCGCGGACCTCGGCGCCGGAGTCGGTCACGGCGGAGCCGACCTTGCGGCGGATGTCGTCGGCCGAGTCGGTGATGAAGAGGGTGGCCGAGGCGTTGGGGTCGGACTTGGACATCTTGGCCCCGGGGTCCTGGAGGGACATGACGCGGGCGCCGGTCGCGGCGATGTAGGGCTCGGGGATGACGAAGGTGTCGGAGTAGGTGTGGTTGAACTTCTGGGCGAGGTCGCGGGTGAGCTCGAGGTGCTGCTTCTGGTCCTCGCCCACGGGCACCTTGGCGGCGTTGTAGAGGAGGATGTCGGCCGCCATCAGGACCGGGTAGGTGAGGAGGCCGGCCCGGACGGACTCCTGCTTGGCCGACTTGTCCTTGAACTGGGTCATGCGCTCGAGCTGGCCGAGGGGGCAGAGGCAGCCGAGGACCCAGGCCAGCTCGGTGTGGCCGGTGACGTGCGACTGGACGAAGAGGCGGCTGCGGGCGGGGTCGAGGCCGCAGGCCATGTACTGGGCGAGGCAGGCGTAGGTGTTGGCCCGGAGGTCGGCGGGGACGGTGGGCACGGTGATGGCGTGCTGGTCGACGATGCCGAAGTAGCACTCGTGGTCGTCCTGCATGCGCCCCCAGTTGAGGACGGCCCCGAGGTAGTTCCCCAGGTGGAGTCGCCCGGTCGGCTGGGCGCAGGTCAGGACGACGGGCTTGGCGGCGGGCTCGCTCACGGGAGGGAGCGTGGGGAGGCCCGGGGGGCGGGACAAGCGGATAGCAGACAGGGGCGCGGGCGGGTGGCGCTTGTCAAAGGGCGGGAACCTGTTTCCATCGCCACCCCGACGGTCCGGCGCCCGTCGCCCGACGGAGGAACCCAAGCCCGCTCCCGCTGTTTTTCCGACCCATGGCACTGATCGAAGCCTCCCACCTGTCCAAGCGCTACGGCGACATCCGCGCGGTGGACGACGTCTCCTTCTCCGTCGACCGCGGCGAGGTCGTCGGCTTCCTCGGGCCGAACGGCGCGGGCAAGTCGACGACCATGCGCCTGCTCGCCGGCCACCTCCGGCCCGACGGGGGCGCGGCCCGCATCGCCGGGGTGGACGTCGCCGCCGACCCCGTGGCGGCCAAGTCCCGCCTGGGCTACTCGCCCGAGGGCGCGCCCGCCTACGGCGAGATGACGGTGCGCGAGTTCCTCGCCTTCGCCGCCGACCTGAGGGGGCTGGCCGGGCCGGCCGACCGGGTGCGCGAGACGCTCGAGCTCTGCCGCCTCTCCGACGTCGCCCACCAGGCGGTGGAGACGCTCTCCAAGGGCTACCGGATGCGGGTGGGCTTCGCCCAGGCGGTGATCCACGACCCGGAGGCGCTCATCCTCGACGAGCCGACCGACGGCCTCGACCCGAACCAGAAGCACGAGGTGCGCCGCATCCTCAAGGGCATGGCCGAGCGCAAGGCCGTCATCGTCTCGACCCACCTGCTCGAGGAGGTCGAGGCGCTCTGCACCCGCGTCATCCTGATCGCCCGCGGCAAGGTCCGCTGCGACGAGAGCCCCGCCGCCCTGCTCGCCCGCTTCCCGGGCAAGCGCCTCGACGAGATCTTCCGCCACCTCACCGCCTGATTCCCATGCGCGCCTTCCGTGCCATCCTCGCCCGCGAGTTCCTCGGCTACTACCGCACGCCGCTCGCGTACGTCTTCCTCGCGGTGTTCAACGCCTTCGCGGTGTCGCTCGCCTTCTTCGTGGGCTCGTTCTACGAGGCCAACGTCGCGAACCTCGACCGCTTCTTCCTCTACCATCCCTGGCTCTGGGCCTTCCTCGCCCCCGCGGCGGGCGCCCGGCTCTGGGCGGAGGAGCGCCGGCAGGGCACGCTCGAGCTGCTCCTGACCTGGCCGGTGACGGTCTGGCAGGCGGCGCTGGGCAAGTTCCTCGCCGGGTGGCTCTTCCTCGCCACCGCCCTGCTCGCCACGCTCCCGATGGCGCTGACGGTCGGCTGGCTCGGCGACCCGGACTGGGGCGTGGTCGCCAGCGGCTACGCGGGCTCGCTGCTCTGCGGCGGCGCCTGCCTCGGCGTGGCCTCGCTCTGCTCCGCGCTGACCCGCAGCCAGGTCATCGCCTTCGTGACCGGCTTCCTCGCCTGCTTCGTGCTCGTCATCGTCGGCTACGGCGTGCTCGACGAGCTGCTCTCGGGCGCGCTCTCGCCCGAGCAGGTGTCCTGGGTCGCCCGCCTCGGGCTCTGGCGCAACCTCGAGCCCTTCACGCTCGGCTCGCTCGCGCTCCAACCCGCCACCTACTTCGTGAGCGTCGCCCTGGCCGGGCTCGGCCTGGGCACCCTCGCCATCGAACGCCGCTGAACCCGCCATGAACCGCGCCTCCCTGCTTCTCGCCGCCGCCGCCATCGTCGCCGCCGCGCTCTTCGCCAACGTCATCGCCGGCCGCCTCGGCCTGCAGGCCGACCTCACCGACGACGGCATCTTCACCCTTTCCGAGGCCTCGCGCAAGCTGGCCGCCGGCGTGGGCGAGCCGGTGACCATCGAGCTCTTCGCCAGCCGGTCGGACACCCGCCTCTCGCCCTACCTCCAGGCCTACGCCCGCCGCGCCGAGGGCCTCCTCCGCGCCTATGCCGACGCCTCCGGGGGGAAGATCAAGCTGCGCGTGACCGACCCCCAGCCCGACACCGAGGCCGAGACCCGCGCCCAGCGGCACGGCATCAGCGGCACGCGCGCCGAGGGGGGCACGGCCTACCTCGGCGTGACGGCCCAGCAGGCGGACACCCTGCGCGCCCTGCCCTTCCTCGATCCCCGGCGCGAGCGCTTCCTCGAGCACGACCTCTCGCAGCTGATCGCGTCGGTGACGCGGCTGACCCGCCCCCGCCTCGCGCTGGTAACCACCCTGCCCATCTCCAGCGACCTGCCCCCGGGCCAGCAGCAGGAGGGGCCGGGCGACATCCTCATCCAGGAGCTGGGACGCAGCTTCGAAGTGGCGACACTCTCCAACACCGCGACGGAGCTGCCCAAGGACACCGCGGTCGTCTGCCTCGTGCACCCGCACCACCTCAGCCCCCGGCTGGCCTACGCCGTCGACCAGTTCCTCCTCAACGGCGGCCCGGTGCTCGCGCTGGTCGATCCGCTGAGCCGCTACCAGAAGTTCCAGCAGGGCAGCATGCCCTTCATGGTGGTGCCCGCGGCGGCGATGGGCGCCTCGAGCGACCCCGCCCTCGTCCGGGGCTGGGGCGTGGACGTGCCGGTCGACGCGGTGGTCGGCGACGCCGCCCGCTCGCTCATGATGCCCTCGCCGCGCGGCGAGCCCGTGAGCTACCCGCCGGCGGCGGCCATCGAGGCCGACGGCCTGGCCGACGACCATCCCGTCACCGCCAACCTCCGCATGCTCAACGTGCTCGACGCCGGCTCGGTGCAGCTGGCGGGCGACGCGCCCAAGGGCCTGGTCTTCCGCCCCCTGGCCTGGTTCCGCGGACCCGGGATCGGCGCGGTGCCCATCGCGGCCGCCAACGCCGGCCCGTTCGAGAAGGTCGCCGCCCAGTTCAAGCCCGACGGCAAGGAGCGCGTCCTCGCCGCGCTGGTCACGGGCAGCTTCCGCTCCGCGTTCCCCGACGGCCCGCCGAAGGGCGAGGACGGCAAGCCCGTGGCCGAGCCCGGCCTCAAGGCCTCGGCCAAGGAGGGGCGCCTGCTCGTCATCGCCGACTCGGACTTCGCCCTCGACTACTACTCGCTCCGCCGCGGCCAGGCCTACGGCCAACAGGTGTATGAGCCGATCAACGACAACCAGGCGCTCCTGCTCGGGGCCCTGGAGACCCTCGGCGGCAACGCCGAGCTCGCCGCCCTCCGGGCGAAGGGCGCGGCCATCCGCCCCTTCGACCGGGTCCTGAACCTCCAGCGCGCCGCCCAGGCCCGCTACCAGGGGGAGATCGACCGCAACGAGCAGCTGCTGAACGACCTCGCCCAGAAGCTGGCCGAGCTGACCCGCGCGACCGGGGGCGACCTCTCGAAGGGCATCGTGCTGACGCCGGAGGTGGAGCGCGAGGTGCAGAGGTTCACGGAGCAGCAGGCCGAGGTGCGCAAGACGCTGCGCGACATCCGCCGCGCCGCCCGCGAGGAGGTCGACGCCCTCGGGCGCCGGCTCGCGCTGCTCAACCTCCTCGCCGGCCCCGCGCTCGCCATCCTCGCCGGCCTCGCCTACGCCCTCCTTCGCCGCCGCCGCGCCGCCTGAACCGCCATGCGCCACCGCACGCTCCTGCTGACCACCCTCGCCCTGGGCGCCGTCGCCGCCGCCCTTCTCTGGCTCGAGCCCGCCGCCGAGCCGACGGCGCCGGAGGAGAAACCCCTCGTGCCCGCCGGGCTCCTCGCCGACCTCCGGGCGGTCGAGATCGCGGCCGGCGGCAAGACCGCCCGCGTCGAGCGCTCGGCCGACGGCTGGGTGGTGCCGGCCCGCTTCGGACTGCGGGCCGACGCGGAGAATCGCCTGCGCCCGCTGCTCCAGTCGCTGCGCAACGCGAAATCCCTCGGCATCCTGACGTCGGACCCCCGGCGCATCGAGCGCCTCGGCCTCGCCGGCCAATGGGTGCGCCTCGAGGGCGCCGACGGCAAGTCGTGGAAGGTCGAGCTTGGCCGCATGACCGACGACGGCGCGGGCGTGGCCGCGCGCCCCGAGGGCGAGACCGCCGTGCTGCGCACCACCTTCGCGGGCTACCTCGAGGGCGATCCCGCCAACTGGATCGACCCCATGCTGCTCGCGGCCAACGCCGACGAGGTGACCGCCCTCGCCCTCACCTTCCCCGACGGCACGAGCGTCAGCCTGACCCGCGACAAGGCGGGCGACCCCCTGAAGGGCGCCGACGCGCCCACCGCCGCCGCCGCGGGCGAGCTCCTGATGTCGCTCGCCAACCTTCGCGCCGGCGACGCCGTGGCCAAGGACGACGCAGCGGCGAAGGCCGCGCTGGCCAAGCCCGTCGTAGCCTCGCTGACCCTCCCGGGCGGCGCCAAGGCCACGATCACGATGGGGCGCGCCGCCTCGGCCAACGGAGCCCCGCCCCAGGCCTGGATGACGGTCACCCACTCCGACCCGAAGCACCCCGCCAACGCGGCGGCCGCCAAGGCCCTGTTCACCTGCCCTCCTTGGCTCGCCGAGCAGATTCCCGGCTCGGCCAAGGAGCTGGCGGCGCGCGGCCAGCCGCCGGCGCCCGCGCCCGGCGGCCCGGCCCTCGAGGTCGACCCCGCCCAGCGCTGAGGGCGCTCAGGCTGAGCGAAGAAGGAGCAGGCTGACCGCCATCACGGCCATGCCGCCGAGCAGGCCGAGGATGCTGTCGTGCCCCTTGCCGTAGGCGCGGCTGGTGGGCAGGAGCTGGTCGATGCTGATGTAGACCATGACGCCGGCGACGGCGCCGAAGCAGCCGCCGAGCAGGACGGGCGACGGGCCGGAGCCGGGCGAGATGAGCTGGATGAGGCCGAAGCCGATGAGGGCGCCAACCGGCTCGGCGAGCCCGCTGAGGAACGAGAGGAAGAGGGCCTTGGCGCGGCTGCCGGTGGCGTAGAAGAGGGGCACGGAGACGCTGATGCCCTCGGGGATGTTGTGCAGGGCGATGGCGACGGCGATGGCGAGGCCGACGCCGGGATCCTCGAGCGCGGCGAGGAAGGTGGCGAGGCCCTCGGGGAAGTTGTGGATGGCGATGGCAAGCGCGGTGAGCACGGCCATCCGGCGGAGCCGGGAGCGCGGCACGGCGGGGGCGCCGGAGTGGAGAGGCGCGGCCTCGGCCTCGCTCGGCTGCTCGTGGGGATTGTCGGCGTGCGGCAGGGCGGCGTCGATCACCGCGATGAGGAGGATGCCGAGGAAGAAGGCCCCGATGGCCCACCAGGGCCCGGCGGCCGGGCCGAGGGCCTCGCTCCGGGCGCCCTCGGCCTTGGGCAGGATCTCCATGAAGGAGACATAGAGCATGACGCCGGCGGAGAAGCCGGTGGACACGGAGAGGAAGCGATAGCTGGCGCGGCGGGCGCCGAAGGCGATGAGGCTGCCCAGGCCGGTTGAGAGGCCGGCGAACAAGGTCAGCCCGAGCGCGACCCAGAAGTTCGGCAGATCCATGGGCGGGACGATGGGGGAAAAGCCCCGCTTGGCGAGCGCGCTTGCCAAGCGGGGCGCGCTTGCCTTGATGGGGGCGATGGCCGCCGAGAACCAATCCCTCGCCACCTACCTGCCCGTCCTGGTCCAGGTCGTCCTGGGGCTTTCCATCCCGGCCGCCATCCTCCTCGTCAGCCATGTCTTCGGCCAGCGGGCCAAGGGCAATTACATCAAGGACAAGGCGTACGAGTGCGGCCTGCCCTCGGAGGGCAAGGTGCACCCCCGCTTCGCGGTGAAGTTCCATGTGACTGCGATGCTCTTCATCCTCTTCGACATCGAGGTGGTCTTCCTCGTGCCCTGGGCACTGGTCTACCGCGAGTTCCTCGCGGCGAGCATCGCCATCACGGGCGCGACCGCGGTCTTCCTTGGCATCCTCGTCTTCGGCCTGATCTACGAGCTGAAGCGCGGCGCGCTCGAGTGGGAGAAGTGAGGCGCCGGCCGGGGTAATCCGCGCCTCGAATAGATAATTGCCCAAGGACGGTGCCGGGCTAGGATGAGTTGCGCACCCCACCCCCATGAACCCCACCCTGCTCTCCCAAGACTTCGGAAACGGCGACGGCGCCGCCTTCGCCCGCATCCTGATATTCCTAGGCGTCGCCTACCTCGCCGTCGTCATCGTCACGATCATCGGCTGGTGGAAGAGCTTCGAGAAGGCCGGCCAGCCCGGCTGGGCGGCGATTATCCCCGTTTACAACCTGGTGGTGATGTTCCGGCTCGGCGGCCTCTCCGGCTGGTGGGCGGCCTCCATCCTGCTCGCAGGCATCCCCGTCCTGGGCGCGCTGGCGCTGTTCGGTATCTTCACCTGGGCCCACATCCGCATTGCCGAGCGGTTCGGGCACGGCGTCGGCTTCGCCCTGGGCCTGACCTTCCTCTCGCCCATCTTCTGGTGTGTGCTGGGGTTCGGCGACTCGCAGTATCGCCCGGCCATCCCCGCTCCCGCCCAGGCCTGAGCGCAAGTCGCCGGGAACGGAAAGGGCGGCCCGGAGGCCGCCCTTTTTGCGTCCGCACATCGGCGTTCCTCAACCCGAGCCGGTGGCGCAGACCCCGCAGCCGGTGCCGGGGATCTGGCAGAAGAAGTCGTTGCCCTTGTCGTCGACGAGGATGAAGGCGGGGAAGTCGACGACGTCGATCTTCCACACGGCCTCCATGCCGAGCTCGGGGAAGTCGACGACCTCGACCTTGCGGATGTTCTCCTGGGCGAGGATGGCGGCGGGGCCGCCGATGGAGCCGAGGTAGAAGCCGCCGTTGGCCTTGCAGGCGTCGGTCACGGCCTGGCCTCGGTTGCCCTTGGCGATCATGACGTGGGAGCCGCCGGCCTTCTGGAAGAGGTCGACGTAGCTGTCCATGCGCCCGGCGGTGGTGGGGCCGAAGGAGCCGGAGGGCAGGCCCGGGGGCGTCTTGGCGGGGCCGGCGTAGTAGACGGGGTGGTCCTTGAGGTACTGGGGCAGGCCCTCGCCGCGGTCGAGGCGCTCCTTGATCTTGGCGTGGGCGAGGTCGCGAGCGACGACGAGGGTGCCGGTGAGGGCGAGGCGGGTGGTGACGGGGTGGCGGGCGAGCTCGGCGCGGATCTCGGCCATGGGGCGGTTGAGGTCGACGCGGACGGTGGCGCCGTTGTCCGCCTTGCCGCGGTGCTCGGCGGGGATGAGGCGGCCGGGGTCGGTCTCAAGCTGCTCGATCCAGACGCCGGTCTCGTCGATGTACGCCTTGGCGTTGCGGTCGGCGGAGCAGGAGACGGCGAGGCCGATGGGGCAGGAGGCGCCGTGGCGGGGCAGGCGGATGACGCGGGCGTCGAGGGCGAACCACTTGCCGCCGAACTGGGCGCCGATGCCGAGGGTGTGGGCGGCCTTGAGGAGCTCGGCCTCGAGGGCGAGGTCGCGGAAGGCGCGGCCGTGGGCGTCGCCCGAGGTGGGCAGGGCGTCGTACCAGTGGGTGGAGGCGAGCTTGACGGCCTTCATGGTGGCCTCGGCGGAGGTGCCGCCGATGACGAAGGCGAGGTGGTAGGGCGGGCAGGCGGCGGTGCCGAGGGACCGCATCTTGTCGGTGAGGAAGGCGACGAGGGAGCGGGGGTTGAGGACGGCCTTGGTCTCCTGGTAGAGGAAGCACTTGTTGGCGGAGCCGCCGCCCTTGGCGACGAAGAGGAAGTCGTAGCGGGCGCCCTTGCCCGCGGCGATGTCGACCTGCGCGGGCAGGTTGGTGCCGGTGTTGCGCTCGGTGTACATGTCGAGCGCGGCGAGCTGGGAGTAGCGGAGGTTGTTCTGGGCGTAGGCCTGGTAGACGCCGAGGGAGAGGGCCTCGGCGTCGTCGCCGCCGCCGGTCCAGACCTGCTGGCCCTTCTTGGCCACGACCTGGGCGGTGCCGGTGTCCTGGCAGAAGGGAAGCACGCCCTTGGCGGCGACCTCGGCGTTGCGGAGCATGGCGAGGGCGACGGCGCGGTCGTTGGCGCTGGCCTCGGGGTCGGCGAGGATGGCCGCGACCTGCTCGAGGTGCCCGGTCCGCAGGTGGAAGTTGATGTCGTGGAAGGCCTGGTTGGCGAGGAGGGTCAGCGCCGCGGGGTCGACCTTGAGGATGGGCTTGCCCTCGAAGGCGCCGACAGAGACGTGGTCGGCGGTGAGCCGGCGATACTTGGTGGCGTCGGGGCCGAGCGGGAACGGGTCCTGGTAATGGAAGGGGGAGGCCACGCGACGAGTGTGCGGCGGCGCGCCGCGGGGGCAAGCCGAGGCGGGCGGAAAACGAGCGGGCAAAAAAAGACCCCGCCTCGCGGCGGGGTCGTGTTTCCAACGAGTGATCCGAGGATTACTTGTTGACCGCCTTCTTGAGGGCGGTGCCGGCCTTGAACTTCACGCCCTTCGAGGCCTTGATCTTGATCTTGGCGCCGGTGGCGGGGTTGATGCCGTCGCGGGCGGCGCGCTTGTTGACCGTGAAGTTGCCGAAGCCGACGAGCGAGACGCCGCCCTTCTTGATGATGCCCTGCTCGATGGCGGTGATGACGGCGTCGACGGAGCGCTCGGCGTCGGCACGGGTGCCGTCGAGGGCCTTCTGGACGGCTTCGATGAGTTCAGACTTGTTCATGTGGGTGTGGTTTGGGTTGGGTTGGGATGATGTTTGGGATGCCAGCGGTGGCCGGCGGATGGGAATGAACCGCCCTGAAACCCGCTGGTCAACAGGGAAAGAAGGCGGGGCGCCAAAAATTCCCCGCGGGGAGAAGCGGGCGGAAGGCCTCAGGCGACCGATCCGAGGAAGACCATCAGGAGGTGGAGCGCGGCGTTGGCGACCAGGGCGGCGGCGAGGTCGTCGGCCACGATGCCGAGCCCGGAGGGGAGCTTCTGGAGGCGGGCGATGCCGAGGGGCTTGGCGATGTCGAGCAGGCGGAAGAGGAGGAAGCCCACCAGCACCCAGGCGAGGGTCAACCCCTGCAAACCGATGAAAACAAGGGGCATGCAGGCGGCCTCGTCGAGGATGACCTCCGGGGGGTCCTTGCGTCCGATGAGGGTGGCGGCCACCCCGCAGAGGAAGACGGCGGCGAGGACGACGAGCAGGCAGAAGGCGACCTGGTGACCGAGGCCGTGCCGGGCCCGGATGGGGTCGACGAGGAGGAACCACCAGAGGAGGCCGGCGGCGGACCCCCAGGTGCCCGGGGCGGGGAGGCGGCCGAGGGGGCCGAGGGTGGCGACGGCCACCATCATGCGGCGGCGAGGTGGCGGCGGTGGCGGACGAGGTAGACCGCGCCGGACCAGACGGTGATGGCCACGGAGCTCCAGAAAAGACCCATGATGATGAGCTGCCAGCGCTGGTGCCACTCGGCGGAGAGGTGCCAGTGGGTCTCGTAGGCGCGCAGGCCGATGAGGTGGCCGATGGCGAGGATCTGGAGGAAGGTCTTGGACTTGCCCCAGCCCTCGGCCTCGAGCACCTGGCCCTTGGCGGCGGCGACGAGGCGCAGGCCGGTGATGAGGAACTCGCGCGTGAGGATAAGGTAGACGCCGAGGGCGGCGAGGAGACGGGCGTCGCCGCCGGCGGGAAGGTGGGCGGGCGAGGCGCCGGCGGGCGCGAGGACCTGGACGGGCAGGCAATCGAGGGCGAGGAGGGCGACGAGCAGGCCGAGGATGAAGATCTTGTCGACCAGGGCGTCCATGAGGCGGCCGAAGTCGGAGACGGCGCCGACCTTGCGGGCGACCCAGCCGTCGAGCAGGTCGGTGACGGCGGCGGCGATGAAGAGGGCGAGGGCGGCGGAGGCCCAGGGGCCGGCGAGGTGCGTCCAGTACGCGATGAGGGCGACGGCGGGGATGCGGGCGGCGGTGAGCAGGTTGGGAAGGTGTCGCAGGGCGCTCATGCGGGCTTGCGGGCAGGATGCCGTCCGCCGAGGATGCGGGGCAACACCAAAGGATGCCCGCCGCCCAACGCATCGCCATCTACCCCGGCACCTTCGACCCCGTGACGCTCGGGCACGTGGATGTCGTCCGCCGCGCCACCCACCTGTTCGACCGCGTGGTGCTGGCCATCGCGCCGAGCGAGAGCAAGAAGCCGTGGTTCACCTTGGAGGAGCGGCTGGCGATGGCCCGGGAGGCCCTGGCCGACCTGCCCGCGGTCGAGGTGGCCGCGCTCCACGGGCTGACCGCGGAGTTCGCCCGCGAGCGGGGGGCGGCCGCCATCATCCGCGGGCTGCGCAAGTTCAGCGACTTCGAGTTCGAGTTCGACTTGGCCCACGCCAACCGCCTGCTCGCGCCGGAGATCGAGACGGTGGTGCTGATGCCAAGCAAGGAGCAGTTCGTGACCTCGTCCTCCTTTGTGAAGGACATCGCCCGGCACCGGCTGACGGCCGCGGCGGACTTCGTGCCCGCCTGCGTGATGCCTAGGCTGAAGGCGAAGGTGGGGGGATAAGGGAGAGATACAGGATACGAAGGAGGCGGAGGATTCGAGGGAGGCGAAGGAAAAGGCAGGGGGCGGAAGAACCGAAAGTTGCGAGGGGCTGGGAGAACTAAACCAACCTGTAGAGGGGGGATTGGGGAAACCAAGGGTTTTAGGGGGCGGGAAGGGCGGCGGTTCTTGCGGCCGCGGTAGGCCGAAGGGCACCGCCTTTCTGACATCGGAGCATCGGGGGTACCCCATGCCATGACTCGTCCGCCACCTCCCTGTCATTCCCCCTTGTTTCAACCTCTCCTTCGCATCCTTGGCATCCTTCGAATCCTTCGCATCCCCACCCCCTCTCTCCTTGCTTGCCCCCGGGGCGAGGGGTGTTTTGCTCCGACCTTCCGCCCCCGGCGGACCACCCTCAGACACCCGTGAACATCCAGATTAAAGAGTCCTCCCCCACCCGACGCACGGTCACCGTGACCGTCCCGGCCGCCCAGGCGGCGGAGGGGCGCAAGGCGGTCACCCTCCAGTTCGCCAAGCAGGCCCGCCTGCCCGGCTTCCGGCCCGGCAAGGCGCCCGAGGCCATGGTGGCGGCGCGTTTCGCCAAGGACATCGACGCGGAGAGCCGCCAGCGGCTGCTCAGCGAGGGCTATGAGAAGCTGCGCGCCGACGACAAGCTGGAGGTCTTCGCCCTCGTCTCGGCCGACCAGGCGGGCGAGCCCGGCAAGGATGTCACGCTGACCTTCGAGGTGGACGTCATCCCCTCCTACACCCTCCCCGACTGGCGCGCGATCAAGGTCGAGGCCGCGGTCGAGGCCGTGACCGACGAGGACGTGGCCCGCCGCATCGACGAGGTGCGCTCGCAGAAGGCCAGCTACGCCGTCTCCGAGGCCCCCGCGGCCAAGGGCGACTACGTGCGCCTATCCTACGCCGGGACGGTGGACGGCAAGGACCTGGCCGAGGCGGCGCCCGACGCCGGCATCCTCGCCAAGTCCGACGGCGCCTGGGAGGAGGCCGGCGCCGAGGGCGACCTCGCGCTGATTCCCTCCGTGGCCAAGGCGCTGGTGGGCCTCAAGGCCGGCGACACCGCGACGGTCGACCACAGCTTCCCGGCCGACCACGCGCAGGAGGCCCTCCGCGGCAAGGCGGCGCGCTACGCGGTGACGGTGAGCGAGGTCCGCTCGCGCAAGCTGCCCGAGCTCGACGAGGCCTTCGCCAAGTCGGTCGGCGTCGAGACCCTCGACCAGCTCCGCGAGCAGGTCCGCAAGGGCCTCGAGGGCCAGCGCAAGGCCCAGGCCGAGAACAAGCGCCGCGAGCAGGCGCTCGACCTCCTGCTCAAGCCCCTGGACTTCCCCCTGCCCGAGTCGGCGGTGGAGCGCGAGTCGTACGACCTCTTCATGGAGTACGCCAACCTGCGCCTCCGCGGCGGCGCCTCGCCCGAGGCCCTCGAGAAGGACCGGGAGCAGATCCTGGCCGACGCCCGCAAGGCGGCCGGGACGCGGGTCCGCTCGCAGATCGTCCTTTCCCGCATCGCCAAGGAGGAGAAGCTCTCCCTGACCCAGGAGGAGCTGGGCTCGGCCGTCATGCGGGCCGCCTACGCGAGCCGCACCCCGCCGGAGAAGCTGGCCAAGGACCGCGACCAGCTCCGGCTGATCCAGCGCGACGCCCTCCTGAACAAGGCCCTCGACCACGTGCTGGCCGGCGGCCCGGCGGCGAAGCAGGGCTGACAAACCCCCGCCGAGGCCCCAGACTCTCCCCATGAGCTACATCATCCCGAACGTCGTCGAGCGCGATGCCCGAGGGGAGCGCGCGTGGGACATCTACAGCCGCCTCCTCAAGGACCGCATCATCTTCCTCGGCGCCCCCATCTACGACGAGGTGGCCAACGCCGTCATCGCCCAGATGCTCTTCCTCCAGATGGAGGACCCCAAGAAGCCCATCTCGCTCTACATCAACTCGCCCGGCGGATCCGTCACGGCCGGCATGGCGATCTACGACACGATGAACTTCATCCCCTGCGAGGTGCACACCTACTGCCTGGGGAGCGCGGCCAGCATGGCCACCGTCCTCCTCGCCGCCGGCGCCAAGGGGAAGCGCTACGCCCTGCCCAACTCGCGGGTGATGATCCACCAGCCGAGCGGCGGCGCGGGCGGCCAGACGTCCGACATCTCCATCGCGGCCAAGGAGATCCTCCGCTGGCGCGACATCCTCAACCGGACGCTCGCCAAGCACAGCGGCAAGTCGCCCGAGCAGGTCCAGCAGGACTCCGACCGCGACTACTACCTGACCGCCGACGAGGCCAAGGCCTACGGCCTGGTCGACGTCGTCGTCCCGGCTCGCCCGGAGAAGGCCTGAGGCGATGGCCGACCAGGCCGCCGCCTGCTCCTTCTGCGGCAAGCCCGCGGCCGCCGCGACCAAGCTGATCGCCGGGCCCGGCGGCGTGGGCATCTGCGACGCCTGCGTGTCGACCTGCGGCCGGCTCCTCCAGCGCGAGCAGGCCAAGGCGGGCGGCGCGCCCGCGGCGGGACCCGCCGTGCAGGAGAAGCCCAAGGCGGCGCCCCTCGGCCCGGTCCGGCTGATGGCGCCGGCCGAGCTGCGCGCGCTCCTCGACGAGCACGTCATCGGCCAGGACCACGCCAAGAAGGTCCTCTCCGTCGCCGTCCACAACCACTACAAGCGGCTGAACGACCGCCTGGGCGCGGCCGCGGGGGTGCCCGAGGACCTCGCCGGCGTCGAGCTGGACAAGAGCAACGTCCTGCTCATCGGCCCGACCGGCTCGGGCAAGACGCTCCTCGCGCGCACGCTCGCGCGGGCGCTCGACGTGCCCTTCGCCATCGCCGACGCCACCACGCTGACCGAGGCCGGCTACGTGGGCGAGGACGTCGAGAACATCGTGCTCCGCCTGCTCCAGGCCTGCGAGATGGACGTGGCCAAGGCCCAGCGCGGCATCGTCTTCGTCGACGAGATCGACAAGATCGGCCGCAAGTCCGACTCGCCCTCGCTCACCCGCGACGTCTCCGGCGAGGGCGTGCAGCAGGCCCTGCTCAAGATCCTCGAGGGCACGGTCTGCAACGTGCCCCCGGCGGGCGGGCGCAAGCACCCCGACCAGCAGTGCATCCAGGTCGACACCTCGGACATCCTCTTCATCTGCGGCGGCGCCTTCGTCGGGCTGGACAAGGCCGTCGCGCGGCGCTCGCGGGGCTCGCTCGGCTTCGACAACGCGTCGGGCGCCGAGGCGCCCTCGGCCGAGGCCACGCTGTCCGACCTCCAGCCCGAGGATCTCTTCGCCTTCGGCATGATCCCGGAGTTCGTCGGCCGCCTCCCGGTCATCTCCGTCCTCTCGCCCCTGACCGAGGCCGACCTGGTCCGCATCCTGACCGAGCCGCGCAACGCGCCCGTCCGGCAGTACCGCAAGCTGCTCGCCCTCTCGGGCTGCAGCCTCGAGTTCGCCCCTGGCTCGCTGCAGGCGGTCGCGGCCAAGGCGCTCGCGCTCGGCACGGGCGCGCGCGGCCTCCGCGCCATCCTCGAGGGCATCCTGCTCGACACGATGTACGCCCCGCCGCCGGCCGGCTCGGTTGTGACCGTCACGGCCGAGGCGGTGCGCGGCGAGGAACCGGTCACGGTTCGGAGAGGGGCGGGGAGCGAGGCGCGAGGAGCGAAGAAGAAGGCCGGCTAAGCCCCCTGCCCCATCTTTCCTTCGCATCCTTCGAATCCTTCGCCTCCTGTCTCCTTCCTCCGCCTCCTCCGCAACCTCCGCCACCCGGCCCTTTGTCCATGATCCTCTACCCCGCCATCGACATCCGAGGAGGCCGCTGCGTGCGGCTCGTCCAGGGAAGGGACGACGCGCAGACCCGCTACCACGACGATCCGGTCGAGCCGGCCCGGCGCTTCGCCGAGGCGGGCGCGGAGTGGATCCACGTGGTGGACCTCGACGGGGCGTTTGACGGCGCCCCGCGCAACCTCGAGATCCTGCGGCGCATCGCCGCGCTCGGGCCCAAGGTCCAGTTCGGCGGCGGGCTGCGCGACCGCGCGACGGTCGAGGCCGCGCTGGCCGCCGGGGCCTCGCGGGCGATCGTGGGCACGCGGGCCGCGGCGGACCGCGAGTTCCTCGCCGAGGTGGCGGGCGCGCACGGGCCGCGGCTCGCGGTGGGCATCGACGCCAAGGACGGGCGGGTGGCGGTGCGCGGGTGGAAGGATGTGACGGAGGTCCGCGCGACCGAGCTGGCCAAGGCGGCGGCGGCGCTCGGGGCGGGGACGGTCATCTTCACCGACATCGCCACGGACGGGATGCTCTCGGGGCCCAACTGGGTGTCGCTCGAGGCCATGCTGGAAGCCTGCCCGGCGAAGGTGATCGCCTCAGGCGGGGTCGCCGGCCGCGAGGACGTCGCCGAGCTGGCCCGCCTGGCCCGGACGCGGTCGAACCTCGAGGGCGCCATCGTGGGCAAGGCCCTTTACGAGGGCCGGGCCACCGTGCGGGAACTGCTCGAGGCAGCCCGGACCGGGGCCTGACCGCTTCGGAGGCTTGCCAGCCGCGGCGAGGCGGGCTGTTATGGGTGGGTCATGTCCCGCCTCCTCCTTCTCGTCGCCAGCCTGCTCGCCGCCACCGCCCAAGCCCAGGTCTCCAAGGATGCCGCGGAGGCCATCGCCAAGGCTCGCGCCACGCTGGCCAAGGACGCCGCCACCCTCGCGGGCGTCCGCAACCTCCACTTCTCCGGCAAGGTGATGGACAAGGAAGGCAAGCTCACCCAGTCCTTCATCCTCGAGGTCGCCCAGGGCGGCAAGCGCCGCGAGTTCCGGTACGACAAGGACTACACCCTTGAGTTCAGCACCGTGACCAACGGCCTCGAGGCCTGGGTGCGGCGCACCAACCTGACCAACGGCCAGGCGGAGTCGGCCCGCGTCCTGCCCTTCGAGGTCGCCTCCAACCTGCGCGAGATGGGCAAGTCGGACCTCGGGTTCTACTCCGTCCCGGAGGGAACCAAGGCCGAGGTCGCCAAGAAGGGCGACCAGGTGGAGGGCAAGGACGTGATCTCCGTGACCTATCGCCACCCGGGCACCTACACCTACACCCGCCATTTCAACGCCAAGACCCATGAGTTGGTCGCCACCGACTACCCCCGGCCCGACGGCAAGCTCGAGCGCCAGGTCGAGACCGAGACCCAGGTGATCGACGGCATCCGCTTCCCGAAGTCGGTCCAGGTCAAGGATGACAAGGGCGAGGTCCTCGGCACCCTGGTCTTCGACAAGATCACGGTCAACGGCGAGCTGGCCCCCACGGCCTTCGACTTCCCCGTCCGCTAAGCGACGATGCCGACCCTGCGCAGCAGCGACCGGGACTTCGCCTCCCGACTCGCCGCCTTTGTCGGCACCGGGGAGGCCGACCCCGCCACGCGCGCCGCCGCCGCGAGGATCATCGAGGACGTGCGCCGGCGCGGCGACGCGGCCGTGCTCGCCGCCACCCTGCGCTTCGACCGGGCCAAGCTGGCGGCCGGCGACCTGCGCATCCCCCCTGCCCGGCTGGCGGCGGCGGCCAAGGCCCTGACCCCCGAGCGTCGTCGCGCGATCCAGGACGCCATCGCCTCGGTGCGCGACTTCCACCGCCGGACCCTGCCCAAGGGGTGGATGGCCCGCAACGCGCACGGCGCGCGCGTCGGCGAGCGCCACCTGCCGATCCGCCGCTGCGGCCTGTACATCCCCGGCGGCCAGGTCCCGCTTGTCTCGACGGTGGTCATGACCGCCATCCCCGCGAGGGTCGCGGGCGTGCCGGAAGTCGTCGCCTGCACCCCGCCGGGTCCGGACGGCGCGGTGCACCCGGACCTGCTCGCCGCGCTCCACCTCTGCGGGGTGCGCGAGGTCTACCGCATCGGCGGCGTGCAGGCCGTCGCGGCGATGGCCCTGGGCACGCGCGCGGTGGCGCCGGTGGACAAGGTGTTCGGCCCTGGAAACGCCTTCGTGACCGAGGCCAAGCGCCAGCTGTTCGGGCGGGTGGGGGTCGACCTCCTGCCGGGTCCGAGCGAGGTGATGGTCATCGCCGACCGCACCGCCAACCCCGAGTGGGTGGCGGCCGACCTCTGCGCCCAGGCTGAGCACGGCAGCGGCAAGGAGACGCTCTACCTCGTGACCGACTCGGCCAAGCTGGCCGCCGCCGCGACCAAGGCCGCCGACCGCCAGTGCCGCTCGCTCAGCCACGGCGCGAAGGTGCGCGCCATCCTCGCCAAGCGGCTGCTGACCGTGCGGGTCCGCGACCTGGCGGAGGCGGCGGACGTGGCCAACCGCGTGGCGCCCGAGCACCTCGAGCTGCTCGTGGCCGACCGCGCGATCGACCGGCTTGCCCGCTCCATCACGACCGCCGGGGCGATGCTGCTCGGGCACCGCACGCCGACCGTGCTCGGCGACTTCGTCGCCGGCCCCAGCCACACCCTGCCGACCGGCGGCACGGGCAGGTTCTTCAGCGGTCTGCGCGTGGCGGACTTCCTGCGCCGCACGAGCGTGGTGCGGTACGACGCGGCGAGCCTGCGCAAGGCGGCCCCGACCGTGGCGGCGTTCGCCGCGATGGAGCGGCTGGACGCGCACGGCCGCTCGCTGGCCATCCGCCTAGGGCGCTGAGGCTCAGCCGCGGAGGCGGCGCAGGACCTCGGCGTGGAGGCGCGGGGCGGCGGCGACGACGTTGCCGGCCGCGACCGGGTCGCCGCCGTCCCAGGCGGTCGCGAGGGCGCCGGCGCCGCGCAGCACGGGCAGCACGGGGACGAGGTCCCAGGGATTCATCACGGGGTCGGCCATGACATGGGCGCGGCCGGCCGCGACCATGAGGTGTCCGTAGCCGTCGCCCCAGGTGCGGGCGAAGGCGCAGGCGCGGGTCAGCTCGGCCCAGCGGGCGGCGGGATGATGGCGGGCGATGTGCTCGGCGTCCGTGGTGAGCACGACGGCGGCGCCCAGGGGCGCCTCGGCGACGCGGGTCGGCGCGCCATTGAAGGTGGCCGAGCGGCCGTCGCCGACCGCGCGCTCGCGCAGGATGGGCTGGTCGATGACGCCGAGGGCGGGGGCGCCGCGGTGGCGGAGGCCGACGAGGATGGCGAAGAGGGGGACGCGGGAGACGAAGGACTTGGTGCCGTCGATCGGATCCAGCACCCAGCAGAACTCGGCGTCGGCGCGCTCGGAGCCGAACTCCTCGCCCACGATGCCGTGGGTGGGATAGGCCCGGGCGATGGCCTCGCGCATGACACGCTCGGCCTCGCGGTCGGCCACGGTGACGGGGGAGCCGTCGGCCTTGGTCTCGACCTCGATGACGGGCCGGGCCCAGGCCGCGCGGACCACCTCGCCGGCCAGGTCGGCCAGGTGCTCGGCGAAGCGCCGGCATTCGTCGTTCTGGGCCTGGGGAAGCACGGGAAGACGCTGTTGGAGGGAGGCGGGGGCGACAAGGCGGAACCGCGTTTGCGCGCGGAGGACGGCCTCGTAGGGTGGCGGGATGGCGATCCAGCCGGAACCCGCGGGGCAACCCTCCCTCTTCCAGAGTTGGGACGACCTGCTTTTCCTGCATTGGGAAATCCCGCCCGCGGAGGCGGCCCGGCGACTGCCCGAGGGCCTGGTGCCGGACCTCCATGAAGGCCGGACCTATGCGGGGCTGGTGGCGTTCGCCATGCGGCGCGTGCGGCCGCGCGGCCTACCCTGGGTGCCCTGGATCTCGAACTTCCTCGAGTTGAACGTGCGGCTGTATGTCAGGGGCCCGCGGGGACGCCCCGGGGTGTTCTTCCTCTCGCTTGATTGCGACCGAGGGCTGGCGGTCGAGGTGGCGCGACGGCGCTACCATCTTCCCTACCGCCACGCCGAGATGAGCCGGGCCGGCGGGAGCGGGGGCTGGGATTACCGGTGCCGGCGCAAGGGCGAGGCGGAGGCGGCGAGGCTCAGCTGGACATCAGGGGGCGCGCCACGGGCGGCGAATCCGGGAACCCTCGAGCACTTCCTGGCCGAGCGCTACACCTTCTTCACCCCGGGCCCGAGGGGGTTGCTGGCGGGCGAGGTCAGGCACGCGCCCTACCTGCTGACGCAAGCGAGCCTGCGGGAAGGCTCCGACCTGCCCTTGCGCTGGGATGGGCTGCCGGACCTGGGCGAGCCGTGCCATGCGATGGCCTCGCCGGGCGTGTCGGTCCGGTGCTGGTCGCTGGTGGACGCCGACTTGCCTCCGGTTCGCGGGGTGGTCTGATGGGGGCATGCGCCGCCGGCTGACCGACTACCGCCACTTCGTGTGGGACTGGAACGGCACGCTGCTGGATGACACCTGGCTGTGCTGCGAGTCGCTCAACCGCATGCTGGCCGACCGCGGCCTGCCCTTGGTCGACCCGGCTGACTACACCCGAATCTTCGAGTTCCCGGTGCAGCGCGTCTACCGCAAGGTGGGCCTGCTCTTCGACGAGGCGGGCTTCGAGGCGGTGTCGCACGAGTTCGTCGCCTCCTATGAGTCGCGCAAGGTCGAGTGCGGGCTGCACACGGGGGCGCTTGAGCTGATCGACGCCCTGAGCGGCCGCGGCGCCACGCACTCCGTGCTGTCGGCCTACGAGAGCCGACTGCTCAACGCCACGCTCGAGGGCATGCGCCTGTCGGACCGCTTCCGCAAGGTCTGCGGCGGGGGCGACATCCATGCGCGGAGCAAGGCGGAGCGGGCGCGCCACCATCTGCGCGACCTCGGGGTCGAGGCGGACGACGCCCTGTTCGTGGGCGACACGGTGCACGACCTCGAGGCCGCGCGGGCGATGGGAGTCGACTGCCTCCTGGTGGCCCACGGCGGCCAGCACCGCAGCCGGCTCGAGGGACATGGCGCCCCGGTCATCGACGGCTTCGCGGAGCTGCACGAGATCCTGGACGGGATGGGCGGCGGCAAAGCCGCCGGCTAGAGCCGGCGTCTTAAGTCATCAGGGGCACGGGGGCGGCGCCGGGGGCGCGAGGGGAGTGCACAGCTGCACATGGGCACGGGAAAGACAGGTGGCGGAGGAAAAAACGGGGTTCGAAGGAAGCGAAGGATACGAAGGAGGCGGAGGGAGCGAAGAGACAGGTCGCGGAGGGGGCGCCTAAAAGGAGGTGGCGAGGGGAGCGGAGGGGGCGGAGGGGGCGGAGGATGGGGGATGCAGGAAGGGAGGAATTGGGGGCTGGGGTGGGCTGTCTTTCATCGCTTCATCCCCTTGATTCATTCAACCCCGGTGAGGCCAGTCCCGCCTCTTTTTATTGCCCGCCCTCGGCGGGGTGTCCACCTTCCGACAACCCCTGTTTCCATGCAGACCATCAACGACAACCCCCTGTTGATCCTCAGCCTGGCCGTGGCCGTGCTGGTCGCGGTCTACGTCATCCTCAACCGACGGAAAGGCGAGTCGGTCGGCACCGACGCCGAGGCCATCGACGACGTGATCAAGGCCGGGGCGGAGACGCTCGGGGCCTCCGACCAGATCTTCCCCCCGCCGGCCGACTTCGTGGCGAAGGCCCGGGTGAAGGGCATGGACGAGTACCGGGCGTTGCACCGCCGGTCGCTGGACGACATGGAGGGCTTCTGGGCCGAGGAGGCCCGCAACCTGCACTGGTTCAAGCCCTGGACCCAGGTGCTCGACGAGTCGCGCAAGCCCTTCTTCCAGTGGTT
This sequence comes from Opitutia bacterium, assembly GCA_046315175.1. GTDB lineage: Bacteria > Verrucomicrobiota > Verrucomicrobiia > Opitutales > UBA953 > UBA8828. Next base: position 19,903 of record JBKDBK010000119.1, on the reverse strand, counting down.
CGTGGGCGGCAAGACCAACCTGGCCTACAACTGCCTCGACGCGCAGATCGCCAAGGGGCTGGGCGAGAAGGTGGCGATCGTCTTCGAGGGCGAGCCCACCGCGGACGGCAAGGCGAGCGAGGTCCGCCGCCTGACCTACCGCGAGCTGCACCGCGGCGTCTGCCGCTTCGCCAACGTCCTGAAGTCGATGGGCCTGCGCAAGGGCGACACCGTCGCCATCTACATGCCGATGGTGCCCGAGCTCGCGATGGCGGTGCTGGCCTGCGCGCGCGTCGGCGTGGTCCACTCGGTCGTCTTCGGCGGCTTCTCCGCGGAGTCGATCCGCGACCGCGTCAACGACGCGTCCTCCAAGGCCGTGATCACCATGGACGGCGGCTGGCGCCGCGGGAAGTTCCTCCCTCTCAAGCAGGTGGTGGACGAGGCGGTGAGGGACTGCCCCAGCATCCGCCACGTGCTCGTGCTCCAGCGCACCCCGGGCAAGCCCGACGCCTCCTGCTCCATGCAGGAAGGGCGCGACGTCTGGTACCACGAGGCCGAGGCCAAGGTGGGCGACGACTGCCCCGCGGCCGAGCAGGACGCGGAGGACATGCTCTTCCTCCTCTACACCTCGGGATCGACCGGCAAGCCCAAGGGCATCATCCACACCACCGGCGGCTACATGGTGCACGCCTACGCGACCAACAAGTACACCTTCGACCTGCGCGGCGACGACCTCTTCTGGTGCACGGCCGACGTGGGCTGGGTGACCGGCCACACCTACGTGGTCTACGGCCCGCTGCTCAACGGCTGCTCCGTCCTCATGTACGAGGGCGCGCCCGATGCGCCCGACTACGGACGCTTCTGGAAGATCATCCAGGACCACAAGGTGACCGTCTTCTACACCGCGCCCACCGCCATCCGCGCCTTCATGAAGTGGGGCGACCAGTGGGTGACCAAGCACGACCTCTCCACCCTCCGCCTGCTCGGCTCGGTCGGCGAGCCGATCAACCCCGAGGCCTGGCTGTGGTACCACCGCACCATCGGCAAGGAGCGCTGCCCGATCGTCGACACCTGGTGGCAGACCGAGACGGGGGGCCACATGATCACGCCCATTCCCGGCTGCACGCCGACCAAGCCCGGCTCGGCCACCCTGCCCTTCTTCGGGGTCGACGCCGCCGTGCTCGACGAGAACGGCAACGAGACCGACCACGGCATCCTCGCCATCCGCCGGCCGTGGCCCGGCATCATGCGCGGGATCTACGGCGACACCCAGCGCTACGTCGACGCCTACTGGAGCCGCTGGGGCGGCAAGTACTACTTCCCCGGCGACGGCGCCATCCGCGACAAGGACGGCTACCTGTGGATCACCGGGCGGGTCGACGACGTCGTCAACGTCTCGGGCCACCGCATCGGCACGGCCGAGCTCGAGGCCGTCTTCATCCAGCACAAGGCCGTGGCGGAATCGGCGGTTGTCGGCGTGAAGCACGACCTCAAGGGCCAGGGCCTGATGGCGTTCGTCATCCTCAAGTCCGCCGCCGCCGGCGCCGACGAGACCGCGCTGGCCAAGGAGCTCAACGCGATGGTCGACACCCAGATCGGCAAGTTCGCGCGCCCCGAGCGGATCGTCTTCGTGCCCGACCTGCCCAAGACCCGCTCGGGCAAGATCATGCGCCGCCTGCTGCGGGACGTGGCCGAGGGCCGCGAGCTGGGCAACGTGACCACCCTCGCCGACCCCGCGGTGGTCGAGGCCATCAAGCGCAAGTTCGCCGGGGCCTAAAGGCCCCCTGAAGGGGCCTGGGGGCTCAGGAGACCGAGGGGCGGCCGATGCCGCCCTTCTTCTTTGGCTTTAGGTTCTATTGGAGGGTGCGAACAGGGGCGGGCAAGGCGGGCGTCCGAGGATGGGCGCACCCGCCTGGGGCGTGAATTCGGGGCTGAATGAGGGGAATCGGCGGCGAGGTGTCCTTGGTTTCCCCTGCCGGGTCAGGTTTCCCCGTTGCAGCGGCGCGAGGTCGGGCTAGAGTGAAGGCCTTATGTTCCTCCGCATGCTCACGGCGACGCTGGCTCTGCTGGCCGCAACGCTCCCCGCCTTCGCCAAGATCGGCGTCGGCTCGCCCGCTCCCGACGCCCGGCCCAAGGTGATGGTCCAGGGCGAGGCCCTGGGCAAGCTGGACGACAAGCAGACCTACCTGTTCGAGTTCTGGGCGACCTGGTGCGGCCCCTGCGTGAAGATGGTTCCCCATCTCGACGCCCTGCACAAGGAATTCGGACCGAAGGGCCTGGTCGTGCTCGGCACCTCGGTCTGGGAAGAGGACCAATCGAAGGTCGACGCCTTCGTCAAGGCGCGGGCCGGCAAGATGACCTACCGCGTGGGCTTCGACGCCGACAAGTCGGTGGCGAAGGCCTGGCTCGAGGCGGCCGGCGTCGACGGCATCCCCCACGCCTTCCTCGTGCAGAAGGGCAAGATCATCTGGGCCGGGCATCCCGCCGGGCTCACCAACAAGCTCATCGCCTCGGTGCTCGACGGCAGCTTCACCCCGGAGAAGGCGGCCGCGGAGGCCGACGCCCAGGGCGCGCAGATGCAAAAGGCCATGGCCAAGCTCAACGAGCTGGGCCAGGCCATCCAGGCCAAGGAATGGGCCAAGGCGGAGAAGCTGCTCGAGGAGACCCTCCCGCTCGTCCCCGAGGGCGACCGCGAGGGCCTGGCCGAGGGCGTGCGCGACACCATCGCCCTAGGCAAGGGCGACCCCGAGCGCATCTACAAGCGCCTGGCGACCTTCGCCGAGGACACCAAGGAGAACGGCCAGATCCAGAACGAGATTGCCTGGGACTTGGTGACGAACGAGGCCTTCGCCCCCAAGCGCAACCTCGCCTTGGCCGAGACCTGCGCCCTGCGCGCGGTCAAGCTCACCGAGGGGCCCGACAAGGCCGCCTCGCTCGACACCCTCGCCCGCGTGCGCTTCATGCAGGGAAGGAAGGACGAGGCCATCAAGCTTCAGCAGGAGTCCGTGGACCTGGCGCCCGAAGAGATCAAGGCTGAGCTGACCGAGACCCTCGAGTCCTACAAGAAGGGCATCCTGCCCAAGCCCAAGGATCCCGAGGGCGAGTGAGGCGCGGGGGCCTGAAGGCCCCTTAAAGCGCACGGCTGCACAGGGGCGCCGGGGCCTGAGGGCCCCGGAAAGCCGCACACCCGCACGGGGGCACGGGAAAGAAGCAGGGTGCGAAAGGGGCGAACGATTGGGATGGGACTTGGTCTGCCGACCATCCTTTCATCGCCCAATCGCTTCATCCCTCATCTCTATGCAGCCTTGGCGGCGAGCTCGGTGATCCAGCGGAGGTGAGGGCCGCTGAGGGCGGCGAAGGGAAGGTCGGCGAGGGGAACCCACTCGAGGTCGGGCTGGCGGGCGACAATCCGCCGGACCTTCGCGATGGGCGCGCGATGGAGACGCTCCTCGTAGGTGGTCGAGGCGATGGCACGCTTGCGCACGGCGAGGGGCTTGCCCGGGGTCAGGCCCAGGGAGGCGAGCGTCGGCAGCTCGGCGAGGCCGGCGAGGCGGGAGGCGTCCTTGGCATGGCGGCGAAGAAGGACGCGGCGGCGGTCGACGACGAGGGCGCGGTCGACCAGCTCGGCGCGACGGGCCTTGGGTGCGAAGGCCGGAATGGCGGCGGCCTTGCCGCGCGAGGCGCACCAGCGGCTGACGGGGCAGCGCTCGCAGGCGGGGGCGTGCTTGCGGCAGACGAGGGCGCCGAGCTCCATCATGGCCTGGTTGTGGTCGCCGGGCCTGCGAGGATCGAGCAGCGCGGCGGCGAGGGGCGTCACCGCCTTCACCGCGGCGGCGGTCGAGGCGAAGGTGCGGCGGTGTCCGGCGAGTCGGGCCAGGACGCGCACGACGTTGCCATCCACGACCGCGGCGGGATGGCCGAAGGCGATGCTGGAGACGGCGGCCGCGGTGTAGGGTCCGACGCCGGGGAGCTCGATCCAGCCCTCGGCGGTGGTCGGCGGCGCGGGCAGGGCGGCCACCGCCTTGGCGAGGCCGTGGAGCAGGCGGGCCCGGCGGTAGTAGCCGAGACCGGCCCAGGCGGCGAGGACCTCGGCCTCGTCGGCCCGGGCGAGGTCGGCGAAACCGGGCCAGCGCTGGGTCCACCGCTCGAAGTAGGGAAGGACGGTGGCGACCTGGGTCTGCTGGAGCATCAGCTCCGAGACGACGGTGCGGTAGGCCGAGGGGGTCTGGCGCCAGGGCAGCGGCCGGCGATGCCGGGCGAACCACCGCGCCAGGGCCTTCCGGAAGGCGGGGGCGGAACGGGTCAGGCTCGCGGCGGGTTGGGACATCGAAGGGGCTGGATTTGCGGGGATTGGGCGCTAGGACGAAAGGCCACGATGGCACCAAAGGCAAAGAAGGATTCCGAGGGGCCGAAAAAGCCGGCCCTGCACACGCTGAAGCTGACCGACGCCCAGGCGCGGAAGCTGGGCGAGGTGCTGCGCGCCAAGGGCTGGGAACTGTTCGAGGTCGAGCACAGCCTGTTCGCCTTCAAGGGCCCCCAGGTCAACGTCGTGCAGTACACCTCGGGCAAGTGCGTGGTCTCGGGCAAGGGAACGGAGGAGTTCGTGAAGTTCACCCTCGAGCCGGAGGTGACGGGCGAGGCGCGGATGGGCTACGACGAGGCCCTCAACCCGGAGTGGTTCGAGGAGCACCTCGGCCTCGACGAGTCGGGCAAGGGGGATGTCTTCGGGCCGGTCATCTCGGCGTGCGTGATCGCGCCGGGCGAGGCGGTGCGGGCGTGGCGCGAGGCGGGCGTGATGGACTCGAAGAAGCTGACCGACGCGAAGATCGCGGACCTCGAGCGGCGCATCCGCGAGACGCCGGGCGTGACGGTGAAGACGACCTTCATGCGGATGGCGAAGTACAACGAGCTCCACTCGCGCTTCGGCAAGAACCTCAACCGGCTGCTGGCCTGGATGCACGCCACCTCGGCGGCCGAGGCCCTGCAGCAGCACGAGGCGTCGTTCCAGCGACGCCCGGCCTGGGGTCTGCTCGACCAGTTCACCGAGGAGCCCCTGGTGCAGAACGAGCTGGCGCGAAAGGCGATCGCGTTCGACCTGCGCATGCGGACCAAGGCGGAGTCGGACCCCGTGGTGGCGGCCGCCTCCATCGTCGCCCGCGCCGCCTTCGTGCGCGAGCTCGACCGCCTGGCGGCGGACGGCGGGGTGCCCCTGCCCAAGGGCGCGGGGATGGCGCCGCACCGGGCTGCGATGGCGGAGCTGGTCGGCCGCTTCGGGCCCGCCATCCTGGTGAACTTCGCGAAGCTGCACTTCCGCGAGACCTACGAGCCTCGGGGCCTGGAGCCGCCGGAGAAGAAGGAGTTCAAGCCGCGCCGCAAGGGCTGATGGCGTCGCTGCCCCAGTTCGACCGCCGCCGCGGGGCCGACCGGCCCGGCATCGCGGGAGTCGACGAGGCGGGGCGCGGCGCGCTGGCGGGCCCGGTCGTGGCGGCCGCGGTGTGGCTGGACGGCGGGTTCTACGCCGACGCGGCCTGCCTGCGCCGGGTGCGCGGGGCGAACGACTCGAAGCAGCTGTCGGCCGACGACCGGGCCGAGCTGAGGGCGCGCATCGAGTCCCTCCGCGCGGAGGGAAAGCTGCGCCTCGCCTGGGCCCAGGGGAGCGTGGTGGAGATCGCGGCGCAGAACATCCTCGGGGCCACCCGCACGGCGATGGCGCGCTGCCTGGCCGAGCTCGACGCGTCGGCGAGGCCGCTCCGGCCCTTCGCCGCGGCGGGGACCGAGGGCGAGCTGTTCGGCTTCGCCGACACCCGCGCGGTGCTGGTGCTGGTGGACGGACTGCCCCTCCGGCCCTTCGCCTGGGCCCACGAGGCGGTCAAGCAGGGCGACGGCAAGTCGCTCGCCATCGCCCTGGCCTCCATCGTGGCGAAGGTCGAGCGCGACCGGGTGATGGAGGCGCTGGACGCCCGGCATCCCGCCTACGGCTTCGCCACCCACAAGGGCTACGGCGTCCCCGAGCACATCGAGGCCATCCGCGCGCACGGGCCCTGCCCCGAGCACCGCGACCTCTTCCTGCGCAAGATCCTCGCGGGCGAGGCGCCGCCGGGCGACGAGCAGGGGGAGTTTGAGTTTTAGGAACGAGGAGCGGGGTGCGAGCAGAACGGGTCGGGTTGGGGAGCAACGCGGACGCTCTCGCGCCTCCTCGAGCGCGCGCTCGGGTTGGCGGGCAACCCTTGGTCATCTCGCATCCCGCTCCCCGCCCCTCGCACCTCAACCGGCATCCACCATCAGCCAGGCCCAGGTGGCGACGACGCCGCCGGAGGCGGCGGGGAATCGGCGACCGTACTCGCGGAGCAGCGAGCGCATCTCGCCGACGGAGAGGCGGGGCTCGCCGGTGACGCCGGACTCATGGAGGGAGCGGAGAAAGTCGAGGGCGCTCGGGTAGCTTTCGCGATGCTCGAGGACGGCGGAGGCGCGGACATCCCAGCCCGCGAGGCGCAGGAGACGCAGCCATTGGGCCTCGTCGCGCCAATGGAGGGGGCCCTCGCCGGCGAGGGCGCGCAGCTCGCGGAAGCCGGGCTCGCAGGGGACGCCGAGGAGCAGGCGTCCGCCGGGATGGAGGGCGTCGCGGCAACGCCGGAGGACGGCGGCGGGATCGGGCGCCCACTGGAGCATGCCGCTGGTGGCGAGGTTATGGCAGGGGAAGAGATCGCCAAAGGCATCCTGGACGGACCAGGTCGCGGTCGGCGCGGCCTCTCGGCCAACCGCGACCATGGCGGGGGAGGCGTCGGAGGCGTCGACCAGCGCGCCTTGCGCGAGGAGGGCGCGGGTGAGGAAGCCGGTGCCGGCGCCGAGCTCGGTCACGCGGTCGCCGGGCGCGAAAGGGGCGAAGGCGGCCAGCGCCTCGGCGAATCGCCGCTGGGGCGAGGCGTGGGCGTGGTAGCCGGAGGCCTTCTCGTCAAAGCGCATGGGGCACCTCCGGGTTTCCGAGAAAATCGGCGACGGCGTGGCCCACGCCCTCGACAATCGCGCAGCCCTTGAGGGCGTCGGCCACACCCTCGGCGTTGAGCAAGAGGTCGCGGTCGCCGACGTAGGCCTCCCAGCCCTCGGGGAGCCCTTGGCGCGCGAAGACCACCAGGCCGGCGGACGCGGGCTCCTCGAGGCGGTCGAGGCCCTCCTCCATGAGGTCCGGCGCGTAGGGAAGCTCGTCGGCAAGGGGCGCGGGGGGGAGTCCGGCGCGGGCGCGGAAATCGGCGAGGGCGGCGAAGGGGTCCTGGCGAAGCTGGCGGCGGAGCCAGCGCACCTGGGTGCGGGAGGCCTTTCCGCAGGCGCCGTCCTCGGCGCAGAAGGAGGTGAAGGGGGCGAGGAGGAGGACGCGCGGCGGGAAGCGGCGACCGCCGCGCGCCGCCAGCTCGAGGAAGCGGCGGGCGCCGAGCGACCAGGCGACGACGGCGTCGCAGTCGGCCGCGGCCTCGGCGGCTCCGGCGACGGGGGCGAGGAGGACATGCCGGGCGCCAGGCGCGTGGGCCTCGGCATGGGACCGGAGCTCCGCGGGGGAGACGCCCCATCCGCCGATCCAGCCAACGATCATAGGGCGGCTCCCTTCAGGACGGCGAGGAAGGCCTCGCGGGCGGATTCGCGGAGCCCGCGGCGGAGGGAGATGCGGATGCGCGAGGTGCCGTCGGGCACGGTGGGCGGGCGGATGGCGGAGACGAGGAAGCCGCCGGCGCGGAGGGCCTCGGCGGCGCGAAGGGTGCGCTCGGGCGCGCCAAGGACGAGGGGGATGACGGGGGAGTGCCCATCCGGCGCGGCAAAGCCGGCCTCGGCGAGCCCACGGCGCCAGTCGCGCGAGAGGGCGTGGAGGCGCGGGCGCTCGTCGGCAAGGGAGCGGGCGACACCGATGGCGGCGAGGGCGGCGGCGGCGGCGGGCGGGGCGAGGTGGGTGGAGTAGACGAACTCGCCGGCGAAGTTGACGAGGGTCTCGCGGACCTCGGGGGCGCGGCTGAGGACGTAGGCGCCCTGGGAGCCGAGGCCCTTGCCGAGGGTGCCGACGACGATGTCGGCCGCGCCGGCGACGCCCTGCTCCTCCTGGAGGCCGGAGCCGGTGGCGCCGTGCCAGCCGGTGGCATGGGCCTCGTCGAGCACCCAGGTGAAGCCATGGCGTTCCCGGAGGGCGGCGAGACGGGCGAGGTCGGGCGCGTCGCCGTCCATGGAGTAGACCGATTCCGTGGCGACAAAGACCTGCCCGGCGTGGCCGGCGGCCTCGGCGAGCATGACCTCGAGCGCGTCGAGGTCGTTGTGGGCGAAGCGGCGGAAGCGGGCCCCGGAGCGCAGGATGCCCTCGATCATGCTCGCGTGGATGAGGCGATCGGCGAGGACGAGGTCGCCGGCCTTGGGCAAGCCGCCGAGGACGGCCCCGTTGGCGGCGAAGCCCGAGTTCATGACGAGCGCGTGCGGGTAGCGGTGCCAGCGGGCGAGCTCGGCCTCGAGCGCGGCGTGGAGCTCGGTGTAGCCGGTGACGAGGGGGGAGGCCGCGGCGGAGGCGCCCCACTGGCGGAGCGCGGCGGCGGCGGCGGCAAGGATGTCGGGGTGGCGCGAGAGAGCGAGGTAGTCGTTGTCGGCGAGGTTGACCCGGGGGTCGTCGGCCTGGCGCGCGACGGTGCGGCGCAGGAGGCCGCGCGAGGCGCGCTCGTCGAGCGTCTCGCGAAGGCGGCGGAGGAAGGGCTCGCTCACGGGAGGTCGATGCGGGCGGGCGCGGGCGCGTTGAAGTCGGACTCGCCGGCGAGGCGGAGGCCGGAGGCGGCGATGCCCTCGCGGTTGGAGCGGGCCACGGCGAGGTCGCACGGCCTGGCGGCGGCGTTGAGCCAGATGGCGATCCTGCCCTTGGGCAGGCGGGCGCGGAGGTAATCCGAGGCGAGGCGGGCCTGGTTGATGGCGCCGAGGCGATCCTCGATGACGATGACGACGAGGTCGGGGTGGACGGCGGCGGCGAAGTCGGCCCAGTCCCTGCCCGAGGCGTCGACGGGGACGGCGACGCCGCCTGCGCCCTCGATGACGCGGTGGTCGGACGGCGGGAGGGCGGCGAGGCGGCCGAGAAGGATGTCGAGCGAGAGCGGAACCCCGGCGGCGGCGGCGGCGGCGAGGGGGGCGAGGGGGAGGGGCAGCGAGACGAGGGTGTGGGCGGAGGCCCAGTCGCCGGCGGCCGCGGGCGCGTCGGAGGGCCTGCCCTCCCCTGCCCCGGACTCGACGGGCTTGATCACGCGAACGGAGCCGGAGGCGGCGAGGGCGCGGGCGATCCAGCCGGCGACGCGGGTCTTGCCCACGCCGGTGTCGGATCCGGTGACGAAGATCGTGGCCAAGGCGCGGGGGCTCAGTGCTTGCAGCCGCAACCGTCGCCGCAGCTGCCGTCGTCGCCCTGGGCGGCGACGGGCACGAGCTCCTCGGGCTTGGGCCAGGGGGCGGGCTGGGCGGCGGCGGGGGCGATCTCGCCGCGGTGGACGCGCCGGGCCTCGTCGGGGTGGAGGGGATGGAGGCCGAGGCGGCGCATCAGGTTCATGTCCTCCTCGATGTCGGGGTTGCCGGTGGTGAGGAGCTTCTCGCCGAGGAAGATGGAGTTGGCGCCGGCGAGGTAGCAGAGGGCCTGGGTCTCGTCGGACATGTTGGCACGGCCGGCGGAGAGGCGGACCATGGCCCGGGGCATGAGGATGCGGGCGACGGCGACGGTGCGGACGAACTCGATGGTGTCGACGAAGCGTCGGCCGGCGAGGGGCGTGCCCTCGACGGCGACGAGGGCGTTGATGGGCACGGAGTCGGGCTGGGGGTCGAGGCTGGCGAGCTCGACGAGCATCTTCAGGCGGTCGTCGACCGTCTCGCCCATGCCGATGATGCCGCCGGAGCAGACCTCGAGGCCGGCCTTGCGCACGTTGGAGAGGGTCTGCAGGCGGTCGTCGTAGGTGCGGGTGGTGATGATCTTGGCGTAGTGCTCGCGGGAGGTGTCGAGGTTGTGGTTGTAGACGTCGCACCCGGCCTGCTTGAGGCGGGCGGCCTGGGGCTCGGTGACCATGCCGAGGGTGCAGCAGACCTCGAGGCCGAGGTCCTTGACGCCGCGCACGGTGGCCAGGACGCTGTCGAACTGCCTGCCATCGGCCACGCGGCGCCAGGCGGCGCCCATGCAGAAGCGGGTGGCCCCGCCGGACTTGGCCTTGCGGGCGTCGGCGAGGATGGCCTCGGTCTCCATCAGGGCCTCGGCCTCGACGAAGGTATTGTGGTGGACGGACTGGGGGCAATAGGCGCAGTCCTCCGGGCAGGCGCCCGTCTTGATGGACTTGAGGGTGCAGAGTTGGACACCGGCGGGGTCTTGGTGGGCCTGGTGGGCCTGCTGGGCCTTGAAGATCAGGGTGTTGAGCGGCAGGTCGTAGAGGGCGCGGGCTTCGGCGAGGGTTTTCATGTGAGGGTTTGGGGGTTTTAGCGGGGTTAGCGGTTTTAGGTGGGTTAGCGGGGAGCGGTATGAGAGGCGTTAGCGGGGGGCGGTAGGAGGGGAGGAGGAAAGGGTTAGGAGACGGTTTCGGCGGCGGCAGCGTGGAGCGAGGCGAGGAGGTGATCGGTCTCGGCGGGGGTGATGACGATGGGAGGGACGATGAGGACGGAGTCGCCGAGGGGGCGGATGAGGAGGCCGTGGCGGCGGGCGGCGAGGCAGATGCGGTAGCCCATGCGGGCGTCGACATCCCAGGCGGGCCGGCCCGGGGGCGCGGCGAAGTCGACCGCGGCGGCGAGGCCGAGTTGGCGGACGGCCTTCACGTGCGGGAGCCCGGCGAAGCGGTCGAGCAAGCCCTGGCCGAGGGCGGCGGCGGACTCGGCGGGGCCGCCGGAGTCCAGCAGGGCGCGGAGCTTGCTGAGCGAGGCGAGGGCGACGGCGCAGCCGAGCGGATTGCCGGAGAAGGTGTGGCCGTGGAAGAAGGTGCGGCCCTCGGAGAAGCGCCCGATAAACGGCTGGTGGATGGCCTCGGACGTCAGGGTGGCGGCGAGCGGCAGGTAGCCGGCGGAGAGCCCCTTGGCGAGGCAGAGGAAGTCGGGCACGACACCCTCGGTCTCCGCGGCGGTGAGAGCGCCGAGGCGGCCGAAGCCGGTGAAGACCTCGTCGAGGATGAGGTGGACGCCGTGCTCGCGGCAGAGGTCGGCGACGGCGGCCACGAAGCCGGGGGGCTGCTGGACCATGCCGGCGGCGCCCTGGAGGCGCGGCTCGAGGACGAGGCAGGCGAGGCGATCGCCCTCGGCTTCGAGCAGCGCCCTCAGCGCGGCCAGGGAGGCAGAGGCGTCGCTGGCGGCGACGCGGCCCGCGCACTCGGCGTGGACGGGCGCGGGCAGGCGATGGACGGGGAAGAGCCAGCGGTCGAAGCGCGCGTGGAAGGGACCGCGGTCGCCCACGGCCATGGTGCCGAAGGTGTCGCCGTGGTAGCCGCCGGCGAAGGAGGCGACGCCGACGCGCCCCGGCTTGCCGATCAGCTGCCAGTATTGGAGGGAGAGCTTGAGGGCGACCTCGATGGCGTTGGAGCCGTTGTCGCTGAAGAAGCAGCGGTTGAGGGCGCCGCGGGTGAGCCCGGACAGCTGCTCGGCGAGCTCGGTGGCGCGGGGGTGGTTGAGGCCGAGGAGGGTGACATGGGCGACCTCGTCCAGCTGGGCGCGGAGGGCGGCGTTGAGGTCGGGGTCGTTGTGGCCGTGGACATTGGTCCAGACGGAGGCGTTGCCGTCGAGGTAGCGGCGGCCCTCGGTGTCCCAGAGCCAGCAGCCCTCGCCTCGGGCGACGTGGACGCGGGGGTTGTCCAGGTACTCCCGCATCTGGGTGAAGGGGTGCCAGGCGTGCCGCCGGTCGGCGGCATCGAGGTCGCCGACGGGCGACGCGGCCTCTGCGAGGGGCTGGGGCACGGGACCACGATGGGCCCCGGGAGGGTCATTGTTAAGCCCGAAGTGATCCTTGCTTAACGGTGGGCCAGCCCGACGGCCCGGGGGATGGGCTTAGGCCTTGGGCTTTTCCTTCGCGGGGAAGAGGAGGCTGAGGAGGACGGCCCCGCCGAGGGCGCCGACGACGACGGCGAGGGAGAGGGTGGTGTCGAGCTTGATGGACGAGCCCTTGGCCAGGCCGATCACGTCGAGGTAGGGCGGGACGCTGAGGAGGAGCAGCTTCACGCCGACAAAGGCGAGGATGAGGATGAGGGCCGGCTTGAGGAATCGGAACTTGGGAATGAGGGCGGCCAGGCAGAAATAGAGGGAGCGAAGGCCGAGGATGGCGAAGATGTTGCTCGTGAAGACGATGAAGGGATCGGGCGTGATGGCGAAGATGGCGGGGATGGAGTCGACCGCGAAGACGAGGTCGGTGATCTCGACGAGGATGAGGGCGAGGAACAGGGGGGTGATGGACCAGAAGGAGGACAGGGTGCTGGGGGCGGGGGGATCCATGACCTCGCGGCCGGCGACGGGGTCCCAGCTGTAGGTTGGCTTGACGGTGCGGCGGGTGAAGAACTTCTGGCCGTCGTAGAAGTCGACGGTGGGAAGGAAGCGCTTGCAGAGGCGGACGGCGAAGTTCTGCGAAGGGTCGTCGTTGCCCTTGATGAGGGCCATCTTGAGCGCCGTGAGGATGAGGAAGGCGCCGAAAATGATGAGGATCCACTGATACTCCATGATCAGGCCCGACCCGAGGCCGATCATGCCGCCGCGCATGAGAAGGGCGCCGATGATGCCCCAGAAGAGCACCCGGTGCTGGTACTTGGCGGGGACGGCGAAGAAGGCGAAGATGAGCGCGATGACGAAGATGTTGTCCATCGCCAGCGACTTCTCGACGACATAGCCGACCAGATACTGGCGGGAGGCCTCGGCGCCGCCGACCTCGCCCGTGATGATGAGGGGCTGCTCGGGCACCTGGCCCGCCAGCTCATGGACGTTGTAGCGCGGCGTTTCGAGGCCCAGGCCGAGCCACTTCTCGTCATAGGCCTTATGCACGACGGCCGAGAAGGAGAGCCCGATGGAGAGCCAGATGACCGACCAGATGGTGGCCTCTTTCATGGAGACCTCGTGGGCCTCGCGGTGGAAGACCCCGAGGTCGAGGGCCAGGAAAAGGACGACGAGGCCGATGAAGGCGACGTAGGCCCAGACCTTGAGGGAGCCGGGTTCGGCGGAGAGGAGGAGGAGCTCGGTCATGGAAGAGGGGGGAAGGGCGCAGGACGCCCATCGCGGACGGCTCGCCGCCACGAGGCAGGGCGAAGGTGTCCGTGGGTCGTCATTTGCTATGGAATTTAGGGTAAGGCACCAAAAGGCAAGGCGGTTTGGAGCCTGGACAGGGGCGTTTAGCCTTAACGCCGGGAAAACAGCCCGTAGGGTGAACACCCTATGGCTCGGCGCAGCGACTGGTGGATGATCCTGGGGGTGATTGCCCTGGGCGTCCTCGCCGCGGTGCTTTTCTCCCGGCGGGCCTCGTCCAAGCACGCGGGGGCTTCGGGCGAAACGGCTCGGCATGCCACGCCGCCGACGCCGCCCACGCCCCCGACACCACCCACGCCGCCGACACCGCCGTCGCCTCCGTCGCCGCCTACCCCTCCGTCGCCGCCTACCCCGCCATCGCCGCCGAGCCCGCCGACGCCGCCCCGGGAAAGCTCGGTTGGGGCGGCGCCGGTCGCCTCGCTTGGTGGCAAGCATGCGTATGCGGGATTGCCGCGCGCCGAGGGCTACCCGAACCCGCTCCGCGTGCTGGCCAACCTGGCTTACACGGTGGGCTATGATGACCGAAGGGGGAACCCGGCGTGGGCGGTGTACAAGCTTCCGGCGGAGACCTTGCCGCAGCGCTTTCCACGTCCCACCCGGTTCCGCACGGACAACCGCACGGCGGCAAGGGTGTCGCCTGAGACTTACACCAACTCCGGCTATGACCGGGGACACCTGGTCCCGAACCATGCGATTGCGACGCGCTTCGGGGCGGCGGCGCAGGAGGAGACGTTCCTGATGAGCAACATCATGCCGCAGGAGCCGGCGCTGAACCAGGGGCCCTGGCGCAAGCTGGAGGCGGTGCTGGCGGACGAGACCGCGGCGCGGTGCCGCGAGATCTGGGTCGCGGTGGGGCCGGTCTATCGCGGCGCGCCAAGGTCGCTCCAAGGCAAGACGCTCGTGCCAGGCGCGTGCTTCATGCTGGTCGCGGATGAATTGCCGAGAGGAGGGGTGCGACTACAGGCGGTGCTGATGCCCCAGGAATCGGGACGCAACGCGGACTTTCGCAACCACTTGGTGAGCGTCGACGCGGTGGAACGCGCCACGGGATTGGATTTCTTCGCCGAGCTACCCGATGAGCTGGAGGCGGAGATGGAGATGAGGGAGACGCCTTACTGGCTGGAGAATTAGGGGAAGGCGGGGGAGGCGAGAACATTCGCGGGCGGAGCCCGCTGGAGTCGCATCGCGGCGCGATGCTGGAGTCGCGCCTCAGGAGGCGCTGGAGTCGCAAGCGTTGCTTGCTGGAGACGCAGCCTCGCGGCTGCTGGAGGGGCGAGAGATGCTGGTGACAGGTGCGAGCACTCGTTAGCGCTCGTTTGCCTCAATCAAGAGATTTAACGGATGAAGAGATGAAGGGGCGAGCGGAGCGAGTTCTCGCCCGCTGACACCGCGGTTGCCGCTGACCCGCTGTCACCGCGGCGCGCGGATCGGGAAGATCGGAAAAGGGCCGGGAAGATTGCAAAAAATGAGGAGACGTGGAAACTAACCTCCTATGCCCACCCAAGCCCGCGCCTTCGGTACCGCCGCCGCCACGAACCCCCTCGCACCGATGGAGATTGTGCGTCGCGAGCCCGGACCGACGGATGTGGAGATGGAGATCCTGTTCTGCGGGGTTTGCCACTCCGACCTCCATCAAGCCCGCAATGAATGGAAGAACAGCATCTACCCCTGCGTGCCGGGCCATGAGATTGTCGGCAAGGTGACCAAGGTCGGGGCGAAGGTGACCAAGTTCAAGGTGGGCGACACGGCAGCGGTCGGCTGCATGGTGGATTCGTGCCGGACCTGCCCGAGCTGCAAGGAGGGCTTGGAGCAGTATTGCGACAGCTGGGCGACCTTCACCTACAACAGCCCCGACAAGCACCTGGGCGGGCCGACCTTCGGCGGGTACTCGACGGGCATCGTGGTGGACGAGGCGTTCACCCTCAAGGTGCCGGCCGGGCTGGACCTGGCGGCCACGGCGCCCCTGCTTTGCGCGGGGGTGACGACCTGGTCGCCGCTCCGCCACTGGAAGGTCGGACCCGGCAGCAAGGTCGGCGTGGTCGGGCTGGGAGGGCTCGGTCACATGGGGGTGAAGTTCGCCCGGGCCTTCGGAGCCCATGTGACGCTCTTCACCACATCGCCGGCGAAGGTCCAGGACGCCCTGCGGCTCGGCGCGCACGAGGTGGTGGTGTCGACCGATGCCGCTGAGATGGCCAAGCGAGTCCGGACCCTGGACTTCGTGTTGGACACGGTCTCGGCCCAGCACGACATCAACGCCTACCTCAACCTGCTCCGCCGCGACGGCACCCTGGTGCTGGTCGGCGTGCCGGAGAACCCCCTACCCGTCCACCCCTTCAGCGTGATCATGCCCCGGCGCAACTTCGCTGGCTCGGGCATCGGCGGCATCCGCGAGACGCAGGAGATGCTTAATTACTGCGCACAGCACGGGATTGTGTCGGATATCGAGCTGATCCCGATGCAGCGAATCAACGAAGCCTGGGAGCGGCTGCTGAAGCAGGATGTGCGCTACCGCTTCGTCATCGACATGGCGTCGATGAAGGGCTGAGGCGACTCGACACACGGCAAGCAAGAGGCCCCGCTCGCGCGGGGCCTCATCTTTGCCTTGCAAGACAGGCTCAGGCCTTGGTCCGGCGGCGGCGCACGGCGGCGCCGGCGAGGGCGAGGCCGCCGAGGATCAGGCCGTAGGTGGAGGGTTCGGGGACGGCGCTGGTGCCGCTGATCGAAAAGGCATAGACATCGCTCGGGTCGTGACTCCCGCCGGTGCTGCCGAAGCCGAGGAAAGTCAGGGAGGAATTGGATGTCATCGCCGCCTGGGTTATGCCCGCCCTTGCGGTGGTGGTGGTGATTGTGCCTCCGCGAGCCTCGATGAGGAAAGTTGTCCCTGCGTCGAGCTGCAGATTGAGACCCGAGAAGGTGAAGTACTCCCCGCCGTTCGCGATGGTCTTGAGGGTGATCGGCGTCGAGGGCACGATCAAGGTGCCCTCATTGCCGTAGGTCATCACGCCGTTTTCCAGGAACTTGGTCCAAAGGAACAGCCGGATCGAGGAAGGTCCGGCGACGTTGCCGTAGACGCCGAGGGTGATGGATTCCACCGTGACGTTGTTGAAGGGGGAGACCCTCATCTCATAGGACCTCCCTGTCACGATCGAGCTCGAGTTGGACGCCGAAAAAGTGAGCGGGGCTGTGCCACCGTTGGTGTTATCCAAAAAGGTGACGACCTGGGCCGAGGAGGACGCGAAGGCGAAGAGCAGGGCGAGTGCGGGTTGGATGCGCATGACGTGGGGGAAGGTAGGACGCGAAGGAGCCTCGAGTCAACGGCGAAAACGCGGGGACTGCGCCAGAAAAGGGCGGTAGGCGCCTACGCTCTGATTCCCCCTGCTTGGTGCGTTCGCCCCGCGTCAGCCCTTGCTCCGGCGGCGGCGCACGGCGGCGCCGGCGAGGGCAAGGCCGCCGAGGATCAGGCCGCAGGTGGAGGGTTCGGGGACGGGGGAGAAATAGCCGAGTCCGACATAGGATACCTCGAGCCAGGGAGCGGTGAAACCGCTGATGAAGACGCCGAGCACTTGGTCTCGGGAGACGTTGAATTCGGAGAAGGGGGCATAAAAGTAAGCATAGTAGGCCCCCGAACCGTCGGTCTCGACCGTGCCGAAGGCGTTCTGAAAGAGGCTGAGGGCGCCGGTTGTCTGCGACGTCACGACGAAGTCCTGGTCGCCGAAGCTTCGGGTCGAGCTGAGTGCGCCGGTGTCGAGCTGGACGTTGAAATCTCCGTTGTAGGACCCCCCGTCGATGGAGGTGGAGATGATGAAGATCCCCGTGGCGGAGGCAGAGGGAGTGCCGGCGAAGGCCCCTTGGATCGAGCCGCCGTCCGCGCGGGCGAGGTTGAAATTGTAAGTGGTGGTGTCGTTGTCGGTGAGGTAATCGATGCCGGACTGCGTGAAGTCGCCGTTGTAGATGGCGCTCGTGTCAGAGAGCGATGTGAGACCGTTGGTCAGGACGATGCCGTCGACCTGGGTGTTGACGGTCTGGGCCGAGGCGGCGGCGGCGAGGAGGAGAGGGAGGGCGTGGCGCATGTTGTGGACAGGAAAGATTTACAGCTCAGTGATGTAAACTGTGTTGGCTTCAGAGCACGGCTTCGTCGATGAAAAATGCGCGATTTTCCGACGCAAATAGGACCGAGAATTCAGCCGTCCTTGCGCCGGGCCTTCCAGAAGCGCGGGTGGCCGGAGAGATCAGGGCTCCCCTGCCCCTCGACGAGGCCTGCGGCGGCGGTGATCTCAGCGAGCGCGGCATGCTGATCGATGCCGGTCTCGAGCGCGACCCAGCCGCCGGGATTTAGGAACTTGGGCGCGGACTCCAGGATACGTCGCAGGTCGGCGAGACCGTTCTGGGGCGCGACGAGCGCCGAGGCGGGGTCGTGGAGCCGGACCTCGGGCTCGGCGGAGGCGACCTCGGTCTCGGTGAGGTAGGGCGGATTGGAGACGATGAGATCGTAGCGGTCGGTGACGGCGGAGAACCAATCGGACTTGGCGAAGGCGACGCGCTCGGCGAGGCCGAGGGAGGCGGCGTTCTCGCGCGCGAGCGCGAGGGCGTCGTCCGACGCATCCAGCGCGTCGATCCTCCAGGCCGGTCGCTCCGCGGCGAGCGCGAGGGCAATGGCGCCCGAGCCGGTGCCGAGGTCGAGGGCGCGGACGGGTTGGTCGGCGGGGAATAGGCTGAGGGCGAGGTCGACCAGCTCCTCGGTCTCGGGACGGGGGATGAGGGCGCGGCGGTCGGATTTGAGGGTGAGTCCGCGGAACGGCGCCGTGCCGAGGATGTGCTGGAGGGGCTCGCGGTTGGCGCGGCGGACGGTGGCGGCGCGGAGGCGCTCGACCTCGTCGGCGGTGAGGAGTCGCTCGAACTGGAGGAAGAGGTCGAGGCGGCGGAGGCCGAGGATGCCGGCGAAGAGGTGGCCGGCCTCGGACTTGGCCTTGGGAAGGCCCTTGCGTGCGAGGAAGTCCTCGGCCTTGCGCAGGGTCTCAAGCAAGGACTGCATGTCAGCGCGCGGCCGCGCGGCGGAGACGGTCGTTGAGGGCGACGCCGACGCCGGACTCGTCGGCGAGCTCGGCCACGATCACCTCGTAGCCGCGGCGGTCGAGCTTGCGCAGGAGGGCGAAGAGGGCGCGGGCGGCCTCGGCGGGTTCGCCGGACTCGGAGAGGTAGAAGGGCTCGGCGCCGGCGGGGAGGGAAGCGCGGCGGGACTGCAGGAGCAGCGCGGCGTGCGCGGGAGGGATGTCGGGCTCGGCGCCACGCGCGAAGAGACGGATGGGCGTGCGCGGGCTGTAGTGCCGGTCCAGCATGCCGGGCGCGAGCTGGGCTTGGTCGGAAGGGGCGGCGCGGGCGACGGTCTCGATCGGCGCGCCGAGGGCGACGGCGAGCGCCTCGCGGGTGACAGGGCCGGGGCGGAGGATGCGCGCCGAGCCGGGCTGGGAGAGGTCGAGGATGGTGGACTCGACGCCGTGGGCGCAGGGGCCGCCGTCGACGATCCAGGGGCAGCGCTCGCCGAGCGAGTCGCGCACGTGGGAGGCGAGGGTGGGGCTGACGTAGCCGAAGGGGTTGGCGCTGGGGGCGGCGAGGGGGCCGACCCTGGAGAGGATCTCGCGAAAGACGGGGTGGGAGGGAATACGGACGGCGACGGTGTCGAGCCCGGCGGTGACGAGGTCCGGGACGACGGGGAGGCGGCGGAGGACGACGGTGAGGGGGCCGGGCCAGAAGGGGGCGAGGGCGGCGAGACGGGGGTCGGGCTGGGCGACGGTCGCGAGCTGGGCGAGGTCGGCGACGTGGACGATGAGGGGGTCGACGAGCGGGCGGCCCTTCGCGGCGAAGACCTTGGCGAGGGCGGCGGGGTTGAGCGCATCGGCGGCGAGGCCGTAGACGGTCTCGGTGGGGAGGGCCACGATCTCGCCGGCGCGCAGCAAGGCGGCCGCCCGGGAGAGATCGGAGGGCGAGGCGGCGAGCGGCGGGGGAAGGTCGGCCACGGGGGAGAGAAAGACCACGGATGGGCTGGGACGGCAAGGGGCAATGGGTAGGGCGCCTTCTCCGAAGGCGCTTCCTCGGCCGCCGCTGGGCAATTGCCTGTGATGCCAGATTGGGCCGATCAACCATCATCGCGGGATGATGAACAGAACCCGTCTAAGGCATGGCATCCCAGGATGGGTCGAACCTTCAAATCACTGGTTTGTGACCCTCTGTTGTAAAGAGCGTGGCGCGAATACCTTGGCGAACCCGCAGCAATTCGGGGCAATTAGCTCGGCATTGGCCTTCTACGAAAGGTTATTGAAACTGAAAGTCGCCGGGCTCGTGGTTATGCCGGACCACCTGCACCTCGTGGCCCAATTCAACCCCGACCCAGGGATGAGACGGGCTGTTGAGTCGCTGAAGCGTTATCTTGCCAGGCAATACGGCATCCATTGGCAAGAGGGGTTTTTCGACCACCGCATACGTTCGGACAAACTCATCCGAGAAACCTTGGTTTACATGCAGATGAATCCCGTCAGGGCGGGCCTTGTCACAGACAGCAAGGATTGGCCCTATTTTTGGAAAGACGCAAAGAAAGCGGTTTCGGAGAAACCGCCCTACCCTGGGCGCCGAGGGGGGTGAAGAGAGGTTGGCACGAGGCGGTTTCGGAGAAACCGCCCTACCC
>JBKDBK010000118.1:0-6446 GCA_046315175.1 Opitutia bacterium | reverse complement strand
GCGGACGGCCTTGTCGCCGCTCCAGGGGCGCCTCGCGCCGCGACCGGGCTGGCCGGCTCGGCGAGCGGGGCCTCGGTCCGCCTGCCGCCCAAGGCCAGCCACGTCGCGCCGGCGAACAGTCCGGCGACGGCGAGGAGGCTTAGGATGCGGCGCATCCCCCTTTCTCTATCAGATGCCGTAGGGGTCGCGCAACTTCCGGCTGATGAAAGGGTTTCCGCCGATGTCCTCGCGGACCTTTTCCGCCTTGCCGTCGAAGGTCAGCCTGCGGCCGGCGAGGATGGAGGCGTTGGCGAGGAGGCCGATCAGCGTGGTGTGGTGGGCGACCTCGATGTGGGCCACGGGGCGTCGGCGGGTGCGCACGCAGTCCGTGAAGTCCTTCCAGTTGTCCGTCGTGCCCGGGCAGCGCCAGGCGCCGTCGCCCAGCGGGGCGTCCCAGAGCTTCGGGTCGGAGGTCTGCTGCGAGCCGCGGTTGACGGAGATCCAGCCCGTCTCGCCGATGAACTTCGCGCCCATGTGCCGGCTGTTGCAGGTGATCTCCGTGCCGTCGGCGTAGGTCGCCGTGTAGTCGTACTGGCGGTGCGTGTCCCAGGGGCCGCCCGCGGCCTCGCTCCCCTTGGCCTCCACCGCCACCGGGTACTCGAGGTCCTTGCCCACGCCCCAGGCCGCGATGTCCACGTGGTGGCAAACCCAGTCCACCAGCTGGCCGCCGCCGAAGTTGTAGTTCCAGCGCCAGTTGAAGTGCGTGCGGCGCGAGTCATACTCCATCATGGCCGAGGGCCCGACCCAGAGGTCGTAGTTCAGGTGCCCGGGGACCTTGCCGGGGTCGCCGCCCTTCGGCCCGGCGCCGCTGCTGCCCGTGCCGACCTCGACCCGCTTGACCTTGCCGATGGCGCCGTTGCGCACGAGCTCGACCGCCCGGCGGAAGTTGCCCGTCGAGCGCTGCCACATCCCCGTCTGCCAGACGCGCCCGTGCGCCTTGGCCGCGTCGACCATCGCCCGGCCCTCCACCAGCGTCTTCGCCAGCGGCTTCTCGCCGTAGATGTCGTAGCCCGCCTTGAGGAAGGGGATCGAGATCGGCGCGTGCCAGTGGTCGGGCACGCCGATGCTCGCCGCCTCGGCCTTCTCCTTGGCGAGCAGCTCGCGATAGTCCTGGTAGGCGCGGGGCTCGGAGCCGCCCCGCTGCTTCACCGCGTTGACCCCCGCCTTGAGGTGGTTCAGGTCGACGTCGCAGACCGCGACCACCTGGACGTTCTTCATGCCCAGGAACCGGCCCAGGTTGCTTCCCCCCATGCCCGACGTGCCCACCGCCACCATCTCGAGGCGGTTGCTCGGGGCCACCGCCCCGTCCTTGCCGAGGGCCGAGGCCGGAATCAGCGCGGGGAAGCCAAGGGCGAGGCCGGCGAGGGAGGACTGGCGCAGGAAGTCGCGCCGGGAGGGGCGTTGGGGTAGGGGCATACTGTCAAGACACCTCGCCTCCGCCCCGGTTCCTCGGAACCCCTTCCCGCCCCGACTGTTAACCCTCCTTCAGCCCATGCGCCTCCTCCTCGCCCTCCTGGCCCTCGCCTCCGCCTCCCCGGCTCCCCTTCCCGTCGCCGAGGCGGCCGAGACTCCCGCCGTCCAGCCCCCCCTTCCCCGGCGCATCCTCGTCTTCTCGCGCACCGCCGGTTTCCGCCACGACTCCATCCCCGAGGGCATCCAGTGCCTGCGCGATCTCGCCGCCGTCGCCAAGCTCGAGGTCGTGGCCACCGAGGACCCCGCCCAGTTCACCCCGGCCAACCTCGCCCGCTTCGGCGTCGTCGTCTTCCTCAACACCACCGGCGACGTGCTGCCCGAGCGGTCCCAGGAGGAGGCGTTCGAGCGCTGGCTCGAGGGCGGCGGGAGCTTCATGGGCGTGCACGCCGCCACCGACACCGAGTTCAAGTGGCCCTGGTTCGCCCGCATGGTCGGCGGCCAGTTCGCCGGCCACCCCAAGATCCAGCCCGCCGAGCAGGTCGTCGTCAACCGCACCCACCCTTCCACCGCCCATTTGCCCGAGCGCTGGAAGCGCACCGACGAGTGGTACAACTTCAAGAACCTGCAGCCCGACAACCAGGTCCTCCTCCGCCTCGACGAGAAGACCTACCAGGGCGGCAAGAACGGCGACGACCATCCCTCCGCCTGGATCAAGCCGGTCGGCAAGGGCCGCATGTTCTACACCGCCGGCGGCCACACCAAGCAGTCCTACGCGGAGCCCGAATTCCGCCAGCACCTCGCCGGCGCCCTCGCCTGGCTGATGCGCGACGCGCCCGACGCCGTCACTCCTTCTCCAGCTTCGCGATAAGCCGCTCGAGCACGCCCCGGGTCGCGGGCTCCTTCGCCTTGGCCAGGGCCTCCCTCAGCGCGGGCACGTCCTGCTTGCCCGCCAGCCGCACGATCGCCTTCTGGGCCTCGAGGCGGAGCTCGGGCTCGGCCAGCGCCGCGGCCGTCGCGCCCGCGGCGGCCGACATCCCCCGGCGGCTCGCCGCCTGGAGCAGCGCCCTGCGCGCCTTCGCCGGAAGCGCCGCGTCCGCGATGCCCGCCACGAACGCGTCCGTCACCCCCTTGCCGTGGATGCGGGTGAGGCCTTCCGCCGCGGCGGCGGAAAGGTCGGCGTCGTCCGACGCCGCCAGGCGCGCCAGCACCGCCGCCTGCGAGCCGTCACCCAGCTCGGCCAAGGCCTCCGTCGCGTCGACGCGCAGCTCGGCTGGCCCCTCGAGCGCGATCTTGGCGACGGCTCCCGAGACCTTGCCCCCGAAGGCGTGGCGCGATTCCGCCACCGCGTGGATGCAGCGCCGGGCGAGGTCGGGGTCGGCCTTGCCCGAGGTCGCGTGGGTCAGCAGGCGCTCGGCGATGGCCAGCGACGCCGCGTCGCCCTCCTGGGCCTGGTGATCGGCGATCCGCTCGCGGCAGACATCCACCGCCGCCTCCGCCACCTTGCGGTCAGGGTGGCCGAGCGACGCCTGCGGCGTGTCCGAGGCCCTCAGCGCGGCCAGCGCCGCGCGGTAGCGCGCCGCCGGGTCCTTCTCGGCCAAGGCCTTCGAGAAATCGGGCTGAGCCGCCGGGGCGAGCGCGGCTGCGAGAACGAGGAGCAGGGTGGGGAGTTTCATGGGAAAAGGTCTCAGGCTTTCCAGCCGGCGCGCCAGGGGCGGTCGCGCAGCGCGTCGGCCTCCGCGTCGCCGATCACGCGCTCGGCGGCCGGATCCCAGCGCAGGGTGCGGTTGCCAAGGCGCATCGACATCAGGGCGAGCGCCCCGATGGTGAACGAGGCGTGCGCCGCCTCGGCGTGGGCCACGGTGCGGCGGCGGGTCCGGACGGCGTCCACGAACTCCGCCCAGTGCTGGGTGCTCCCGGCGGCGACCCACTCGCCCTCCTCGCGCGGCCGGCGGAGCAGGGCGGGGTCGGACGCCTCGGTCAGCCCGCGGTCGACCCGCAGCCAACCCTTCTCCCCCTGCCAGGTCGTGCCGCGCTTGGCCTCCGTCGAGGCGACGAGCTGCACCCCGCCCGGCAGGTCGCACTCAAAGGTGAAGTCGGCCGGCACATCCCAGGCGCCGTCGGGATCCTTGCGGAAGGTCGACGTCGAGCGGACCGCCGACGGCCCCCTCGACGGATGGTCGAGGTCGAGCGCCCACAGCGCGATGTCGCCGTGGTGCGTGAACCAGTTCCCGACCTGGCCCGTGCCCCAGTGCAGGGAATAGCGCCAGAAGTAATGGCTTTCCTTCGGGTGGTACGGGCGGAACGGCGCGGGGCCCACCCAGAGGTCGTAGTCCAGCGTCGCCGGAGGCTCTCCCGGCTTGCCCCGGCCCTGGACCCGGAAGGTCGAGCTCTTGTCCAGCCCGTGGGGCAGGCCGATCTCCACCCGGTGGATCTTCCCGAGATGCCCGTTGCGAACGACCTCCACCGCGCGCCGGAAGTTCGGCACCGAGCGCTGCCAGGTGCCGGTTTGCCAGACGCGCGCGTTGCGATGCGCCGCGTCCACGATGGCCCTGCCCTCGGCCTGGTGGTGGGCCAGCGGCTTCTCGCCGAAGACATCGACGCCCTTTTCCAAGGCCCAGACCGACAGCGCGGCGTGCGCGTGGTCCGGCACGGCCGCGGTCACGGCATCCAGCTTCGCCTTGGCGATCATCTCGCGCCAGTCGCGGAAGGTCCTGGCCCCGGGAGCCTCCGCCTGGCCCTTGCGCAGGTTGGCCGAGTCGACATCGCACAGCGCGACCACCTCGACCCCGCTCACGCCCATCAGGTTGCGCAGGTTGGTCAGCCCCATGTTGAAGCCGACCGCGCCGAGGGCCACGCGGTTGCTCGGCGCCACCGCGCCCCCGAGGCCCAGCGCCGACGCCGGAACGAGCGTCGGGAAGCCGAGCGCCGCGCCGGCGAGGCCGGCCCGTCGGAGAAAGTCCCTCCGGCTCAGCGGGGAGTTCGCGGACATGGGTCTCGGGGACATCGGGGAGGGCAGGGGGTTCCCGCTTCCCTAATGGCCGGTTGTCACCTAGCCTGCCATCCCAATGTCCGAACCCCTTCAGACCCTCCGCGAGGCCAAGGCCTCCGGCCTCGGCTCGCGCTTCGCCGCCATCTGCTCCGTCACCGACCTCGCCGCCAAGCCCACCCGCAACGGAGGCAGCTACCTCGAGCTCGCCGTGGCCGACGCCTCCGGCGACGCGAAGTTCAAGGTCTGGGGCGACTCCCCCATCCGCGCCGCGGCCGACGCCCTCAAGGTCGGCACCCCCGTCCGCATCGGCGGCACGGTGGGCGAGTACAACGGCCGCCCCGACCTCAAGGCCGACGCGCTCGCCGCGCTCACCGAGGCCGAGCGCGCCAACCCCGCCCTGATGGGCCGGCTCACCCCCGTCTCCCAGCAGGACCCCGCCCGCATGGCCGCCGAGCTCGACGCGATGGTCGCCGCCATCCCCCACGCCGGCCTGCGCGCCACCGTCGAGTCCGTCCTCGGCGAGCACGGCGAGCGCTTCCGCGAGTCCGTCGCCGCCCTCGGCGTCCACCACGCCTACCGGCACGGCCTCCTCGAGCACACCCTCCGCATGGCGAAGTCCGCCCGCGCCCTCCTCCCGCTCTACCCCTTCGTCGATCCCTCCCTCGCCCTCGCCGGCGTCATCCTCCACGATGTGGGCAAGGTCCAGGAATACACGCGCCTCGAGCCCGGCCAGGCAAAGGCCGGCTTCACCCGGGCGGGCAACCTCCACGGCCACCTCGTGCTCGGCGCCTTCCTCGTCCGCGACCACGGCGCCAAGGTCGGCCTCGACCCCTCCCTCCGCGAGCGGCTCGAGCACATCCTGCTCTCCCACCACACCCTGCGCGAGTTCGGCGCCTGCGCGACACCCTCCACGCCCGAGGCCGTCTTCGTGGCGCGCATCGACGAGATCGACGCCAAGCTGTCCGCCGTCGAGGAGGAGCTCCGCAAGGCGCCCCCGGGCGTCGAGTTCGTCCCCGTCCGCGGGATCGACGGCCAGCTGCTCACCACGCCCCCGCGCACCGGCGGCTGAAGGGATGGAGGCCTCCGACCTCGATTACCTCCTGCCTCCCGACCGCATCGCGGCCGTCCCGGCCTCGCGCCGCGACGCCTCCCGTCTCCTCGTCGTCCGTCGCACCAGCGGCGCCGTCGAGCACCTCGCCTTCGCCGACCTTCCCTCCGTCCTTTCCGCCTCCACCACCCTGCTGCGCAATCGCGTCAGCGTCCTCCACGCCCGCCTGCGCGGTTTCCGCCCCTCCGGCGGCAAGGTCGAGTGCCTCCTCCTCCGCCCCTCGCCCAATCCCCTCGAGTGGTGGTGCCTCCTTCGCCCCGCCAAGCGCGCCTGCGAGCCCGTCGGCTTCGGCGTGGAGGGGCGATGGTGGGCGCGCGCCGTCAACCGCGACGGCGGCGAGTTCCTCGTCCGCTTCGAGCTCCCTCCCGGCCGCACCGTCGACCAGCTCGCCCAGGAGAGCGGCGAGGTCCCCCTGCCTCCCTACATCCTCCAGGCCCGCCAGGCCGCCGGCATCGGGGCCTACGACGACGCCTCGCGCTACCAGACCGTCTACGCCGACCCCACCCAGCGCCGCGCCGCCGCCGCGCCGACCGCCGGCCTCCACTTCACCCCGGAGCTGATCGCCCGCCTGGAGTCCGAAGGCCACCGCTTCCGCGACCTCATCCTCGAGGTCGGCGCCGGCACCTTCCAACCCATCGACGCCGGCCCGCTCGCCGACCACCGCATGCACCGCGAGTCCTACCGCATCCCCGCGCCCACCCTCGCCGCCCTCCGCGACGAGCGCCCGCGACTCTGCGTCGGCACCACCACCCTCCGCGCCGCCGAGTCCTGCCTGCGCGAGCTCCATGACTTCGCCCACGCGCCCGCCGGCGACTATGTCGCCGAGGCCGAGCTCTTCATCCGCCCCGGCGACACCATCGGCTGCTGCGAGCACCTCCTCACCAACTTCCACCTGCC
>JBKDBK010000117.1:0-21081 GCA_046315175.1 Opitutia bacterium | reverse complement strand
CCCTCTGGAGCCTCTACCGCGCCCAGCAGCGCCTCGCCGAGGTCGGCGCGCGGCACGGGGTGCGCATGGTCTTCTTCCACGGCCGCGGCGGCACGATCTCGCGCGGCGCCGGCCCCACCCACCGCTTCATCGACGCCCTTCCCCACGGCACCATCGGCGGCTCGCTGCGGATGACCGAGCAGGGCGAGACGATCAGCCAGAAGTACGCCAACCAGATCACCGCGGTGAACAACCTCGAGCTGCTCACCGCCGGCGTGACCCAGAACACCCTTCTCCACGAGGTGGCGAAGGAGGACCCCGAGGCCCTCAGCCGGGTGATGGACGAGCTCGCCGGCCATTCGCGCGAGGCCTACCAGGAGCTCCTGCGGACCCCGGGGTTCATCGATTTCTTCCGCCAGGCCACGCCCATCGACGTCATCGAGGCCAGCCGCATCGGATCCCGCCCGTCGCGGCGGACCGGGGTCGCCTCGCTCGAGGACCTGCGCGCCATCCCGTGGGTTTTCGCCTGGAGCCAGTCGCGCTTCTACCTCTCCGGCTGGTACGGCGTCGGCTCCGGCCTCGCCCGGCTCAAGGCCGAGAACCCCCGCGGCTGGGAGCAGGTCAAGGACCGCTACGACAGCTGGGCGCCGCTCCGCTACATGCTCAAGAACGCCTCCACCAGCGCCATCGCGGCCAACCGCAGGATGATGAAGCTCTACGGCGGCATGGTGACGGACCGCGGCCTGCGCGAGCGCTTCCTCGGGCTGATCCTGCGCGAGCACGCGCTCACCCGCCGGATGCTCGACGAGCTCTCGGACAAGCAGCTGACCCAGGGCCGGCCCCGCCTGCGCAAGGTCATCTCCCTGCGCGAGGAGGCCATCGATCTCCTCCACGAGCAGCAGGTCGCGCTCATCCGCGACTGGCGCCGCCAGGTCGCCGAGGGCGAGAAGAAGGACGCCGACGCCCTCGTCCCCCAGCTCCTGCTCTCGGTCAACGCCATCGCGGCCGGCCTGCAGACGACGGGCTGACGTCCCTCAGCGCGGCGGCGCCCGCTCGAACAGGCGCGCCTTGATGACGAGCCGACGGCCGTCCTTCCCGGGGATTTCCGCATGCCGCCCCGGCAGCATGGCGACGGTCACGATGCGCGGCGGGAGCGGGTCGGGCTCGCCCCCGCTCGGCTTGGCCAGGCTGAGCCGCTGTGTTCTTTGCCCCCTGCGCAGGGACAGCGTGGCGCTCGCCGGCTCGAAGCTCTCGACGGTCCACCCGTCGATGGACTGTCCGAACCTGAGCCAACGGCGCTGGCCGCTCCTGCCCGCCAGCGAGAAGAGCTTTTCCGCGGGCAGCGCCGAGTGGAAGACCGGTGCCGACTCGGCCTGGGCGGCGCCCTGCCCGCGGCCGGGCTCCGGCTTCATGCCCAGCTCGGAGCCGAGGGAGACGACCTTGATCTCGATCCGTCCGTCGTCGAGGACGCGCGGGGTCAGCTGCATCCGGATGGCCTCGGCCTCGGGCGCGCCGTCCGAATCGAATCGCCCGACGTGGATCTCGGCCTCGGACCCCTCGGCGCAGACCACCGAGGGCATAGCCAGGAGAACGGGCTCCGCCCCGGCCCGGGCTTGGAGCACCTGCGCGATGATTTCCACCTTCCGCCCAGGGTCCTCGGCGCCGGATGATGCGGCGAGGCACGCGACCACGGCGCAGAACCCGGCGGCGCGCATGCCTAGCGGGACCAGAGGTCGGTCAGGAATCGCGTGGCGACGTTGGCGACGACCACGATGTTCCAGAAGATGACCTGCAGGCCGAGCGAGGGGCCGAAGCCGAGCGAGAGCACCTGGGAGGCGGCGCTTGCGATGAGGAGCACGGCGGTGCAGGTGGCAAGCGATAGCACAAGGGTGCCGAAATTGGCCGGGACGAAACTGGAGAGCGACGCGTCAGCCATGCAGAAGGCGGCGAAGGCGAGGCCGACGGAGATCAGGCCGACCGCGCCGATGGCGAGCAGGCTACCTTCTTTGCCGAAGAAGTGTTTGGCTGCCAGGCGGCCAAGGTAAGGAACCAGCACGGCCACCATGGCGAGGGAGACCCAGAAATTGACCGCGGCGAGGTCGACGGGGTGCCCGAGTATCAGGGCGGCGTGCTTGCGGAGGGCGGACTCGAAGCTGTTGATCTCGATCACGGCCGGAAAGTTAGTCGCGCGGGGTGGCGACTGTCGAGCGTCAAGGCGCCAGCCGGAGGTCGACCACGGTCTCCTCGCCGCCCTTCAGCTCGACCTCGCGGCTGAGCTCGCCGGCGCGGAGGGTCACCTTGCCGCGCGCGGTCTCCAGCCGGGTCCAGGGCACGTCCATCATGTCCTGGGCCGGACCGGCGGTGCGGACGCGCGCGATCTCGCGGCCATCCTGCAGCACGGTCACCTCGGTGGGCTCCCGGGTCTCGCCGCGGAAGACGCGGACGCCGAGCAGGGATTCGCCCTCGGACAGGGCCCTGCGGCGGCCGCCGGCCCAGGCGTGGTAGTCGGCGGTGCGGTCGACGCCGCTGACGTCGCCCGATCGGAGCCTCCAGACGAGGGGGAAGGGCTGGCCGCCGTCGACGGGCGCCCAGCTCGTGGCGACGATGCGCGTCTCGGGGCGCTCGGGGTCGGCGAAGGCCGCGCGGTCGCGGAACCAGGCATGGCCGAGGCCCTTGGCATCGAGGTTGTACTCGGTGATGTGCCAGCCGTTGTCCCAGACCTCGACCCAGTTGTGGTTGCCGCGGACGGTCACCCAGGTCGCGCAGCCGGCGATGCGGGCGGGGATGCCGACCGCGCGAAAGGCGTCGACGAGGAGGATGGATAGCCCGGTGCAGGAGGCGACGCCCTGCCGGATGGAGTCCGCCGAGCTTTGGTTCGGCGCGCGGCGCTTGGTGCTGTAGACGACCTTGGCGAGGGAGGGCAGGGCGCGGTTCACCGCGAGGATGGCGGCGCGACGATCCTTGGCCCCCGCCACCACCGGGCGAAGCCGCTCGAGCATCCAGGCGCGGATGGGCTCGCGGTCCTCGTCCAGCACGGCGTAGGGGGCGACATCGTTCAGGAAGATCGGCTCGGGGACGTCGGCCGCCCAGGCGAACTCCGCGCGGGCGGCGAGGGCCAGGCGGAGGTTCTCCGCGACATAGTCGGGGTCGAGGCCGGCGAGGTCGGCCTCCGGCATGAAGGCGACGAGGTGCTGGGCGGCGCGCCGGGCCAGGCTCGCCTCTTGGCCAAGGAGCTTCCTCCAGCGAGCCTCCGCGGCCGGGTTGGCGGCGAGGCGAGCCTCGGACCTCGCCTCGGCGGACTGGGCGGCGGTGATGCCGACGGGGACCTTGGGCGGAGGGGTTCCGGGCGGCATAGGCGGGCAGTGGGAGAGCTCGGGGGTGGGGTTGGCGCGCAGGAGGCAGGCGACAAGGAGGAGGGCTGGACCGAGGAGGCGCATGGAGGTCTCAGCGGGTCCATTCCTCGCGGGCCGAGGCCCGGAGGTCGAAGTTGAGGGGGCGCTTGCCGGTCGGCTCCAGGCGGTAGTGGCCGCCCGAGGCCTTGACGAGGGCAAGGCCCGCGGCGACGTCCCACAGGTTGGTCGCGCATTCCTGGTAGGTGTCGGCCACGCCCTCGGCGACGTAGGCCAGGGCGAGCGCCGCGCTGCCAATCATGCGGATCTTCTTGTACCGGGCGGCTTCCCTCAGGAAGGCCGCCATGGCGGGGCCCTCCTTGTCGGCGGCGGCGGGGAAGCCCGTCATCAGGCAGGCGTCGGCGGCGCGCTCCGCCCAGGCCGGGGTGATGCGCCGCCCGTTGACGAACGTCCCCTCTCCGGGGACGCCGAGGTAGGTCTTGTCGGCGGTGAAGTCGCGGATGACGCCGAGCACCGGGTCCCGGCCGCGCATCAGGCCGATGGAGACGCAGGTGCAGGGCTGGTTGCGGAGGTAGTTGTAGGTGCCGTCGAGCGGGTCGACGACCCAGTAGAGATCCCGGCCCGACTCGAAGAGGGCGGGGTCGCCCCCGAGTTCCTCGCCGATGACGGGAAGGCCGGAGGCGGCGAGAAGCTCGCGGACGAGCGTCTCGGAATCCACGTCGGCCTGCATCTTGACGTCGTCATCCGTCGTCGCGTTGACCGCGCGCGAGGCACCCTTGGCCAGCAGCTGGCCGGCGGCCTCGGCCGTGGCCAGCGCGAGCGCTCGGAGCGAGTCTGTGTCCTTCATGCGCCCAACCTAGGGCCGCCCGCCTCAGGCGGGAAGCGGAAACCCGCCGGTGATCAGGCGCAGGGCCACGAGAATGACGCCCACAGCCACCAGCTTTCGGACAAAGGGCAGGGTGGTCTTTCGGATCCAGCGCGCCCCCAGCCAGGTGCCGGAGAGGGCGGCGAGGCCCGCCGCCGCCAGCAGGCCCGCGTGCTCGCTCGCCGATGCCCAGGCGGGGGTGCCGTAGGCGGCGAGCCGGGCGAGGTCCACGGCGCAGGCGATGACGGCTCCGGTGGCCGCGAACCCGACGGGACTCAGGCCCGGAAGCCCGGCGAGGAAGGCGCTCCGCAGCGCGCCCTGGTGTCCCGACAGCCCGCCGAGCAACCCGGAGATCGCCCCGCCGAGGGAAAGCCAGCGCGGGGAGGGTCGCCAGTCCTGGAAGCGCGGATGGAGCTCGGCCGCGGCGACAAGGAGCATGACGAGGCCGATGGCGAGGGCGGCGGGAAAGGTCCAGAAGCTCCAGGGGCCAAGCGTCCAGACCACGGGCTCGACGGAGCGCGCCCAGGCTTGCAGCAGCCACCCGCCGGCCAGCCCGCCGAGCAGGGCCGGGATGCCGAAGGCGATCAGGGTGGGGCGGTCCGCCTCGCGGCCGACCAGCGCGACCTTGAGCAGGTTGGCGAGCAGGTGCACCACGGCGGTGAGGGCGACGGCGGCCTCGGGAGCGACGAACAGGGCCAGCGCCGGCATCAACAGGGTGCCCAGGCCGAAGCCCGAGACGAAGGTCAGGAGCGAGGCGGCCAGGGCGACCAAGGTGACGAGGGCGAGCTCCACGGGCGAAACATGGCCTCGGGCTGCGCCGATGGACAGGGACAAATCCGCCTCGGCGCTTGCCTTTCCGCGTATCCTCGGCACGGTGACAGTGTTCTTTCCCAGTCGGACCTCGATCCGACGGGTTCTCAACCAACCAGTCTTTCGGGGGTGTTCCGGATTCGATTCCAGCCAAGAGGACGAGCCGGCATGCGGAGGATTGTCGATGCGCCTCCTAAATCCCATCGGCGGCACATAACTGCCAACAACACCATCACGTTCGAGCGCGACAACGCGCTCGCGCTCGCGGCCTAATCCCCGCGTCAGGACCCAGAGTCTGACCTGCGACCCTGGATCATCCTGGTTCAAGCAGGCGAACCCCCGCTCGGGCTGAACTCTCAGGGGTAATCGAGAGGACAGATAGGTCGGACGGGCGCCCACGCCCAAATCCGGCCGAGATCAATCGTGGCGCTAAGCATGTAGAAGGCCCGTAGCAAGGGCCGGAAGACGCGGGTTCGACTCCCGCCACCTCCACCTTTCACGACCCGGCCGCGCCCCGCGCGGCTGGGTCGCCTGCGTGCGCTCACTTGGCGCCGTGGTCGCGCTCGAGGTGGCGTCGGAGCGCGTCGCCTCCGAAGTCGTTGCGGAGGTCGCGCCAGACGGAGTGGATGTGGTTGGCGCCGTTCTGGGTGTTGTCCATCTCGATGAGCAGCTCGGGTGCCTGGATGCGGTAGTAGCGTCCCTCGCCCAGCTTGGTGCCGCCGATGTAGGCGAAGTGGAGCTTGTCCTCGGGGAGCGCGCGGAGGCCGTCGAGGACGGGCTTGGCGAGGTCGCCGCGGAAGCGCTCGGCGTGGAGGGCGACGAGTTTCCAGAAAATCGCCTTCTGGGCGGGCCTGAGCTGGGCGAGGGCGATGCCGGCGGGCTCGAGCCGCCGGGCCTTGCGGGATTGCCCGCTGAGGATGTCGGCCGGCGCCTTCCCCGGGAGGTGGCCGATCCTTGCCTGCTCGGCGTCGAACGACTGCGCGAGCTCGCGCCCCAGCCGGTCCTCGTCGCCCAGCAGCTCGGTGCCGGCCAGGTCGGGCGCATGGGGGTGGAGGGGTGCCTTGGCGGGGCTGGCGCCCATGAAGCTGGGGGTCAGGCCGACGACATGGCCGTCGACGATGGTGACGATGACCTCGAGGTGGTGTCCCTCCAGCCGCCAGCACCAGGTGCCCTTGGGCGAGGGCGTGCCGAAGACAGCGTAGGCGTACTTGCCGGGGTCGCGCCGGCCGGTGGTGTCCTTCTCCATCGCCTGGAGCAGGCCCTCGAGGCGGCGGATGCCCTCGACCTTGCGCAGCCCCTCGTCGGAAAGCGCGGCGCGGAGGAGCGCCGTGGCCTTCTCGCGCTGCGGCGGGTCCATGTCCCGCAGGTAGAGCCCCTTCCGCTCGGCAGGCACGAACTTCCAGTCGAGGCGCGCCGGATCGTCGAGGGGCAGGGCGGCCTTGGCGCGCTGCTCCGGCCTGAGGCTGTCGAGGAAGGCCTGGGCGGCGAGCGCCTGCTCGTGGGAGGCGGCAGGGTGGGCGGAAAGGGCTGCGCCGAGGGCGAGGAGGGCGAGGGTGAGGGGGCGCATGGGCATGACGAAAGGACAGCGCGGGCCGGCGTGGGTTTCGCAATCGGTGTTGATGCACCCCGGCGACCTTGGTAGGTGGGTGGGATGACCGGTCTCAATCCCGACATGGCGCTGGGGCTCGCCCAGACCGCGCTGGTCACCTCCGTCGGGTGGTTCCTGGCCGCCGCCGGGTGGGTCGGCCCCGAGTCGCGCCAGCCGCTGATGCGGCTGGTGATCTGGCTGTTCTTCCCCGCGCTGATCTTCGACCGGGTGCACGCCAACCCGCTCATCTCGAGCGGCGGCACGGCCCTCCTCTACCTCGGCGTCGGCTACCTGATGATCGCGGGCGGCATCGCGATCGGCGCGGTGGTCGGCCGCCTGCTGGGCATCGGCGGGGGCGTGCCCGGACGGACCTTCGCCTACGCGAGCGGCATCAACAACTTCGGCTACCTTGGCATCCCGCTCACGGCCGCGTTGTTCGACCGCGACGTGGTCGGCGTGCTGCTCGTCCACAACGTGGGCGTCGAGGCCTGCGTCTGGACCGTCGGCGTGGCGTTTCTTTCGGGTCATTCCGGCTGGCGGGTCGTGCGCAACCTGATCCACCCGATGACAATCGCCCTGGCCGTCGCCCTGGCCGTGAATTTCCTCGGGCTGGGGTCGACCACGCTCGGGATGCTGGCGGGCAAGGTCTGCCACGATGTCGGCGCCTGCGCCATCCCGGTGGGACTCGTCCTGACGGGCATCTACCTGCACGAGACCCTCCGCGGCTTCAAGCCGCTCGCCCAGCGGCGGGCGACGGTGGGCTTCCTGCTCGTGCGCTGCCTGCTGTTTCCCTTGGCCATCCTCGGCGCGGCCTCGACCCT
This sequence comes from Opitutia bacterium, assembly GCA_046315175.1. Lineage (GTDB taxonomy): Bacteria > Verrucomicrobiota > Verrucomicrobiia > Opitutales > UBA953 > UBA8828. Next base: position 13,668 of record JBKDBK010000117.1, on the reverse strand, counting down.
TGTGACCGACCCCAACCTCCGGAAGGTCATGCTGGTGCAGGCGGCGATGCCGGCGGGCATGTTCACCTTCCTCATCGTCAGCCACTGCAAGGGCGACGTCGCGCTGGCGCTGCGCGGCACGGTGGTCACGTCCGCCGTCTGTCCCCTCACCATCCCCATCTGGATCGAGATCGGGAGGCGTTGGCTGGGCATCGGCGCCTGAGCCATGCGGGTCGATGTCCTGATTGTCGGACAGGGCTTGGCCGGCTCGCTGCTGGCGCGGCGCCTGGACGGCCGCGCGAGCCTCGCGGTGGTCGATCCCGGCGAGGGCAACGCCTCGCGCGTCGCCGCCGGCCTGATGACGCCGCTGACGGGCCGGCGGTTCAGCCTGACCCCGGAGTATCCCTCGCTCCTCGCCCGGGCGGCCGAGTCGCTGGGCGCCCTCGGCGTCTTCCGCCCCTGCGATGTCTACCGGATGTTCGCCGACGCCGAGCAGCGTGCCGCCGGTCTGCGACGCGCGGATTGCAGGACGTGCGCCCCGTTCATCCGGAGCCTCGCCTCGGGCCCCGGGGAACTGGACGCCGAGCTCGACGATCCCCACGGCGGGGCGCTGATGCGCGGCGCCTGGGCGGACCTGCCGCGCCTGTTGGATGAGACCGCGGCGTGGCTGGGCGGGCGCCTGATCCGCGACCGCGTGGTGGCGGGGGAAATCACGGAGGACCAGGGCGGCGTCGCCTGGAAGGGTCTTCGCGCCGGGACGGTTGTCTGGTGCGACGGGTGGCGCGCCTCGCTGCCCGGAGGCGTCTTCGCCGACCTCGCCTGGCAGCCCGCGAAGGGCGAGGCCCTCGACCTGGTGTCGGACGCTCCCCTTCAGGACCGCATCCTCAACCGCGAGGGCTGGGCGCTCTGCCTGGGCGGGGGGCGTTGGCGAACCGGCACGAACTGGGCCTGGGAGGATCTGGGCGAGTCGCCGACGGCGGCGCAAGCGGACAAGCTGCTGCGGCGCTTCGCCGGCTTCTTCCGCCGTCCGGTTTCCGCCGAGGTGACCCGCCACCTGGCCGGCACGCGTCCCGGCACGCGGGACAACCGGCCATTCCTCGGACGCCATCCCGCGCGCGCGCGCCCCTGGTTGCTCAACGGCCTCGGCCCGCGCGGGACGGTCTGGGCGCCCAGCGCCGTCGACTGGCTCGCCGCATCCCTGCTGGAGGGTGCCCCGATACCCGCCGCCTACAGCCTGGCCCGCGAGCCCGGGGCGAGGGCCTAGGCGGGCAGATGCCAGTAGAGGTGGGCCAGGGTGGCGACGAGCAGCCCGGCTGCGCCGAGCCGACCCCAGAGGCGCTCGGTGTCGGTGCGATGGGGCGCGCCCCAGCGCCCCCAGACCCAGCAGGCGGCGGCGATGACGGCCATCCCGATGCCGGCGTCGCGCACCCAGCCGGCGTCGTCGACCTGGGCGCTGAGCACCCATAGCAGGTAGAGCGCGTAGGCGAAGAGGGGGAAGGCCATCGCCTGCTTGAGGGTCTCCATCCATTCGCCGGGCTTGGGCATGCGACGGGCGAGGGAGGGAAAGGACACGAGGAGCACGTAGGGCAAGGCCATGCCGACTCCGATCACGGCGAAGAAGGCGAGGGTCTCGGCGGAGCCGCGACGGTCGTCGAGCGCGTAGCCGAGGGCCGCGCCGAGGCCGGGCGCGGTGCAGGGGGTCGCCACGGCCGTGGCAAGGACGCCGGAGAGGAAGGCGCTGGAGTTGCCGCCTCCGGCCGCGGAGCTGGCGAGGCCGGTGCCGATCTCGTAGGCGCCGGCGAGGGACATGCCGAGGAGGACCATCAGCGCGGCGGTGCCCAGGACGAAGCCCGGGGATTGCATTTGGAAGCCCCAGCCGACCGCGGTTCCCCCCGATTTGAGCGCGAGGATGAGAAGCCCGAGGGCGAGGAAGCTGAGCACGACGCCGGCGGCGTAGACGAGGGATTGGCGCAGGGCGAGGCCGCGGTCGCCGCCGGCCTGGCTGGCGAAGCCCAGGACCTTCAGGCCGATGACGGGAAAGACGCAGGGCATGAGGTTGAGGATGGCGCCGCCGACGAAGGCGAGGAGGAGCATCCAGGTGGCGGAGGATTCGGCGACCTCCAGCCTGGCGCCCTTGAGGGAGGCGGCGAGACCGTCGCGCACGAGGCCGGGCGTGAGGATCTCGGGCAGGACGACGGGGTCGGCTCCCTGGCGGAGGAAGACGTTGAGGGGGATGCCTTGGCGGCCGTAGCGCGCGAGCTCGGCCCGGATGACCTCGTCGCGCTTGTCCCAGTCGGCCTTGAGGAGGACGACCCCGGCCTTGGCGAGGTCGGCGCCGAGGTCGGGATCCGAGTACACGCGCTTGTTGACCTGGCAGGTGGCGCACCAGCGCGCGGTGAAGTCGATGTAGACGGTCCTACCCTCGGCGAGCGCCTTGGCCTGGGCTTCGGGAGACCAGGGCTGCCAGCCCTTGGCGGCGGCGGGCTCGGGCGGCTTGGCGGGCTGGGCGGGTGTTTCGGCGGCCGGGGAGGGCTTTCCGTCGAGCTCGATGGCGACGTTCACCCAGCGGGATTTGCCGCTCCGGTTGTCCTTGACCAGGGCCACGTAACCGAGGGGGCCGTCGGCCAAGCCCTCGGTGGCGTCCTTGAGGCTGAGGGAGGCGATGGCGAGGGCGACGGACTTGCCGTCGACCGTGGCGGCGGTCATCGCGACGGGGCCCAGCTTGGCCGAGGGGGCGACGAAGTTGCGGATGGGGAAGAACTCGTCGGGCTGCAGGACGGTGCGGAGCGTCCTGCCGGAGAGGGTTTCGGTCAGGCGCAGCGAGGAGCCGTCGGCGGACACCTTGCCTTTCACGGTGTGGGTCTCGGAGGGAAGGCGGTCGAGGGAGGTCTGGATGCCGGGCGTGAGGCGGGGTTCCGAGGAGGGGCCGACGGGAATGTCGAGGCTGACCTCCTTTTCCTGGGGGTAGCAGCCCTTGTCGTCGCACTCGAGCCACTCAACCTTGGCCTTGAGCCGAAGGGTGCCCTTGGCGTCGGCAGGCACCTTGGCGTCGATGAAGAGGTGGGTCTCGCCCTCGTAGCAGAAGTTGAGCACACCCGCGAGGTCGATGCGGATGGGGCCGGGCCAGCGGATGCCGGGCGAGAAGGTCAGGCCGGAGGTCTCCTTCCAGGTCCACTTGGGCGCCTCGCCGGCGTCGCCCGGGTTGACCCAGTAGATGTGGAAATGGGGATCGCAGCGGAAGCGGAAGGCCAGGCGGAGCGTCTGGCCGGGCACGGCGTGGCTGTCGAGCGAGACGAGGTCGACCTTCGTGCGCGCGGAGAGGGGCGTGTCCTGGGCCGGCAGGGACCCGACGAGGAGGGCTCCGAGGAGGGCGAGGAGGCGCATGGTTGCATCCTAAGCGCCGCCGCGGGGCGGGGAAGCCTAATGGGAGGTCACCAGGAGAGGTTGAGCACGGCGGTGGCGGCCATGCGGGGGTCGGGTCGGTCGTTGAGCGAGGCGTGGATGGCGCGGATGTGACGGTGGACCTTCCCGTCGTGGACGACCTTGCCGTTGACCTTGACGACGACGGGCTGGTCGAGGTCGAGGAGTTGGTCGGAGAGCCAAAGGTCGAGGGCGCTCACGTCATCCGACTGGATCTCGACGAGCTGTCCCTCGACGCGGGCGCGGACGACGTGGCCGGCCTTGGCGGTTGCCGGGTCGGGCAGGCCGAGCCAGTAGAAGCGGCCGTGGGTGACATCGTCCTGGCGCCAGACGAGGCGCCTGGGCCAAGGGTTGCGCGTGAAGCCGGCCATCCACGGCAGGGCGGCGCGGTCCTCGAGGTCCATCCAGTGGCCCTTGCCGGGCACGACCTTTCCGGAATGGACATAGCCGCCGGGGTCGGCGGCGGCGAGCTCGGCGAGCTTGGCCAGCCACTCGGCGGCGACGCGGTTGCGGTTGTAGGCCTTGTCCTCGGCTCCGCACCAGATGGCGAAGGGAAGGTTGCGCAGGCCGAGGGGCGAGGCCTCGTTGGGGTGGCCGGCCATCATGGAGGCGGCGGCGAAGCGGTCGGCCATGCGGGGGGCGAGCTGGTAGACGCCGTCGCCGCCGGCCGAGTAGCCGAGGAGGTAGACGCGGTCGGGATTGACGCCCTGGGTGATGACGGCGCCGGCGATGAGGCGGTCGAGGAGGCCGTCGATGTGGGCCTCGTGCCAGAGGTTCCAGGTGTCGGTCGGCGCGCGCGGGGCGACGACGATGGCGCCGGGGTGCTGGTAGAGCCGGATCTGGTTGTTCCACTGCTGGTCGTTGACCCGGGTGGGCGCGCCGCCGCCGCCGTGCATCGAGATGAAGAGACTCCAGCCCTCGGCGGGCTTGTCGCCGAAGCGCTGCTCGAGCCAGCGCAGGGTCTTGCCGTCGATGGTCAGTGCTTTCTCCGCCCACTCCGTGGCGAGGTATGGGCGCTCTGCCTCGGCCAGCCCGCGCCAGGCGGCGTCCGCGGCTTGCTCGGCCTCGGCCCGGCTGCCAAAGGAGGGTGGGGGCATCCGCTTGATCGGATTGGCAAGCCAGCCCGTTCCGGCGGCGAGGGCGCCGAGGATGGCAAGGGCGAGGAGGACGATGAGGGCGAGGCGGCGCATGGCGGTTCAGCCGACTTGGCGGCAGGGAAGCAGGGCGGCGTCCTTCATCCCGTGGATGATCTTCTTGTCGGCCGGGCAGAAGGTGGCGAGGACGCCGGAGAGGGTGACGGTGTCGCCGTCGACGAAGTAGTAGGGGCAGAGGCGGAGGCGGCCCTCCATCGGGCCGAGCGAGCCGTCGGGCCGGAAGACGGGGTGGCTGAGCCGGGCGGGCTTGTGGTAGTCCTGCATTACGTGGAAGGTCTCGTTGTCGGGGTCGAGGGCGTCCTCGATGGCCTCGAGCCAGGCCTCGCGCGAGACGTCGCTGCCCAGGGTGACGCTGCGGGCGCCCCAGGCGGTCTCGTGGAACCCGCTGGCCTTGATGATGAGGTTGCGCTCGCGCTGCGAGGCCTCGGCGAGCTCGGACCAGTCGCGGATGGGCTTGCCGTCGACGGTGGGCGCGTGGAGCACCGCGGTGGGCGGAAGGTCGGTGCGCTCCATCATCCAGGTGCGGGGGACGATGCGGAGGAGGGTCTCGAGCTGGTCCTCGGGGAGGTTTTCCCTCCAGTAGGCGGACAGCTGGGGGTGGTGAAGGAGGGCGAGGCCGAGCTTCTCCTCCTGGAAGGCGCGCATGGGAGGCGTGACGACGACGCGGCCGGCCTCGACGGCGTTGAAGAGTGCGTCGGCGCCGCGGACATTGGCGAGGTCGAAGAGCTCGAAGAAGCGGTAGACGAGGTGGACCTTGCGCGGGGCGCCGTCGACCGGCACGCAGATGTCGGCCCCGAGCTCCATGAGGTCGGAGGGGTGCGCCACCCAGATGTCGCGCCCCCGGGCGCGGAGCGTCTCGGCGAGCCACTCGAACTCCGGACGGTAGGTGGCGGACTCGTCCGAGACGACGACGGCCACGGCGGGGTCGCGCTCGGACGGGACGAGGGCGGCGAGGGCGGCGAAGAAGCGGTCCGGCATGTCGGCCCCGCCGACCACTCCCGGGGTGTCGGCCGCGTAGGTCGCGTTTAGATAGGCGGTGAGGCCGATGCCGCCGGGGACGCTGTCGAGCTCGGTCAGGGCGAAGCCGTGGTCGGTGAGCAGGAGGTCGGGGCGAAGCACGACGGGCACCTGGCCCTTGGTCGAGCGATGGCGGCCGTGGGCGACGAGGCCCTCGGGCTTGTGCCGGTCGAGGACGGCCGCGACCCAGGGGGCGTGGAGCTCGCGGTTGCGGAGGAGCTTCCGGTCCTGGAAGGAGCGGGTGTAGAGGCGCTCGAGGGCGCGGTGGTAGCCGAGGCAGGCGTCGCCGATGCGGCGAAGCTCCGCAACCTGGGCGCCGGTGAGGGGCCAGGCCTCGGGCGACAGGCGCCAGGCCTTCCCCTCGAAGAGGGGCTGGTCGAGCAGGCGGGCTCGCAGCGTCTCCAGGTTGGGCATGGGAGGGTCATCCTGCCGCGGGCGGGCGGGATGGCAAGCGGCGGGTGTCAGCTTCCGCGGCGGATTTCCGAGCCCTGGAACCGGATGGAGACGCGGTAGACCTTCTTCACGCGGCAGCGGATCTGGCCGGTGGCGGGATCGACGGCCTCCGGGACCTCGATGCGATGGATGTCGACCACCGCGTGGAAGCCGCGCTCGGAGAAGATGTCGATGAAGATGGCGATCGCGAGGGGGTCCTCGAAGATCGGGGTCTCGCTGTTGACGTGGGCGATGCCGGAGATGGCGTGCGAGCGGATGATGGGCACGAACTTCTCCTGGATGAGGTCGACCACGCGCTGGAAGAGCGCGGGGTGGCGCTCGGCGTAGCCGTCGAGGCGGCGGACAAGGTCCTGCCGGGCGTGCTGGGCGATCTGGCTGGCGAGGGGGATGGCGGCGATGCGGTCGTGGGTGGCCTCCTCCAGCTCCAGCGAGCTTTGGTACTGGAGCTCCTTGACGATGCGGGCCTGGACGTCGGCGAGCGAGCCGTGGGCGTTGATCAGGTGGTAGTGGAAGATGTCCCGCAGGGTCTGCAGGGGGTCGTAGGTGCGCTCCTTGAAGACGCGGTAGCGGTTGCGGGCGGCCTCGGGGTCGAGGTCGGTCCGGCGCACCTCCACGGGGGCCCCGCCCTCGGCGCGGGCGCGCTCGTTGTGGGCGAGGGCCTCCTGGCCGCGGCGAAGCTGGCGGCGCACCGACTCATTCTCGTCGACGAAGAGCACGAGGATGTGGAAGTGGCACTTGGGGAAGCGCTCGGCGTGCGCGGTGTTGCGGAACTCGACCCGGAGGTCGTTGAGGCGGCGGAAGAGGAGCTTGAGGCACTCGACCTGGACCATCGAGCGGGGGAATCCGTCGACCACCGCGCCGACGGAGTACCTCGGCTCGAGGAGCCGGCGGAAGAGGATTTCGACGACCTCGCGGTCGCCGACGAGCATGCCGGCGTCGATCCGCCGGCGGGCGGCGTCGCTCTGGAGCAGGTCGCTCACCACGATGGGGTCGCTGGCGTAGTCGCGCGACTTGAGGATGAACTCCGTGTTGGTCCCCTTGCCCGCGCCGGGGGCGCCGTTGAGCCACAGGATCTCGGCCGGGAAGGTCATGTTCTCGCGGCCGCGCTCGCGCTCGAGGGCGCCCCAGACGGACTCGAAGATGATGGCGGCGTCCTTGATCTCAAGGTCGCTGATCGCGGTCGCGGGAGGCTGCTGGGCGGGGTCGCTCATCCGGGGAGGGAGGGTTCAGCCAAGACGCCGCGGCGCGTTGCGGCGAGGAAAAAGGCTCACTCGGCCCGGTTGGGGCGCACCTCGCCGCCCGCCCCGGGACGCACCACGGGCAGGCCGGGCTCGGTCGAGCGGGCTCGGCGGAACTGGTAGCGGTTGATGTCCTGCATCGACAGCTGGTCGAGGCCGCGGGGCGCGCGGGCGGAGACCTTCAGGCGGGCGAAGGTGCCGGCGAGCGAGGCGTCGTCGACCCGCCGCTCGGCGAGCTCGGCCGGGCCGCCGACGCGCTCGTCCCAGCCGTCGGGCTCGGCGGCGCGGCGCGACCAGGGGGAGTCGCGGCGCTCGACGGAGCGGACCTCAACGGTGTCCTTGGACCTGACCTCGGCGCCGAGCGTGTCCTGCAGGGCGATGTCGGCCCGCCTGCCTCCCAGCGAGCTGAAGCTCGCGCCCCAGGTTCCGAGCGTGACGGTGCGGGAGGTTGAGAAGCGGTCGTCGAGGGTGAGGTCGACTTGGTTGGTGGGGAAGCGCTGGCTGAGGAGGTCGTTGGGCCGCCCGAACTCGCGGAGGGCGGAGTCGGCGTCGACCGACTCGTCGACGGTCTTGCCGCCGGTGGACTGCGTGACGCTGAAGGGGAGCGGCCGACCGTCGGCGGTGCGGAGTCCGCGCGGCTCGCCGGCCGCGGACGCCGCTGCCTGGTTTGCGGCGGGCGCGGGGGTCGAGCGAGCGGACGGTCCGACAGCGGCGGGAACCGGGCGAAGGGGGGCGGGGGCCGACTGGCCGTCAAGCGGCTTGCCCGTCTCGTCGTAGCGGATGGTCCGTGTGCCCTCGACTCCGCCCTCCGCCGTGACCCGGTATCCCGTCAGCTTGGGTGCCGGGGGCTTTTGCTGACCAAGCGCGTCCGACCCTGCCAACAGGCTTAGGGCGAGGATGGAGAGCCGGACGGACACGACCTCACCTTGGGGCAGCCTGGGCTGTTTGGCAAGAAAAGGGGGCTGCCCGCGTGGCGGGCAGCCCCTGTCGACCGGCCGGGCCGGACTCAGCGGGTGGCGGCGGCGTAGAGGGCGTCGGCCTTCTTCCAGTCGACGAGGTTCCAGAAGGCGTCGACGTAGTCGGGCCGGCGGTTCTGGTAGCGGAGGTAGTAGGCGTGTTCCCAGACGTCGAGGGCGAGGATGGGCGTGCCGTTGACCTCGGCGACGCCCTTCATCAGCGGGCTGTCCTGGTTGGGGGTCGAGGTCACGGCGAGCGACTTGTCGGCCTTGACGATGAGCCAGGCCCATCCGGAGCCGAAGCGTCCGGTGGCCGCGGCCTTGAACTTCGCCTTCAGGCCGCTGTCGCCGTCGAGCCCGCCGAAGGACGACTGGATGGCGGCGCCGAGGGCCCCGACGGGCTGGCCGCCGCCGCTGGGCGACAGGAGGTTCCAGAAGAAGGCGTGGTTGGCGTGGCCGCCGGCATTGTTGCGCACGGCGGTGCGGATGGACTCGGGGACCTTGGAGAGATCGGCGATGAGCTCCTCGACGGCGGCCGGGGCCTTGAAGCCGGGCTCCTTGGCGAGGGCGGCGTTGAGGTTGGTCACGTAGGCGTTGTGGTGCTTGCCGTGGTGGATCTCCATGGTCTGCGCGTCGATGTGGGGCTCGAGCGCGGCGTGGGGGTAGGGCAGGGGGGCGAGGGTGTAGCTCATGGTGGTGGATGAAGGGGTTTGGGCGAGGAGCCGGGGGGCGAGCGCGGTGGAGGCGAGCCCGAGGGCGGCTTGTCGCAGGAACATGCGGCGACGCATGACACGAAGGGAGCGGCGACCCGGGCGGAGTCAAGCCGCCCCCGGAGACTCCTCCCGCTTGAGGGCGAAATAGGCCTGGAGAATTTCCCGGCAGGGTTGCTCCAGGACGCCGCCCTGGACGGCGACCCGGTGGACCAGGCCCTTGACCTCGTGTAGGCCGATGGCGCCGCCAAGACACCCCATCTTGGGGTCGTGGCAGCCCCAGACAACCCGGCCCACGCGGCTCATGATGCAGGCGCCCGCGCACATGGGGCAGGGCTCCTTTGTGACGTAGAGCGAGCAGGCGTTGAGGCGCCAGTCGCCGATGCGCGAGGCGGCCTGGGTGATGGCCAGCACCTCGGCGTGCGCCGTCGGGTCGCCCGTGCGCTTGATCTCGTTGTGCGCGGCCCCGACGACCTCGCCCCCGCAGACGACGATAGCCCCGATGGGCACCTCGTTCGCGCGCCAGGCGTCGACGGCCAGGTTGAAGGCCAGGGCCATGTGGAAGGCGTCGTCGCGGTTGAGCTGCGACGGGTGGAGCTTCTCAAAGGGACAGGGGGCCCAGGGTTCCATGGATGCGGGTCGAGGCTAGGGTGGGAGGTTGGGTCAGGACGAGCCAGATGAGAGTTCGGCCCGCCCCTCCCGCCCTTTAAGCCCCTTGACTCCGCAGGCCTTTGGCCGTGGCTTTCGTCCAATGTCACAAGGCCAGATTCTCGAGCTCGAAGGCAAAATCCTGCAGGTGCTCCCCGGCACCATGTTCCGCATCGAGCTCGCCAACAAGCACGTGGTCCTGGGGCGCATCTCCGGCAAGCTCCGCAAGAACTACATCCGCATCAACCCCGGCGACCGCGTGAAGGTCGAGATGAACACCGCCGACCTCACCACGGCGATGATCACCTTCCGGCTGCGCGAGACCAATCGCCCGCCCTCGTCCCCCCCACCCCCTCGCCGGCGCTGACCGGTTTGCAACCCGCCTGACACGGCGGGTTTTTTCTTGCCTCAGGAGTTCCTATTCCTTTATACATTACTCATCTACCCAACTTAACGACATGCCTATCTACAAAAGCGTTTTGGAAACCGTTGGCCGGACTCCCCTGGTTCGCCTGAATCGGTTGAGCGAGGGCCTCAAGGCCGAGGTCTTGGTCAAGCTCGAGTTCTTCAACCCGCTTTCCTCGGTGAAGGACCGCATTGGCTGGGCGATGGTGAAGGCCGCGGAGGATTCCGGCCGCCTGAAGCCCGGCGGCACGATCGTCGAGCCGACCTCGGGCAACACGGGCATCGCCCTGGCGTTTGTCGCCGCCGCCCGCGGCTATCGCTGCATCCTGACGATGCCCGAGACGATGTCGGTCGAGCGGCGCGTCCTCCTGCGCCTGCTGGGCGCCGAGATTGTCCTGACGCCCGGGGCCAAGGGCATGCGCGGCGCGATTGAGCGCGCCACGGCCATCCGCGACGAGATGGGCGACAAGGCCCACATGCCGATGCAGTTCGAGAACCCCGCGAACCCCGAGATCCACCGCCGCACGACGGCCGAGGAGATCTGGGCCGACACCGAGGGCAAGGTCGACGCCATCGTGGCCGGCGTGGGCACGGGCGGGACGCTGACGGGCGTCGCCTCGGTCATCAAGGGGCGCAACCCCTCCTTCCGCGCCATCGCGGTCGAGCCTTCCGCCAGCCCCGTCATCACCCAGACGCTCGCGGGTCAGGCTCCCGCCCCGGCTCCCCACAAGATCCAGGGCATCGGCGCCGGCTTCGTTCCCAAGAACCTCGACACGTCGCTCGTCGACGAGGTCATCCAGGTCACCAACGAGGACGCCTTCGCGACGGCGCAGGACGTCTCGGCCCGCGAGGGCCTCGCGGTGGGCATCTCCTCCGGGGCCAACATCTGGGCGGCGCTCCAGCTGGCGCGCCGGCCGGAGTACGCGGGCAAGCGGATCGTGACCATCGCCTGCAGCCCTTCCGAGCGCTACCTCTCGACGGCCCTCGCCGAGAAGATCCGCGCCGAGGTCACCGCCCTGACGGTCAGCTGAGCGCGGCCGGATTGGGGCTGGCAAGCCGCTTCAGCCCGGGCATGCTTCCGGGCATGCTCCCGCGCGCTCTCGCGATGTCCGCGTTGGCTTGCCTGGCCCCGGATTCGCTTGTCGCCGATGCCGGTCGGAAGGCCCTTTTCGAGGGCAAGGTCGTGCGGCTCGAGCTGCGGATACCGCCCGAGGGCGTGGCCGCGCTCCGGGAGCGGCCTCGCGAGCGGGTGGACGTCGTCCTGGCCGAGCCGGGACTGGGTCGCTGGGAGAAGGTCGGGCTGAGGCTCAAGGGCAACAGCAGCTTTCGCCCGATCGACGACCCCCGGCCGGGATTCTCGCTGCGGCTGGGTCGGGAAATCCCCGGCCAGCGCTACCGGGGCATGGACGTTTTCCAGCTCAACAACTCGGCCCAGGATGACACCTATCTCAACGAGCTGATCGGCGGCATGATGGCGAGGCACGCCGGCGTGCCGGCCTCGCGCTGCGCCCTCGTCCTGCTGTCCGTCAACGGCGCCGCCCGCGGCGTCTATGTGCTGAAGGAGGGCTTCGACCGGGAGTTCCTCGCCGGCTTCCACCGATCGGGCGAGGGCGCGCTGTTCGACGGCGGCCTGCACAACGACATCCATCCCGGCCTTGAGGAGGACCTTGGGAGTCCCGGCGGCAAGGCGGCGCTGGCGGAGTTCGCCGCGGCCCTGGCGGAGCCCGATGCCGCGCGGCGGGAGGCGCGGCTCGGACGCATCCTGGACATCGACGGCTACCTGCGGCACCTGGCGGTGGAGAACCTCCTCGTCCACATGGACGGCTACTCGTACCGGGCGAACAACTACCGGGCCTACCACGACCCGGCGACGGGGCGGTTCGGCTTTGTCTTCCACGGGATGGACAACCTCCTCGGCGTCGACGCCTGGGGCCAGAGCCATGTCAGGGGCTATGTCCTCTCCGTGCCCGCCGTCGCCCCCCTCTATCCCGGCGCCTCCGAGACCGCGGTCGCGCGCGCGCTCTGGTCGCTGCCCCCCGAGTCGCGCATCCGCGAGCGTTTCCGGCGCGAGGCGGTCGCCACCTACGCCCGCTTCTTCCGCGACGCCGATTGGCCGGCCCGCGCCGAGGCGAAGGCGGCGGAACTCGGTCGCGGGATCGCGGCGCTGGATCCCGCCGAGGGCGCGGCCTTCGAGGGGCGGGCTCGCGAGTTCCTCCGCAAGCTCCGCGCGAGGCTCGACGTGGCGCGCGCGCAGTTCGCCGACGTCGAGCGCCTCGCCGCGCCCGGGCGGGGTCCGGTCGACCTCGGCGCCTACGCGTGGGCGTGCTCGGCGGCGGGCGGCGAGTCGCGCGAGGGCGAGTCGGAGGGGCGGCGCGCGCTGACGCTCCGGGTGTCGGGCGGTCGCGCGGACGCGCGCCTGCCGCTTTCGCTCGAGCCCGGCGCCTACCGCCTCTCGGCGACGGTCGCCTGCGCCGGGCTGAAGGGGGCCGCGTTCCGAGCCCGGCTGTCGGGCGCGGATCCCGAGTCCTATCCCGCGCTTTCGGCCGACGGCCCTTGGCGCAGCCACGTGGCGACCCTGGAGGTCGGGCCGGGCGACGCCACCCTGGTGCTCGAGCTTCGCGGCGAGGCCGGGGAGGCCCGGGTCGACCTGGCGGGCCTTCGGCTTGAGCGCCTGCGCTGAGCCCTGAGGTCTTGACCTCGGGCAGGGTTTGTGAACAAATGTTCATATGTCACGGGCCTATGAAGTCGGCCAGGCCGACGCGGCGGCCGCCGAGGCGGAGCTCCCGCTGCTCGCCTGCCGCATCGCGGCGGGCTTCCCCTCGCCGGCCGACGACCATCTCGAGCGCCGGATCGACCTCAACGCCCACCTTGTCCGGCGGCCGGGCTCGACGTTCTTCCTCCGGGTGGAGGGCGACTCGATGTCCGGGGCCGGCATCCTTGACGGCGACCTGATCGCGGTCGACCGATCGGCCAAGGCCGGCGAGGGCGCGGTGGTCGTCGCGGCCCTCGGCGGCGAGCTGACGGTGAAGCGGCTCGCCCGCGGGCGCGCGGGCTGGGAGCTGCGGGCGGCGAACCCGCGCTACCCGGCGGTGCCGGTGCCGGACGAGGGCTTCTCGGTCTGGGGCGTGGTCGTGGCGGTTGTGCGCCGCATGGCCTGAGCCCGATGCTCCGCGCGCTCGCCGACTGCAACAACTTCTACGCCTCGTGCGAGCGGGCGCTCAACCCGGCGCTGGAGGGGGTGCCGATCGTGGTGCTGTCGAACAACGACGGCTGCGTCGTCGCGCGGTCCGCCGAGGCCAAGGCGCTGGGGGTGCCGATGGGCGCGCCCTTCTTCCAGGTGCGCCGCCTCTGCGAGGCGCACGGCGTGCACGTGGCCTCGTCCAACTTCGCCCTCTACGGCGACTTCTCCGAGCGCGTGATGGAGGCGCTGGCCGCGCACGCGAGGGACATCGAGATCTACTCCGTCGACGAGGCCTTCATGGGCTTTCCCGCGATGCCGGACGCCGAGGCGCTCGCCCTCGGGCGCCGCATCCGCGAGGACGTGCGGGCCCGCACGGGCATCACGGTCTCGATCGGCATGGCCCCGACGCAGCTCCTGTGCAAGCTGGCCCACGAGCTGGCGACGGGCGACCGGGCGGCCGGCGGCGTGCGCGTGATTCGCTCCGAGGCCGCGGCGCGGCGGGAGATC